>NZ_JBHXJQ010000007.1:22764-262926 GCF_042722305.1 Microbacterium sp. NPDC058389
TTAATTTTTTTTGGGGGTTGGTGGAGGGCTGTGGTTACCCCCCCGGGGGGGGGCGGGTGTGGTGGGGGGGGGGGGCCGGGGGGGCCCCGGCCCCCGCCACCGGAACCCGGTCAGTCGACCGGGTCGACCTCCGGCTGCTCGCCCTTCACGCCTGAGGCGCCGAGGTTGTTGTCGAAGATCTGCTGCCAGACGTCGCCGCCGTCGGTGAACATCGTGTTGATGAACTCCTGCAGCGCGGTGTCGCCCTTGGCGAGGCCGACGCCGTAGCGCTCCTCGCTGAAGACGTCGCCGACGACCTTGAGGTTGTCGGGGTCTTGGGCCGCGTAGCCGATGAGGATCGCCTCGTCGGTGGTGACCGCGTCCACCTGGCCGTTCTTGAGGTCCTCGACGCAGGCCGAGTAGGTGTCGTACTCCTTGGTCTGCGCGGTGCCGAGGTCCTTGATCCGCTGGATCGACGTCGACCCCGTCGCCGAGCACACCACCATGTCGGCGGTCAGCGAGTCGGGCCCGTCGATGGTGTCGTTGTCAGCCGCGACGAGAAGGCCCTGACCCGTGATGAAGTACGGCCCGGCGAAGGAGATCTGCTCCTTGCGCTTGTCGGTGATCGAGTACGTGCCGACGTAGTAGTCGATGTCGCCGTTCACGATCGCCTGCTCGCGGTTGGCCGACGCGATCGGCTGGAACTCGATCTGCTCCTCGTCGAAGCCGAGGGACGCCGCGATCCACCGTGCGACATCCACGTCGAATCCGGTGCGCTCCCCCGTGGTCGGGTCGAGGTAGCCGAGACCCGGCTGGTCCTCCTTGACACCGACCTTGACCGTGCCGCGTTCGGTGATGGCGTCGAAGGTGGGGCTGCCGTCGATGGTCACGTCGGTCGCGACCGTCCAGGGGGTGCTCGACCCGCCGTCGTCCCCGCCGCCGTCCGACGCCGAGGGCTCTGCGCCGGGCGTGCCGCTGTTGCACGCCGTCAGCGCGAGGGCTGCGATCGCGATGCCCGCGAGAGCCCCGCCGATCCTTAGGTTCCGCATGTGATCCTCCAAGTCCGTTCCGTGTATACCTTCGTTCGCCGCGCCGGTGCAGGCGCGGACGTCAGTGGGTGAGCAGCTTGGACAGGAAGTCCTTCGCCCTGCCGCTCTGCGGGTTCGTGAAGAACTCCTCGGGCGTGGCCTGCTCGACGATCTGCCCGTCGGCCATGAACACCACGCGGTCGGCCGCCTTGCGCGCGAAGCCCATCTCGTGGGTGACGACGATCATCGTCATGCCGTCCTGGGCGAGGCCGACCATGACGTCGAGCACCTCGTTGATCATCTCGGGGTCGAGCGCGCTGGTCGGCTCGTCGAACAGCATGACCTTCGGCTGCATCGCGAGCGCGCGTGCGATCGCGACACGCTGCTGCTGACCGCCGGAGAGCTGGGCCGGCAGCTTCGACGCCTGGTGCCCGACGCCGACGCGGTCGAGCAGCTGCTTGGCGAGCGCCTCGGCATCGGCCTTCTTCATCTTCTTGACCTTGATCGGCCCGAGCGTCACGTTCTCGAGGATCGTCAGGTGCGAGAAGAGGTTGAACGACTGGAACACCATGCCGACATCGGCTCGCAGGCCGGCGAGGCCCTTGCCTTCTTTCGGCAGCTCCTTGCCGTCGATCGTGATCGTCCCGCTCGTGATGGTCTCCAGGCGGTTGATCGTGCGGCACAGCGTCGACTTGCCGGAGCCGGACGGCCCGATGACGACCACGACCTCGCCGCGGTTGACCGTCAGGTCGATGTCCTTCAGGGCCTGGAAGTCGCCGTAATGCTTCTGGACATCCTTGATCTCAACAAGCGGATCCCCGCGCCGCACCGAGATGTTGCTGGTCGGTGTCGATTCACCGCGAGGCGCGCTTTCGTCGGGCGTCATATCGCCACCCTAGGGCGGGCTTCCGACCCGAGGCCAGAGCACCGCACGGGTCTTAACCGTGTTGTAACAGGACCGCGACCCGCCTCAGTCGGCCGCTCGCTGCGCGAACGCCGTCTCGTACAGGCACACGCTCGCGGCGGTCGCCAGGTTGAGCGATTCGGCGGCGCCGTAGATCGGCAGGCGCAGCGACAGGTCGGCGAGGGCCAGCGCGTCCTCCTCCAGTCCGCGCGCCTCGTTGCCGAACAGCCAGGCGGTCGGCCCGGCCAGCAGGTCGCGCGATGCGAGGAAGTCGCCGCCGCCGACATCGGCCGCGATCACCTGCACGCCGGCGGCATGGGCCTTCTCGACCGCCGTCGCGAGGTCCACGCCGACCGCGACCGGCACGTGGAACAGCGAGCCCGTCGTCGCGCGCACGACCTTGGGGTTGTAGGGGTCGACCGTCCGGCCGGTCAGGACGACGGCATCCGCCCCCGCCGCATCCGCGGCGCGGATGATCGTGCCCAGGTTGCCCGGATCGCGCACCTCTTCGCAGATCGCCACGAGCCGGGGCAACGCGGCGAACACCTCGCGCAGGGACGTCGGCGACTGGCGTGCCACCGCGACGATGCCCTGCGGCGTCACCGTGTCGGCCATCGCGTCGAGCACGGCCTCGGTCGTGTAGACGACCTCCAGGCCGGCATCCCTCGCTGCGTCGCGCACGTCGGTGTGCTTGTCCATCGCCGTCGGGGTCGCGAAGATCTCGACGAGCGTCTCAGGCTTGTAGGCCAGCGCCTCGCGCGCGGCCTGCGGCCCCTCCAGCAGGAACAGCCCGGTCTCTTGACGGGCGCTGCGCTTCGTCAGCTTCGCGACGGCGCGGACACGCGGAGAGCGGGGGTTCTCGAGCACGGCATCAGTCTAGGGACAAGAAAGGGGCGCCCTCCGTGTGGAGGACGCCCCGTTTCCGAGTGGATGCCGGTGTCAGGCGCTCTTGGGAGCGTTGACGTTCTCGGGCAGAGCCTTCTTGGCGGTCTCGACGAGCGACGCGAACGTCTTGGGCTCGTTCACCGCGAGCTCGGCGAGCATGCGGCGGTCGACCTGCACACCCGCGAGGCCGAGGCCCTGGATGAAGCGGTTGTAGGTGATGCCGTTCTGGCGGGCAGCGGCGTTGATGCGCTGGATCCACAGACGGCGGAAGTCGCCCTTGCGCTTGCGACGGTCGCGGTACGCGTAGACGAGCGAGTGGGTGACCTGCTCCTTCGCCTTGCGGTACAGGCGCGAACGCTGACCACGGTAACCCGAGGCGCGCTCGAGGATGACGCGACGCTTCTTGTGGGCGTTGACGGCCCGCTTGACTCTAGCCATTTCGTTGTATTCCTATTCGTGCGTCGGCGCGCTCAGCGACCGAGGAGCTTCTTGGCGACCTTGGCGTCACCGGGAGCGAGGACCTGCTCCTGCGACAGACGGCGGGTGCGGCGGCTGGACTTGCCCTCGAAGTTGTGGCGAAGGTTCGCCTGCTGCTTCATGAGCTTCCCGCTGCCGGTGACCTTGAAGCGCTTCTTGGCGCCCGAGTGGGTCTTCTGCTTCGGCATCTCTTCTTCCTTCGTTTCCATCCCGCGCAGGCGGGAGTCGGTATCCCGCGGTGCGGGAGTCTGTGGGGCCTTATTCGGCCGGGGCTGCCTCGGCCTCGGGGGCCGGGGTCTCGGACGCCGGTGCGCCGTTGCGGGCGGACCGTGCGGCCTCCTTGTTCGCGGCGCGCTGAGCGTTCTGCTCGGTCTTCACCTCGGACTTGTTCTTGTGCGGTGCGATGACCATCACCATGTTGCGTCCGTCGATCGTGGGGTTCGACTCCACGGTGCCGAACTCGGCCACGTCCTCGGCGAACTTGCGGAGCAGACGCACACCCTGCTCGGGACGCGACTGCTCGCGACCGCGGAACAGGATCATGGCCTTCACCTTGTCGCCGGACTGGAGGAAGCCCTCGGCGCGCTTGAGCTTGGTGATGTAGTCGTGAGCCTCGATCTTCAGACGGAACCGGACCTCCTTGAGGACGGTGTTCGCCTGGTTGCGACGCGCTTCCTTGGCCTTCTGCGCGGCCTCGTACTTGAACTTGCCGTAGTCCATGATCTTGACCACGGGCGGCTTCGAGTTGGGGGCCACCTCGACGAGATCGAGGTCGGCTTCCTGAGCCAGGCGCAGCGCCACCTCGATGCGGACGACGCCGACCTGCTCTCCGTTCGGGCCGACGAGGCGGACCTCGGGCACCCGGATGCGGTCGTTGGTGCGGGGATCGCTGATGCGGAACTCCTTCATGCGGATGGATTCGCGGAAAGAGTCACGCATTCCACCCGGCACGACGCGAGCGCCGGCTCTCGCACCCTGAACTACCCCTTCCGCAAGCGGTCGGGGCGGAGTGCATGACCCGGTAGCCTGGAACGGCAAGCGCGGGTGGGATGTGATCCACTTTCCGATCCGGTGCAGAACGCACCGGAGACCGCAGCAGTCTATCAGAGAGAACGGCGTGGACACGATTCGAGACCAGGACGGCGACCAGACGAGCACTGTGGCGGTAGACGCCGAACGTCAGGCCCGCTGGGAGGAGCAGGAACGCGCGGCGGCCTCCGCCACCCGCGACATCGCGGACGTGCCGGCCGTCGAGGTCATCACCACGGCCGCGGTGCACCTCATGAGCGCGGCCGCCGTGAAGGTCGGGCTCGCCGACGATCCGGAGACGCAGACCGACCTCGACGAAGCGCGCAAGCTCATCAACGCGCTGGCAGGACTCATCACGGCCGGGGCGCCTGAGATCAGCGACATGCACGCGCGGTCGCTGCGCGACGGCCTGCGCTCGCTGCAGCTCGCGTTCCGAGAGGCCTCCGTCATCCCCGACCCGATCGGCAAGGGTCCCGGCGAGAAGTGGACCGGCCCGGTCAACTGACCCGGCAGGCGTTCGCCGTCACACCTGTGCGAGGGCGGATGCCGCGGCGCCGAGCGTGCGCTCGGCCTGCGCGGCATCCGTCCCCCAGTTGCTGACCGAGAACCGCAGCACGGACCGCCCGTGCCAGTGCGACGACGACGCGAACGCGACGCCGTCCGCCCGCAGCGCATCGGCCCACGCGTCGGTCGCCGCGTCGTCGGCGCGGGCCACGCACACCTGCGTGAACACCACGTCGCCCAGCACCTCCACCCCCGGAAGCCGCGACAGTCCGGCGGCGAGGGCTGCGGCGGCATCCGTCAGCCGGTCCACGAGCGCGGCGACGCCGTCGCGCCCCATCGCCCGCAGCGCGGCGTACGTCGGCACGCCGCGCGCCCGCCGCGACAGTTCAGGCACGCGGTCGTGCGGATCGGCGTGGTCGGAGCTCGCGGTGCGGCTGAGGTAGGTCGCGGTCATTCCCATCGCGGCGCGCAGCGCCGCCGGGTCCGCGACGATCGCGATGCCGCAGTCGTAGGGCACGCTGAGCGTCTTGTGCGCGTCCGTGGCCCACGAATCAGCCCGTTCGACGTGGGCCACCAGCGGACGGGAGCGAGGGGATGCCGCGGCCCACAGCCCGAACGCGCCGTCGACGTGCACCCACGCGCCGGCGAGGTGCGCGGCGGCGATGGCGGGGCCGAAGTCGTCGAACGCGCCGGAGTGGAGGTTGCCGGCCTGCAGCACGACGATCGTGGGGCCGTGGTCCACCGCGAGCTCCGCCTCGAGGGCGGCCACGTCGATGCGCCCCTGGTCGTCGGCCGGCACGACGACGGGTGCGCCCAGGCCGAGCATGCGCACCGCGTGGTCGACGGTGTCGTGGCGCTCCTCACCGACGATCACGCGCACGCGCGGCCCGCCCGCGAGCCCCTGGATCGAGGCATCCCAGCCGACGTCGCGCAGTACCGCATCGCGCGCCGCCGCCAAGCACGTGAAGTTCGCCACCGTCGCACCGGTCACGAAGCCGACATCAGAGCCGGCCGGCAGCCCGAGCAGGTCGACGATCCACTCCCCCGCCAGCTCCTCCGCGGCCACCACGCCCGGCGTGACGGCACGCAGCGCCGTGTTCTGGTCCCACGCCGAGACGAGCCAGTCGGCCGCGAGGGCGGCCGGCTGCGTCCCGCCGATGACCCAGCCGTAGAAGCGCGCGCTCGGCATCCCCATGAGTCCTGGTTCCACCGCGATCGCGAGGTCGCGCACGACGGCCTCGGCGTCGGTCGCGTCGTCGGCGAGCTCGCGGCCGAGCGCGTCCTTCACGTCCTCGATGCCGGCTCTGGGCGGGATCGGACGCTCATCGAGGGCCGCGAGCCAGGAACGGGCGGAATCCGCCGCGGCGTCGAGCGCGCGCGCGAACACGTCGGGATCGGGGTGCATCGGTGCGACCTCCCTGCGACTTCTGCCGTCGCGAGACAGGAGGACTCTATGCCCGCGGGGCCTCGTCTGTCTCGGGCGCGCGCGTCAGGCGCGGACGAGCTTCACGACGAGCGAGTCCACGAGCACCGCGATGCGGTCGTCGGCGGCCCAGCGCTTGGCGAGGCGCGCGAGCACCGCGTCGAGCTCGTCCTTCTCCAGCCCCTGCATCAGCTGCAGCCGCACGACGAGCTCGGGACCGCGCAGCCGCGCCTCGGGATCCCCGGACTCGACGACGAGATCGATGACCGCGAGCTCGCCGCCGATGCTGCTGTGCAGGCCCGCCACCACCTCGGGCGAGACGAAGCTCGGCTCCCACGCCGTGCCCTGGCCGATCGCCCAGACCGCGGGCCGGCGGATGACGAACTCGGTCTCCGAACCGGGGTCCACCACGATGAGGTCGGTGTCGTCGGCCGCCGCCGCAAGCGCGGTGCGGACGCCGTCCGCCGGGACCGGCCGGGCTGCGGCATCCCATCGCCGCATCGTGTCGACCGACGTGAACACCGGCAGCACGCGCCGGCCGTCGGGAGCGGCGACCGTCACGATCGACAGCTCCTGCGTCTTGTCGACCTCGAGGCCGTGCGGGCCGATGCCGTGGTCGCCCTTGTCGGCGATCAGCGGGATCAGCAGGCGCGCCGAACGGTACGCGTCGACCACCTCGCGCTGCGTCCCCTCGCCGGCGCGGAACGCGGTCAGCGCGGCCAGCAGCGCGGGGTCGGCCGAGCCGTCGTCTGCGGCATGCGGGTTGCTGTGGAAGCTGCGACCCTCCCACGGGACGCCGGCGGAGTCGGCGCCGTGGTGGGGGTGCGCGCCGGCGCCGGGCTCAGTGTCCGGCGACATCCAGCGCCTCGGCGAGCGTGAACGCACCGGCGTACAGCGCCTTGCCCACGATCGCACCCTCGACGCCCAGCGGCACGAGGTCGCGCAGCGCTGCGATGTCGTCGAGACTCGACACGCCCCCCGAAGCCACGATCGGCTTCGGCGTGCGGGTCGTCAGTTCGCGCAGCAGGTCGAGGTTCGGGCCCTTCAGCGTGCCGTCCTTCGTGACGTCGGTGACGACGTAGCGGCTGCAGCCCGCGGCCTCCAGGCGGTCCAGGACCGTCCACAGGTCGCCGCCTTCGCGCGTCCAGCCGCGAGCGGCGAGCGTCGTGCCGCGGACGTCGAGCCCGACGGCGATCGCGTCGCCGTACCGGCTGATGACGTCGGCCGCCCACTCCGGGTTCTCCAGCGCAGCGGTGCCGAGGTTGATGCGCGACGCGCCGCTCTCGAGCGCGGCCTCCAGCGTGCGGTCGTCGCGGATGCCGCCCGACAGCTCGACCTGCACACCCTTGACCTGCTTGATCACACGGCGCAGCACGCCGGCGTTGCTGCCGCGGCCGAAGGCGGCGTCGAGGTCGACGAGGTGGATCCACTCCGCCCCCTGGCGCGCGAAGTCCAGCGCGGCGTCGACGGGGTCGCCGTAGCTCGTCTCGGTGCCCGCCTCGCCCTGGGTGAGACGGACCGCCTTGCCGTCCGCCACGTCGACGGCGGGCAGGAGGACGAGTTTGGGTGTGGACGCGAAATCGTTCATGTTTCCCTGGCTGATCAAAGTCTTGTGCGTGCGGACGGGGTCACGCGCGACGATCGCCGACGCGGACGGGCACGAGTTCAGAGGGTAGCCGCGCCGAGGCCGTCGATCCAATTCGCCAGCAGCCGGATGCCGGCATCCCCTGATTTCTCGGGGTGGAACTGGGTCGCCGACAGCGGGCCGTTCTCGACGGCCGCGAGGAACGGCGTGCCGTAGTCGCACCACGTGAGGACCGGCTGCGGGAACGGCGGCTGCACGTCGAGCAGCCACTTCTGCGCACCGAACGAGTGCACGAAGTAGAACCGCTCGTCCTCGATGCCGCGGAACAGCCGGGAGCCTTCCCCCGCCTGCACGGTGTTCCAGCCCATGTGGGGCAGCACCGGTGCGTCGAGCTCGGTGACGACGCCCGGCCATTCGCCGAGGCCCTCGGTGTCGACCGCGCGCTCCACGCCGCGCTCGAAGAAGATCTGCATGCCGACGCACACGCCGAGCACAGCACGACCGCCCGCGAGGCGTCGTTCGATGAGCTCGTCGCCGCGGCTCGCGCGCAGCGCCTCGGCCACCGCGCGGAACGCCCCGACGCCCGGGACGAACAGGCCGTCGGCATCCATCACGAGACCGCGGTCGGAGGTGAGCCGCGCGTCGGCTCCCGCCGCGATGAGCGCCTTGACCGCGGAGTGCACGTTGCCCGAGCCGTAGTCGAGCACCGCGATGACCGGCTTGCCGCCGTCGCCGGCCACGTCGGTCACAGCGCGCCCTTCGTGCTCGGGATGCCCACGACCAGCGGATCGAGCGCCTTGGCCTGGCGAAATGCGCGCGCGAACGCCTTGTATTCGGCCTCGGCGATGTGGTGCGGGTCGCGGCCCGCCAGCACGTTCACGTGGACGGTGAGCGCCGCGTTGAACGAGATGGCCTCGAACGTGTGCCGCACGAGCGAACCCGTGAAGTGCCCGCCGATGAGGTGGTGCTCGAAGCCGGCCGGCTCGCCGGTGTGCACCAGGTACGGGCGCCCGCTGATGTCGACGACCGCCTGCGCGAGCGCCTCGTCGAGCGGGACAAGGGCGTCGCCGTAGCGCGAGATGCCGGACTTGTCGCCGAGCGCCTCGCGGATCGCCTGACCGAGCACGATCGAGATGTCTTCCACGGTGTGGTGCGCATCGATGTCCGTGTCGCCCGACGCGCGCACCGTGAGGTCGGTCAGCGAGTGCTTCGCGAACGCGGTCAGCATGTGGTCGAAGAAGGGCACCGTCGAGTCGATGCGGCTGCGGCCGGTGCCGTCGAGGTCGAGCTCGAGCTCGACGGTCGACTCGCTGGTCGCGCGCCGGAGAGAGGCGGTACGGGGTGCGGCGCTCATGCGGCCGATCCTACCGAGGCGAGGGCGTCGAGGAACGCTGTCGTCTCGTCGGCGGTGCCCGCCGTGACGCGCAGGTGGTGCGGGATCCCGACGTCTCGGATCAGCACGCCCTGGTCGTACAGCGCACGCCACGTCGTGGCCGGGTCGTCGACGTCGCCGAACAGGACGAAGTTCGTCCAGGAATCGTGCGCGGTGTATCCGAGCGCCTCCACGGTGGCCGAGATGCGGTCGCGCTGGGCCACGATCTCGTCCACCATGCCCAGCATGACGGGCGCGTGCCGCAGCGCGGCGCTCGCGGCGGCCTGCGTGAGGGCGCTGAGGTGGTACGGCAGCCGCACCAGGCGCAGCGCGTCGACGAGCGCGGGATCCGCGGCGAGGTAGCCCACACGCGCTCCGGCGAAGGCGAACGCCTTGCTCATCGTGCGCGACACCACGAGGCGCTCGCGCCCCGGCAGCAACGTCAGCGCGGAGCGGGCGTCTGCCGGCGCGAACTCGAAGTACGCCTCATCGACGATCACGATGCCGTCGGTCGCGTCGTAGACCGCTTCGACGACGTCGAGCCCGAGCGGCGTGCCGGTGGGGTTGTTCGGCGCACACAGGAACACGACGTCCGGGGCGGCGTCGGCGACCTGCGCCGCGGCGTCCGACGCGCTCACGGTGTAGTCGTCGGCCCGTGTCCCCGGCACCCATCGGGCACCTGTGCCTCGCGTGAGGAGCGGGTACATCGAATAGGTCGGTGAGAACCCGAACGCTGTGCGCCCCGGACCCGCGAAGGCCTGCAGGATGTGCTGCAGCACCTCGTTCGAGCCGTTGGCCGCCCAGATCTGATCGCGCGTCAGGCCGTGGCCGAGGTAATCGGCGAAGCCCTCGCGGAGCGCCGTGAATTCGCGGTCCGGGTACCGGTTGACGTCGCGGAGCGCACGGGCGATCGCGTCGAGGATGTCGTCCGCCACGTCCTGCGGCACGGGATGGGTGTTCTCGTTGACGTTCAGGGCGACGGGCAGGGCTGCCTGCGGCGCGCCGTACGGCGTCTGGCCGCGGAGGTCGGCGCGTAAAGGGAGGTCTTCGAGACGTGCACTCACCCCTCCCATGGTAGAGCGGTGCAGCACCGGGCCTCCCCCGCGTGACGAAGCGCGACGTGGAGCGTCAGCGGCCTTCCGTGAACTGCGCAGGGATCGCGAGCTGCTGCCCCACCTGGACCGCGACGCCGTTCAGGGCGTTCAGACGGGCGATCTGATCCACGACGTCGCGCGGGTCGTGGCCGGGCGCGACCTCCTCGGCGATCGACCACAGCGAATCACCCGCCGACACGATGACCGATTCGAACGAGTCGGCCGGCGCCCCGCCCTCGAGTGAGGCGAGCGCGGCTCCGCCTCCGAGTGCCATGGCCGCCCCCAGGGCGATGAGCGCAGGCAGGGCGGCGAGCAGCGCCAGCACGCGGCGGCCGCGCACGGTCAACCGCAGGCGCGTCGTGCGGACCGGTGTCGCAACGGACGTCGGGAAGCTGATCGCAGTCATGCTCTTCTCCTCCTGCTGGGGAGAGATTCGCATTCCCCGCTCGGCCGGGAGCGGGGAATCCGAACCTCTCTTCCGAAGCTATCTTCGATTCTGAGTTGTGTCAACAGTCGATTCCGGTGCTCATCCCTCGAACGCGACACGCGGCCGGGTTGTTCCCTTCCGCGCGCGTATCCGGATACGGTTTCGATAAGAGAACCCCACCACGGGCCTCCGACATTCGAAGAAACAGCGCTCGACGACGCAGCGCAGGACGGAGCCGGACATGAGCGACGCGGCCGGGCGCGACAAGCCCCAGACCCGACGGCGCAAGAGCCTCAGCGACAAGCAGCTCGCGATCCTCGAGGTGATCCAGCGCTCGATCGCCCGTCACGGCTACCCGCCGAGCATGCGCGAGATCGGCGATGCCGTGGGCCTGAAGTCGCTGTCCAGCGTCACCCACCAGCTCAACCAGCTCGAGCTCAGCGGCTACCTGCGCCGCGACGCCGGCAAGACGCGCGCCATGGAGGTGCTGATCGATCTGCCCGGCACCTCCACCGAGAATCCGGCCGACTCGGTGCCGGCACTGGGCGATGCCGCCCTCGTGCCGCTCGTCGGGCGCATCGCGGCGGGCGTGCCGATCACAGCCGAGCAGCAGGTGGAGGAGATCTTCCCGCTCCCGCGTCAGCTCGTCGGGAAGGGCGATCTGTTCATGCTGAAGGTCGCGGGCGAATCGATGATCGACGCCGCCATCTGCGACGGCGACTGGGTGGTCGTCCGCTCGCAGGCGACGGCCGACAACGGCGACATCGTGGCCGCGATGCTCGACGGCGAGGCGACCGTCAAGACGTTCCGACAGCGCGACGGCCACACGTGGCTGCTGCCGCGCAACTCGGCGTTCGAGCCGATCCTCGGCGACGAGGCCGTCGTCCTCGGCAAGGTCGTGGCGGTCCTGCGGGCCGTGTGACCCCGGCCCGCGCGCGCCGGGGTCGGCGAGGCGCGCGACGACGCGCGACGCACGGTTCGGCCACGTGCGGAGCGGCAGGTGGCGGGATGTCACCCCCAGGCGCTATAAGGGGGGAATGACCGCCGATGCGACGACCGCAGACGACACCGCCGAGCTTCGAGCACGCCTGGAGGCGCTCGAGGCCGAGAACGCCCGGCTTCGGGCGGAGACCCCTTCGGGCGGCCCGGGCGACGAGCCCCGAGGGGCGCGCGGCTCGCGCTGGCGAGCGTTCCTGTCGGCCCTGTGCATCGTCATCGCGTCGATCCTCGTGCCGGTGTCGATCGTGTCGGCGTGGGCACGTGTCGAGCTCGTCGACGAGACCCGGTTCGTCGAGACGTTCGCCCCGCTCGCGGACGACCCGCAGGTGCAGGCGCTCGTCGTCGACCAGGTGACCACGGCCATCGAGGACTCCGTCGACATCGAAGGGATCACGAACGACCTGTTCGACGGCCTCGAGCAGCTCGACCTCCCCCCGCGGGCCCTCGCCGCCCTGAACCTGCTGCGCGAGCCGGCGATCCAGGGCGTGCAGGGCCTGATCGACACCACCGTCACGAAGCTCGTGCAGTCGGACGCCTTCGCGGACGTGTGGGAGACGGCGCTGCGCGCGAGCCACCGCTCTCTCGCGGCCGTCGCCGCCGGGGGCACGTCGGACGGCGCCGTGGTCATCGGCGACAAGGGCGAGGTCGGGATCCAGCTCGGACCGATCATCGAAGAGGTCAAGCAGCGACTCGTCGACAACGGGGTCGGGTTCGCCTCGTCCATCCCCGTCATCAACCAGACGATCGTGGTGGCCCAGAGCGACGCGCTCACGATCGTCGGCACGGTCTACAACCTCGCCGTGGCTGTCGGCTGGTGGACGCCGATCGTCGCGCTCGTTCTCTTCATCGCCGGCATCCTGATCGCCCGTCGCCGCTCGACGGCGGTGCTCGGCACCGGCGTCGGCATCGCCGCGGGTGCAGGCATCCTCGCGATCACCCTCGGGGTCGCCGGATCGGTGCTGGCCCTCAGCGCCCCGAAGCTCGGCGTCTCGGCCGGCGCGCTCACCTCGATCTACGACCAGGTGACCTCGGCCATGCGCGACACCGCCGTCGTGCTGACGCTGCTCGGCGTCGTGATCGCCGTCATCGCGTGGACCTCGGGACGTTGGCGCGGCGCGCGTGCGACCCGCAGCGGTGTCGCCTCGGTGAACGCGGGCCTGCGCCGCTCGCTCCGGGCGCATCGCGTCGACACCGGCCGCGTCGGATCGTGGCTCTTCGCACAGCGCGTGCTCGTCCGGATCGTGCTCGGCGCGCTCGCCATCGTGTGGCTGATGCTGCTGCGCCCGCTGAGCGTCGGCGAGGTGTTCCTCGTGCTCATCGTGTGGCTGCTGGTGTGGTGGCTGTTCGAGCTGCTGCAGCGCCGCCCCGGTGAAGAACCCGTCGTCCCGGCCGAAGCAGCCCCGGACGAGGATGCCGCCGCCGCGTCGTCGGCGACGAGTGAGGCCGACGGCGACGCGAACGACACGCTGCCGCTCCCCTCGCCCGATGCCGAGACCGTCCCGCTCCCCGACCTCGAGGCCTCGCCCGCCGCGAGCGCGTCGTCGGGCGCGGACGCGGATCCCCCTCGTCCGAAGAAGGGCGACTGACGCCGATACGCGAACGGGAGGGCCGGTGCAGTCGCACCGGCCCTCCCGTCATGTCCGGGCGTCAGGCGTTGAGACGCTCGCGCACATCCGTCGTTGCGGCCACGAGGTTCCGCAGCGACGCGACCGTCTCGTCATATCCACGGGTCTTGAGCCCGCAGTCCGGGTTGACCCAGACGCGGCGCAGCGACAGCTCGTCGACCGCGCGGTCCAGGAGTGCGCCGATCTCGGCCACCGCGGGCACGCGGGGCGAGTGGATGTCGTAGACGCCCGGGCCGATGCCGGCCGCGAACCCGGAGGCGGCGATGTCGCCGATCACCTCGCCGCGGCTGCGGGCCGCCTCGATCGAGGTGACGTCGGCATCGAGCGCGGCGATCGCGTCGATCACGACGTCGAACTCCGAGTAGCACAGGTGCGTGTGCACCTGCGTGGCGGGCGCCGCCCCGGCCGTCGCGAGCCGGAACGACCCGACCGACCAGTCGAGGTACGCCGGCTGGTCCGCCTGCTTGAGCGGCAGCAGCTCGCGCAGCGCGGGCTCGTCGACCTGGATCACGCGGATGCCGGCGGCCTCGAGGTCTGCGATCTCGTCGCGCAGCGCCAGGGCGACCTGGTTCGCGGTGTCGCCGAGCGGCTGGTCGTCGCGCACGAACGACCACGCGAGAATCGTGACCGGGCCCGTCAGCATGCCCTTCATGGGCTTGTCGGTGAGCGACTGGGCGAACACCGACCAGTCGACCGTGATCGGCGCCGGACGCGAGACGTCGCCCCACAGGATCGACGGACGGGTCGCACGGGAGCCGTACGACTGCACCCAGCCGTGCTGCGTCACGGCGAAGCCGTCGAGGTGCTCGGCGAAGTACTGCACCATGTCGTTGCGCTCGGGCTCGCCGTGAACCAGGACGTCCAGTCCCAGGTCCTCCTGCAGCGCGACGACGCGCGAGATCTCGTCGCGCAGGAAGCCCTCGTACTCGTCGACGGTGAGCTCGCCGCGGCCGTGACGCGCACGCGCCCGGCGGATATCGCCCGTCTGCGGGAACGAGCCGATCGTCGTCGTGGGAAGCAGCGGCAGACCGAGTTCCGCGTCCTGCGCCGCGACGCGCTCGTCGTAGTCGCCACGATCGAAGTCGCCGGCGCCCAGCCCGGCGACCCGGTTGCGCACGGCGCCGTCGCGGACGCCCGGAGCGTCGTGCCGGTCCGCCAGAGCGGTGGATGCGGCATCCAGCGCCTCCGCGATGCTGTCGCGCCCCTGCACGAGGCCGGTGGCCAGCGTGACCACCTGGGCCGTCTTCTGATCGGCGAACGCGAGCCACGACGCGAGCCGGGGGTCGAGCGCGCCCTCCTCCTCGACATCGTGCGGCACGTGCTGCAACGAGGTCGACGTACCGGCGGTCACCTGCGCCGCGCCGAGCCCCTGAAGCGCATCGAGACGCGCCCAGGCGCCGGCGAGGTCGCCGCGCCACACGTTGCGACCGTCGATGACGCCGCCGACGAGGGTCTTGCCCTCCAGCCCCGGAACCGCCGGCGGCACGGCGCCGCGGGTGAGGTCGATCGCGACGGCTTCGACGGGTGCCGCTGCGAGCGCCGTCCATGCGGCCGGCGACAGCTGGGCGTAGCCGGCGGCCACGAGGACACGCGGGCGGTCGGCGGCCGCACCGAGCACCGCGTAGGCGCAGGCGGCGGCATCCGCGAGCTCGTCCGACGACGCCGCGAGGCTCTCGCTCACGAGCGCAGGCTCCTCGAGCTGCACCCACTCGGCACCCGCGGCGCGCAGCGACGCCAGCAGCTCGGCGTACACGGGCAGCAGGTCGTCGAGCCGGTCGAGCGGCGCGAAGCCCTCGGGTGCGCCGTCGGCGGCCTTCGCCAGCGCGAGAAGCGTCACCGGCCCGACCACGACGGGGCGCGTCGTGTAGCCGTCCGCCTTCGCCTCGGCGACCTGACGGGCGAACCGGTCGCTCGACAGCGAGAACGTCGTCTCGGGGCCGATCTCGGGCACGAGGTAGTGGTAGTTCGTGTCGAACCACTTCGTCATCTCGAGCGCCGCGTCCTCGCCGGCACCGCGCGCGGCCGTGAAGTAGGCGCCGAGGCCGATGCTTCCGTCGGCGCCGCGGAGTGCGGCGAACCGCTCGGGCAGCACGCCCACGGCGACCGCGGCGTCGTGCACCTGGTCGTAGTACGAGAAGGATTCGGGGATCGACGAGTCGTCGCGGCCCAGTCCGAGCTCGGCGAGCCGGGCGCGCGCGGCACGGCGCAGCTCGGCGGCCGTGGTCTCGAGCGTCGCCTCGTCGATCGTGCCGGCCCAGTGCGCCTCGACGGCGCGCTTGAGCTCGCGCCGGCGTCCGATGCGGGGGTATCCGAGGATCGTGCCGTGCGGGAAGGGGGTGCGTGAGTCGGTCATCGTGCTCTCTCTTTCGGTGTCGATCAGTGGGCGTGGGGGTGTTCCAGGGGTCGCCGAAGAGACCCGTCGGACGCCCGACGGGATGCGGCGCCCGGTTCAGCGGACGGCGTCGGGCATTCGGACGGGGGCGACGATCCCGGCGTCGCGGAGCACCGCGAGCACCGTGTCGTGGTTGTTGAAGGCGTAGAGGTGGATGCCGGGCGCACCGCCGTCCACCACCGCCCGGGCGAGTGCGGCGGCATGGGCGACGCCGACGGCGCGCTGCCCCTCAGGCGTCTCCTCGGCCTCCAGCGCCGCGGCGAGCGCATCTGGGCGCGGGACCTCGGTGAGCTCGAGCGTGCGCCGCAGCCGCGCGGGCGACGTGATCGGCATCACGCCCGGCAGGATCGGGATCGTCACCCCGGCCTCCCGGGACGCGGCGACGAACCCCAGGTAGTCGTCGGCCTCGAAGAACAGCTGCGTGATGGCGAGGGTCGCCCCCGCCGCCTCCTTGGCCAGCAGCGCGTCGATGTGCTCGGTCGCGTGCCGCGAGCGCGGGTGGCCGTTGGGGAACGCGGCCACCGCGATGTCGACCTTCGGTCGCCGGTCGACCCGCACCGCGCCGGGAACGCCCGGGATGGGTGCCTCGGCGTACGGCTCCCGCTCGGCCTGCACGCGGTCGATGAGCTGCACGAGCTGCGCCGAGCTCTCCAGGTCGCCGAGGAACGCATCGCCCTGCGTGGCACCCACGGGCGGGTCTCCCCGCAGGGCCAGGAAGCTCGTGATGCCGGCATCCAGGAACTCCCGGATGAGGGCGTTCGCACCCGACCACGTGTTCCCGACGCACGTGAGGTGGGCGAGCGGCTCGACGTCGGTCTCGCGCAGGATGTGCGTGAGCAGTTCGAGGGAGCGCCCGCCGGTCGAGCCGCCGGCGCCGTAGGTCACCGAGATGAAGCGCGGATCGACGGATGCCAGGTGCCGGATGGTCTCGTGCAGCGCCGGCCACCCCGCCTCGGTGCGAGGGGGGTACACCTCGAACGAGATCGGCACGGGTGGCGTGCTCAGGTCGATCGGCATCGTGTGCTCTCCGGCGGGACAGTGCTATCGGTGGGACAGGGCTGGGCCGATGCGAGAAAGTCCGGTCGGCCGCGGCACCGCTCTCTCGCCGCCTGCACGGGGCACGGGCGGAGGGGTGTCATCGCGGGCGGGTGCCGGGCTCGGCTGTCGCTCCTGCCCGGTCACGACCGGGCGACGATGCGTCCACCGTAGCGGATGCGGCACGGGCCTCGACGCCTGTGACGTTCTGTTTCGCCGCGCGCGACGCCGGGACGTCGTAGCGTGGGGAGCGTGACGTCACCCGCCCCCACCCCCTACGGCAGCTGGATCTCCCCCCTCACCGCGGCGGAGGTGTCCGCCACGTCCGCCCGCATCGAGGGCGCCCGGTTCGTCGGCGAGGACGCGTGGTGGGGCGAGTCGATCGCCGAGGAGGCGGGTCGCTCCGGCGTACGGCGGGCCGAGGCCGGCGCCGTCGTCGACGTTCTGCCCGCGCCCTGGAGCGCCCGTTCGCGCGTGCACGAGTACGGCGGTGCCTCGTGGACGGCAGACGACGACGGCACGCTGTACTTCGTCGAGAAGGCCGACCAGCGTGTGTGGCGTCTCGACGCGGGCGCGGCCGCGCCGGTCGCGCTCACGCCCGAGGCCGGCGACGTCCGCTACGGCGGACTGTCGCTGCAGCATGGCCGCCTGCTGGCCGTGCGCGAGGACCACACGGCCGGCGGAGCGGTGCCCGCCCGCGACATCGTCGAGATCGCCCGGGACGGTTCGGGCCCGACCTCGCTCGTCGCCGGGAGCGACTTCGTGGCGCATCCGGCGCTGTCGCCCGACGGCGCCCACCTCGCGTGGATCGCGTGGGACCACCCGTACATGGCGTGGGACAGCGCCGAGCTGCGGGTCGGCGCGCTCGACGGCGGACGCGTCGTCGTCTGGCGAACGGCCGCAGGCGGGGCGTCGTCGCCGCTGCAGCCGGAATGGGCGGACGCCGATGCCCTCGTGTTCGCCGACGACCCGACGGGCCGGTGGAACCTGTGGCGCACCGACCTCGCCGGCGCGGCGCCGACGCCCGTCGCCCCGGCCGATGCCGACACCGGCGGCGCGCTGTGGGTGCTCGGCACCCGCTGGTACGGTCTGCTGGCCGACGGCCGCATCGTCGCGGTGCGGACGAACGGGTCCGACGCGCTCGTCGTCGTGGAGCCCGACGGCAGCGTCCGCGACCTCGCGGTCGAACCCGTCACGCAGCTGTCCCTCGAAGATGTCCGCGGCACACGCGTGCTGCTGTCGGGCGCGGGCCCGCGCGGCGCCGGCCTGTGGCTCGTCGACGTCGACGCGTCCGACGACGCGCGCCTGATCGCGGGCGGCTCCTCCCCGTGGGGAGACGAATGGATGCCGCTCCCCCGCGCCGTGACCGCCTCCGGGCCGCACGGCCCGGTGCACGCGTTCGACTACCCGCCCACCAATCCGGACGCGACCGCGCCCGAGGGGGAACGGCCGCCGTACGTCGTGTTCGTCCACGGAGGCCCGACGAGCCACGTCGGCGGCGCGGCATCCGGCAAGATCGCGTACCTCACCAGCCGCGGCATCGGCGTGCTCGACGTCAACTACGGCGGATCGACCGGATACGGCCGCCCGTACCGGGAACGCCTGCTCGGGCAGTGGGGCGTGGTCGACGTCGACGACGTGATCGCCGCCGCGCGCGGTCTCGCCGAACAGGGCGCGGCCGACCCGGAGCGGCTGGCGATCGCCGGAGGCTCGGCCGGCGGGTGGACCGTGCTGTGCGCACTGGCCGGCTCCGACACCTTCGGGGCGGGCATCAGCCGGTACGGTGTCGCCGACCTGCCCCTGCTCGCCGCCGACACGCACGACTTCGAGACGCGCTACCTCGACGGTCTGGTCGGACCGCTGCCCGAGGCCGAGGAGCTCTACATCGAGCGGTCCCCGCTCTCGCACCTCGACCTGCTGCGCACCCCGCTGCTCATCGAGCAGGGGCTCGACGACCGGGTCGTGCCGCCGTCGCAGTCCGAGGCCGTGCGCGACGCCCTCGCCGCCAACGGCGTCGCGCACGCCTACCTCGCGTTCGAGGGCGAGGCCCACGGCTTCCGCCGTGCCGACACGCTCGTGACGACGCTGGAGGCCGAGCTGGCCTTCCTCGGCCGCGTGTTCGGGTTCGAGACGCCGGGTGTGCCCGACATCGACCTGGACTGAGGCGGTCGGACCGTAGGCTGACCGTCCAGGTGGTCCTGGACGGTCCAGCCTCCGTCAGGCTCGGGCGAACGGCGCGAGTCGCGCCGCCAGGTGCTCGCCGACACGGGCGTGCACCAGGGTGCCGCCCTCCTCGTGCCGCTGCGACAGGATCATGCCGTGCTCGTGAATCGCCGACACGAGGTCGCCGCGGTCGTACGGCACCAGCACGTGCAGCTCGACGGCCGGGAGCGGCAGCGCGGCCTCGATCGCCGCACGCAGCTCCTCGATGCCCTCACCGGTGCGCGACGACGCGAAGATCGCCTTCGGCTCCAGCCCGCGCAGCACGAGTCGCGTGTCGTCGTCGACGAGGTCGGCCTTGTTGAAGACCACGAGCTCGGGGATGTCGCGCGCACCCACGTCGCCGATCACGTCGCGCACCGTCGCCAGCTGGGCGGCGGGGTCGGGGTGCGACCCGTCCACGACGTGCAGGATGACGTCGGACCCGCCGACCTCCTCCAGCGTCGAACGGAACGCCTCCACGAGCTGGTGCGGCAGGTTGCGCACGAAGCCGACCGTGTCGGTCAGCGTGTACACGCGGCCGTCGGTCGTCTCGGAGCGGCGGACCGTCGCATCCAGCGTCGCGAACAGCGCGTTCTCCACGAGCACGCCGGCGCTGGTCAGCCGGTTCAGCAGCGAAGACTTGCCGGCGTTGGTGTAGCCCGCGATCGCCACGGACGGGATCGTGTTGCGCTTGCGCTCGGCACGCTTGGCGTCGCGCGCGGGCGTGAAGTCGCGGATCTGCTTGCGCAGCTGCGCCATCTTGGTGCGGATGCGCCGGCGGTCGAGCTCGATCTTCGTCTCACCGGGACCACGCGAGCCCATGCCCGCGCCACCGGCGCCGACCTGGCCACCGGCCTGGCGGCTCATCGACTCGCCCCAGCCGCGCAGACGTGGGAGCAGGTACTCCAGCTGCGCGAGCTCGACCTGCGCCTTGCCCTCGCGGCTCTTGGCGTGCTGGCTGAAGATGTCGAGGATCACCGTGGTGCGGTCGATGACCTTGACCTTGACCACGTCCTCCAGCGCGCGCCGCTGGCTGGGCGCGAGCTCAGTGTCGGCGATCACGGTGTCCGCGCCGACGGCTGCCACGATGTCACGCAGCTCCTCCGCCTTGCCGCGGCCGATGTACGTCGCCGGGTCGGGGTGCGGGCGCCGCTGCAGCACGGCGTCGAGCACGACCGCGCCGGCGGTCTCGGCGAGCGCGGCGAGTTCGCGCAGCGAGTTCTCCGCCTCGTCGGCCTGTCCCTGCGGGTGGACCCCCACGAGCACGACGTTCTCCAGCCGCAGCTGTCGATACTCGACCTCGGTGACGTCTTCGAGCTCGGTGGAGAGCCCGGGCACGCGGCGCAGCGCGGCGCGCTCCTCGCGGTCCCACTGCTCGCCGTCGGTGTCGGCGCGTCCGATCGTGGCCTCGTCCTGCAGCGCCTGTGCGGCGCCGAAGACGTGCACCCCGGACCGCGCTTCGGCGCGCGACAGCACCCGATCCACCGGGTCCACCGGCGTCTCGTCCGTGCTGCGGGGTGTCGTCGTGTCGGTCATGTGTTCCTTACGTCTGTCGATGGATGCCTTTTCGACCGTGACCGGCCGGTTGAGGCATCCGTGAATTCTAGTCCTGCGCTTGTGGGCATGCGCGTTGGTCCTCCGCTAGGCTCGTCAGCCATGGGCGGCGATCACTACTTCAGTGCGACCCCCGCCAGTCCCGAGAACCTCCGGCGCATCCGCGTCAGCCTCGCAGGTCGTGATCTCGACGTCACCACCGCGGGCGGCGTCTTCAGCCCTGAGCATGTCGACTCGGGTACGGGGGTGCTGCTGGCGAACACCCCGCCCCCGCCTGCCGGGGGCGATTTCCTCGATCTCGGCTGCGGCTGGGGGCCCATTGCGCTGAGCCTCGCACTGGACGCGCCGCACGCGACCGTGTGGGCGGTCGACGTCAACGAGCGTGCCCTCGACCTCGTGCGCCGCAACGCGGAGGCCCTGGGGCTCAGCAATGTCAACGCCTCGCTGCCCGACGATGTTCCCGACGACGTGGTGTTCCGCACGATCCGCTCGAACCCGCCGATCCGCGTGGGCAAGAACGAGCTGCACGGACTGCTCGAGCGGTGGATCCCCCGGCTGGACGAGCGATCGGATGCCTGGCTCGTGGTACAGCGGAACCTCGGGTCCGACTCGTTGCAGCGCTGGCTGGCGGCAACGTTCGCTCACGGCTACAGCGTCCACCGCTCGGCGACGGCGCGTGGCTTCCGCGTGCTGAAGGTGCGTCGCCACGGGACGCCGCCCACCGAGGACATCGCCATCATCGACTGACCCGAGGAGCCGCATGTCGGATGCCCGCCGAGTCCCCCTGGAGCCCCAGCGCGTCGACGCGCCCCTCACCCGCTCCGCCGTGTTCCTGGTGCTGACCGTGCGCGACACGCCGGAGGCGGTCGCCACCGTCCGCAGCGTGCTCGGCGATCTCGCCGACGTCACCAAGAACGTCGCGTTCCGCGATCTCGCGGCGTCGCTCTCCTGCACGGTCGGGGTGGGAGCGGCGCTCTGGCCGAAGGTGATCGGGCCGGACCTGCCACGGGAGCTCCACGAGTTCCGCACGATCCAGGGCGCCGCGCACACCGCTGTCAGCACTCCTGGCGACCTGCTGTTCCATATCCGCGCCGACCGCCGCGACCTGTGCTTCGAGCTGGAGCGCCAGCTCGTCGACCTGCTCGGCGACGCCGTGTCCGTCGCCGACGAGACCGAGGGGTTCCGGTACTTCGATGCACGCGACCTGCTCGGGTTCGTGGACGGCACCGCCAACCCGGTGGGAGCGGCGCTTCCGGAGGCGACCCTCGTCGGCCATGAGGACCCCGCGTTCGCGGGCGGCAGCTACGTCGTCGTGCAGAAGTACGTGCACCCGCTCGACGCATGGCGCGCGCTCACGGCGGAGCAGCAGGAGGCGGTGATGGGCCGCACGAAGCCCGACAGCATCGAGCTCGACGACGCGGCTCCTGCGGACCAGAAGTCGCACAAGACGCTCGCCACGATCGTGGACGACGCCGGCGTCGAGCACGACATCCTGCGCGACAACATGCCGTTCGGCGCCCCGGCACACGGCGAGTTCGGCACGTACTTCATCGGCTACGCACGACGCCTGTGGGTGATCGAGCGGATGCTGGAGCGCATGTTCATCGGCGACCCGCCGGGTCTGCACGATCGCCTGCTGGACTTCTCCACGCCGCTCACCGGCGCGGCATTCTTCGCCCCGTCCGCGACGCTGCTGGAGTCGCTGGCAGACTGAGCGTCGCGAAGGCGCCCGACGACGCGAATCGACGCCCTGTCAGGCGAGCGCCCGCGGCCAGGAGGTCAAGCCAGCGTGACCTCGCCCGTGTAGACCAGCGTCGCAGGGCCGGACAGCAGCACGTGACGCTCGCCGTCGACCTCCGGCATCCGCACGCCCAGCGTTCCGCCGGGGACGTCGACGACCCAGCGGTCGGGGGCGGCAGGACCCGCCCAGTGACGCACCGCGAGGGCGGCCGCGGCGACGCCGGTGCCGCAGCTCAGCGTCTCGCCCACACCCCGCTCGAAGACGCGCATGCGGATGGCGCCGACGCCCTCGTGCACCAGCGGGTCGCTGGGCACGACGAACTCGATGTTGGCGCCGTGCGGCGGCTCGGGGCTGAGCAGCGGCTGCACCGCCAGATCGAGTGCTTCGAGCTCGGACTCGTCGGGCAGCGCCACGACCACGTGCGGATTGCCGACGTCGATCCCCACACCGGGACGCGGAGCCCCGCCGCCGCGCGTGCGCACGAGGACCTCGGACTCGTCGACCTGCCACGCGCCCAGGTCGACCTCGTAGCCGCGCTCGTTGCGGGTGACGGTCTTGACACCCGCGCGCGTACCGACCGCGAGGGGGCCGGCATCCAGGTCTGCCCAGCCGACGTCGACGAGGTACCGGACGAAGACGCGCACGCCGTTGCCGCACATCTCTGCCTTCGAGCCATCGGCGTTGCGGTAGTCCATGAACCACTCCGCGCCCGCTGCGGCCGCCTCCGCGCCCTCGGCGATCGCGGCCGCGCGCACGACGCGCAGGATGCCGTCGCCGCCGATGCCGAAGCGCCGGTCGCACAGCACGGCGACCTGGTCGTCGGACAGGTCCAGGGCGCCGTCGGGATCGGGGACGATCACGAAGTCGTTGCCGGTGCCGTGGCCCTTGGTGAACGCGATCGTCTGCGGCATCGTCCCAGTCTACGGGCGGCCCCGACGCCCCCGGCTCAGTCCGCGATGAGGCGCTTGCCGGTGGCCCAGACGTCGAACGCCTCGTAGCCGAGCTCGTCGTAGAACCCGCGGGCGATGCCGTTGTCGGGCCGCACCATGAGCTGGACCTTCGGGCATCCCATGTCGAGCAGCAGCTCCTCGGCTCGCTCGACCAGCTGCCGGCCGATCCCCTGACCCCGGCGGTGCGGGGCGCTCGCGAGGTAGTAGAGCCACCCCCGATGCCCGTCGTAGCCCGCCATCACCGTGCCCACGACGACGCCGCCCTCGACGGCGACGAGGAACAGCTCCGGCTGCACGCTCAGCTTGCGGTTGATGTCCTGGTACGGGTTGTTCCACGGCCTCGTCAGCCCGGCAGCCTGCCAGAGCGACACGACGGCCTCGGTGTCGGCGAGTTCGAAGGGACGGATCTCGGGGGTCATGTCCCCGAGTCTGCCAGGGCCGCGGCATCCGCCCCCGACGTCACCCAGCGTGCGGCGTCGTACCGCTTGAACCACGACACCTGACGACGGGCGTACCGACGCGTGAGCGCCTGCGTCTCGGCGATCGCCTCGGCCTCGGTGAGCTCGCCGGCGAGCTGGGCCAGCGCCTGCGCATAGCCGATCGCGCGCCGCGCGGTGATGCCGGCCTCGAGCCCGCGGCTCTTCAGGCTCTGCACCTCGTCGACCAGACCGTCGCGCCACATGCCCTCGACCCGGTCGTCGAGCCGCGTCACGAGTTCGTCCCGCGGTACGCCGACCGCGACGATGCGGGTATCGGGATGCCACAGCACGGGCGCCTCCGGCAGCGCCGCGCCGTGCGTCCGCTCCCCCAGCTCCAGCACTTCCAGCGCCCGCACGATGCGTCGCCCGTTGCGGGGGTCGACCTTCTCGGCCGTCGCCGGGTCGAGCTCGCGCAGGCGCGCGAACAGCCCGCCCGGCCCGCTCTCCTCCAGTTCCGCCTCCAGGCGCGCCCGCACCGCCTCGTCGCGCGGCGGGAAGCGGAAGTCGAACAGCACGCTCGACACGTACAGCCCCGAGCCGCCCACGAGGATCGCGTCCGCTCCGCGGGAGTGGATGCCGCGCACCGCCGCGCGCGCGGCATCCTGATACCAGGCCACCGCCGCTTCGTCGGTCACCTCGAGCGCGTCGAACAGGTGGTGCGGGATGCCGCGCCGCTCGTCCACCGGGAGCTTGGCTGTCCCGATGTCCATGCCGCGGTACAGCTGCATCGCGTCGGCATTGACGATCTCGGCCGACCGGCTACGGGCCGCGAGCGCCTCGGCGAGGTCGAGCGACAGCGCCGTCTTGCCCGTGCCGGTCGCGCCGACGACCGCCCAGATCCGGGAGGCGGCACGACCTGCGGGCGTCCCGGGCTCGGTCACCGTGCGCTCGGACTTCGCGGGATCACACCCCGACACGCAGCGTCGGGAGTCCGAGCGACACCGCACGCGGCGCCCCCGACTCCCCCGCCGGCGCCGGGATCGCGCACGATTCCGCCTGCGCACGGTCCCACGCGTCGCCGGAGCGCGTGCGGCGGATGCGCAGCGGCGCACCGTCGGACGAGTCGGCGAGGAGATGGAACGGAGCCGCGTGCGTGACGACGACCGAGACGACGTCACCGGGGCGCGGCGTCTGGGAGCCCTCCGGAACCTCGAAGTGCACGAGACGGTTGTCTTCTGCACGGCCCGTCAGACGGTGCGTCTCGGCATCCTTCTTGCCCTCGCCGGTCGACACGAGCACCTGCACCTCGCGGCCCACCTGCTTCTGGTTCTCTTCGAGCGAGATGCGCTCCTGCAGCGCGATCAGGCGCTCGTAGCGCTGCTGCACGATCTCCTTCGGCACCTGGTCGGCCATGGTCGCGGCCGGCGTGCCCTCACGGATCGAGTACTGGAACGTGAACGCGCTCGCGAAGCGCGCCTGCTCGACGACCCGCATGGTGTCTTCGAAGTCCTCGTCCGTCTCGCCGGGGAAGCCGACGATGATGTCGGTCGAGATCGCGGCGTCGGGCATCTTGGCGCGCACGCGGTCGAGGATCCCGAGGAATCGCTCGCTGCGGTACGACCGGCGCATCGCCTTG
This sequence comes from Microbacterium sp. NPDC058389, assembly GCF_042722305.1. NCBI lineage: Bacteria > Bacillati > Actinomycetota > Actinomycetes > Micrococcales > Microbacteriaceae > Microbacterium > Microbacterium sp. NPDC058389. The sequence goes on from NZ_JBHXJQ010000007.1 coordinate 48,025, forward strand.
AGGATGCGGTCGCTGCCGGACTGCAGCGGCATGTGCAGCTGCGGCATGACGGCCGGCGTCTCGGCCATGGCGTCGATCACGTCGTCGGTGAAGGCGGCCGGGTGCGGGCTCGTGAAGCGGATCCGCTCGAGCCCGTCGATCTCGCCGGCGGCGCGCAGCAGCTTGCCGAACGCCTGCCGGTCGCCGAACTCGACGCCGTACGAGTTGACGTTCTGGCCGAGGAGGGTGACCTCCATCGCGCCGTCGTCGACGAGCAGGCGGATCTCGTTGAGGATGTCGCCGGGGCGACGGTCCTTCTCCTTGCCGCGCAGGCTCGGCACGATGCAGAACGTGCACGTGTTGTTGCAGCCCACCGAGATCGACACCCAGCCGCTGTAGACGCTGTCGCGCTTGGTGGGCAGCGTCGACGGGAAGATCTCGAGGGACTCCAGGATCTCCAGCTCGGCCTCGCCGTTGTGGCGTGCGCGCTCGAGCAGGCTGGGGAGCGAGCCCATGTTGTGCGTGCCGAACACGACGTCGACCCACGGCGCCTTCTGCTGCACGACGTCCTTGTCCATCTGCGCGAGGCAGCCGCCGACGGCGATCTGCATGCCTTCGTGCTTGTCCTTGCGGGACTTCAGGTGGCCCAGCGTGCCGTAGAGCTTGCCGGCCGCGTTGTCGCGCACGGCGCACGTGTTGATGACGACGACATCGGCCTCTTCGCCGGCGTCGGCGCGGACGTAGCCGGCGCTTTCGAGCGAGCCTGAGAGGCGCTCGGAGTCGTGCACGTTCATCTGGCAGCCGAACGTGCGCACCTCGTACGTGCGGGCGCGCCCTTCGGCGTCGTGCGACGCCGCCGATGGCGCGATGAGAGTCGGAGTGGCGGAAGGGGAAGACATGATCCCGCCATTGTACGAGCCGTGACCGGTCGCGAGTCCGGAACGGCGGATGCCACCACCGCTGTCAGCGCCGCGGCAGGGCATCCTCCAGTGCAGCCAGCGCGCGCTCGATGTTGTCGCGGGCGGTCTGCTCGTACCCCGCGACCCAGTCGCCCTCGTAGCCGCGGATCACCGGCTCGCTGGAGAGGATGAGCGAGAAGTACAGCCTCGACAGCTGCAGCCGGGCCCACCCGGACGGGGAGGCGAGTTGGTCCGCAAGGATGCCACCGGCCGCGGTGTTGCCGGCGAGCAGGTCGGTGTCGGGATCCCCGTGGCCGAGCTGGTCGGCGCCCGCGAGCTCGTGGAGCGGATCGCCCCAGAGCGTCCGCTCGGTGTCGATGATGCCGACGATGTCGAGCGTCTCGGGGTCGACGAAGATGTTGCCGGCCCACAGGTCGGTGTGGACGACGACGGGACGGATCACGGCGTCGAGCGTCCGACCGTGCGCCGCCACCGCGGCGCGCACCCGCGCGGCGGGCAGCTCGACGTCCCAGCGCTCGGCGTCGACGAGGACCGCGTCGATCATGGCGCCGAACGCCTCGCGCCACGTCGGGCCCGACAGATCGGCGTCGGGTGCCGGATAGCCGAACGTCGGCGCCGGTACGCGGTGGAGGTCTGCCATCACGGCGCCCAGCCCGCGGCGGACGCCGGCGTTCTGCGCGTCGTCCAGCTGCAGCTCGAGCCAGGGTACGCCCGGCAGGTGCTCGGCCACGACGACGTCGGCATCGACCGCGGAACGGCTGAAGTCGGTGTGGAGGACCAGCGGGACGGGCACGCCGCTGCCGCTCAGCATGCGGTAGGTGAGCGCCTCCGTGCCGAGCAGGCCGAGCTCGTACCGGTACAGGCGCGACGTGTCGGCGCCGACGATCTTCGCGACCGCGCGGCGACCGTCGTCGAACTGCACGCGATAGGCGGTCGCGAACATCCCGCCCGACAGCGGCTCGGCGGTGGCGAGCCGCCCCACGGGGGCGACGAGGTCGGCGAGCTGCTCGTCTTCGAGCACGAACTTCGTGAGCATCCGCTCACCCTAATGGCGCGACGCGGCCCGTGCGCGGTGTGTGTCCGCCTCGCTCCGCCCTCACTGTCACCCATGCACGGCGGTCGACGGGCGGCGTCACTCGAAGCGGACGCGGCCCACGGGACGGCTCAGCTCGTCCAGCGCCTGCCGGGTGGCGTTCATCGCCACCGGTCCGCCGTAACCGCGCCGGGCGAGCTGCCCCGCGAGACGGCGGACGGCCACGTCGCGCTCCAGGCCGCGCATGGACGAGGCCTTCGTCCGCGCGAACTCGAGGGCCCGCTCGAAGTCGTCGTCGGGCAGCTCTTCGAGCGCCGCGTCGGCGACGTCCCTGGCGACGCCGCGCTTCGCCAGAGTCTGGGCGATCGCCTTGCGTCCCTGGCCCTTGCGGTCGGAACCGGAATGGACCAGCTGCTCCGCGAGCTTCGCATCGTCGAGGTAGCCAAGGCGTTCGAACGAGGCGATCAGCTCGTCGATCGCCTCGTCGTCGAGGTCGTGCTCGCGCAACACGCCTCGTGCCTCGCGCACCGACAGCGAACGCGCGCGGAGCTTCTTCAAGAGGCTCTTCTCGGCGCTGTCTCTGGCGTCGGCGGCCGCGTCGGCGGCATCCGGGGTGCGCAGGTGCGAGGTGTCGTTGCCGAACCGGTCGTACTCGTCGTCGTCCGCAGGCTCCGGGTCGTCGGCCCACGTCGCATTCCATGCGGGCTCGGACGGCGCGACCGGAGCCGGCCCACCGAACAGTGGGATGACGGGGGCGAGCGTCTCGGGCTCGCCCCCGTTCTCATTCGTCATACGGGTGTCCCCGGTCGCTGAGCCTGCCGGAGCATCAGGCCGGGCGGCGGGCAGCCAGTTCGTCAGCCGTCGAGTCTTCGGCGGCCGCGCCACGCGGCTGGCCGATGCCGAGCTTGACCTTGATCTTCGACTCGATGTCGGCGGCGACGTCCTCGTTCTTGAGGAGGAAGTTGCGGGCGTTCTCCTTGCCCTGGCCGAGCTGCTCGCCGTCGTACGTGTACCACGCGCCCGACTTCTTGACGATGCCGTGCTCGACGCCGAAGTCGATGAGGCTGCCCTCGCGGGAGATGCCCACGCCGTACAGGATGTCGAACTCCGCCTGCTTGAACGGCGGCGCCATCTTGTTCTTGACGACCTTGACGCGCGTGCGGTTACCGACCGCCTCAGCGCCGTCCTTGAGCGTCTCGATACGACGGATGTCGAGACGCACCGACGCGTAGAACTTCAGCGCCTTACCACCGGCGGTGGTCTCGGGCGAGCCGAAGAAGACGCCGATCTTCTCGCGCAGCTGGTTGATGAAGATCATCGTGGTGTTGGTCTGGTTGAGACCACCGGTGAGCTTGCGGAGCGCCTGCGACATGAGGCGTGCCTGCAGACCCACGTGCGAGTCGCCCATCTCGCCCTCGATCTCGGCCTTGGGCACGAGGGCCGCCACCGAGTCGATGACGATCAGGTCGATCGCCCCCGAACGCACCAGCATGTCGGCGATCTCGAGCGCCTGCTCACCGGTGTCGGGCTGCGACACGAGCAGGGCGTCGATGTCGACGCCGAGCTTCTGGGCGTAGTCCGGGTCGAGCGCGTGCTCGGCGTCGATGAACGCCGCGATGCCGCCCGCACGCTGCGCGTTGGCGATCGCGTGGAGCGTCAGCGTCGTCTTACCCGACGACTCCGGACCGTAGATCTCGATGATGCGGCCACGCGGGAGCCCGCCGATGCCGAGGGCGACATCCAGGGCGATCGAGCCGGTGGGGACGACCTCGACGGGAGCGCGCTCGTCGCTGCCGAGGCGCATCACCGAGCCCTTCCCGAACTGCCGGTCGATCTGAGCGAGGGCCGATTCGAGGGCCTTCTCGCGGTCTGCGGGTGAGGGCATGTCGTGCTCCTTAGTGCTGGCGTTCCGTCGCCTGTAGGCTGTCGCGCTCCGTCCCGGTGGGAGGGATGCTGCGACAAGGCGTGTGGTGTCGTTCGACGTGGATCACGTTAGGGGTGGGTTCCGACATCGGCCTTCGCCCGGCCCCGTCCCGTGGAAAACACGTCCTCGACACCTTCTGTGGAGGACACTACGCGGATCTCGAACAGATATTCGACGACACGCCGCGCCGCGAAGCGGATTCCCCGGAGCGGTCTCCGCGTCAATGACGACGGGGTTCGAGGCGGCCGACGCCGTACCGGCGGTCCGCGGGAACATCGAGCTCCTCGCACAGCGCGAGCCACACCTCGCGCGGATCGACACCCGCCGCGATCGCCTCGGCCGCCGTGCGGCCGCCGACGCGTGACAGCACCAGATCGGTCACGACGGCGCTCGCACGCCCGCCGAACTCATCGCCGACGGCGCGATGGAACTCACTGCGTCGCATGGATCAAGCAGTCCCGGAGCTTCGCCGCAGGCTCAGCGCAACGACAGCTCGGCGTCGACCGAGGCCACCAGATCGTCGGGCACCACGTCGGGGAACGTCTGAAGCCCCTCGAGCACGGAGATGCGGTCGCCGACCTCGCGCATGATGATCGAGATCGGGACGTCGAGCGCCTCGGCCACCGATGCGAGGATCTCGCTCGAGGCCTCCTTCTGGCCGCGCTCGACCTCGCTCAGGTAGCCCAGAGCCACGCTGGCGCGGCTGGCCACCTGCCGGAGGGTGCGCCCCTTCTGCTGGCGGAAATCACGAAGCACTTCGCCGATCTCTTGACGTACCAGGATCATCAGGGCCCCTCCTCACTTCTGATTCCACCGTCGTCCGGGTGGCCAACAGTACAGCACCGGATAATCAAATCTAATCCCGAGAACTGGGCAATGGGTGGGAATCACCGAATGTAACCCAGACGCAATACGGTCTGTTCCCGCCCGACACGAAGAGCCGGGGATGCCTCACAGCACGTCGAGTGCGAGCTCGAGCACCTTGCGCACCGACGCCGTGCGGATCTCGTCGCGCGTCCCGGACAGCGCCAGTTCCGCGGTCACCGCCGTCTCGGGTGTCACCACCGCGATGTGGACGGTGCCCACGGGCTTGCCGTCCTGCGGATCGGGACCGGCCACTCCGGTCGTCGCGAGACCGACGTCGGCACCCAGCACCCGGCGCACTCCCCCGGCCATCGCCAGTGCCACCTCGCCGTCGACCGGTCCGCGCTCGGCCAGCACGTCGGGATCGACCCCGAGCACGCGTGCCTTGAGATCGGTCGCGTAGGCGACGATGCCGCCGCGCACGTGCGCCGACGCCCCCGGGACGTCCACGAGGGTCGCAGTCACGCGCCCGCCGGTCAGCGACTCCGCCGCGGCGATCGACCACGCACGGGCGTCGAGCGCCCGCAGGACGGCGGCCGCGGCATCCACGTCTGTCACGACGAGGACCGCTTCGCGCGGGCGGCACGCACCTCGCTCACGATGTAGTCGACGCCGCTGGCGATCGTGAGGATCACCGCGATCGTCATCATGACGCCGTTGACCCAGAAGATCCACTCGCCGACGAGGGTCCACAGCGGCAGCAGCGCGAGCGAGAGAGCCAGAGCCTGGGCGACCGTCTTGAGCTTGCCCATCCAGGCCGCGGCGAGCACGTGGTCGCTGACCACCATGAAGCGGTACACCGTGATGCCGATCTCGCGGATCAGGACGACGATCGTCACCCACCAGGGCAGTTCGGCCAGGATCGACAACCCGATGAAGGCGAAGCCGGTGAGCACCTTGTCGGCGATCGGATCGAGCAGCTTGCCGAGATCCGTGACGATCTCGTGCTTGCGCGCCAGGTATCCATCGATCCCGTCGGTCGCGATCGCCACGATGAACAGCGCCGCCGCCCACCACCGCAGGGCACCGTCGGCGCCGGCGTCCGCGAGGAGCAGCCACAGGAAGACCGGTGCGCACAGGATGCGCACGATCGTGATCGTGTTCGGCAGCTGCCGCGGGATCGCCATGGGCCGAGCCTATCCGTCGGTGCGGGTCTGTCGGTGCCGGTCAGTCACGGCCGGTGAGGCCCCACGCGTCCTCGGCGCCCTCGTCGCCGTCCACCACCGGGATGCCGTCGAACTGCGACGCGACAGCATCCTGGCCGTACTGATCGGATGCCGCGGACGCGGGCGCCGCGGCGGGCACATCCTCCCCCCGCAGGCGGGCGAGCACGGAGGGCAGCTGGTCGGGCGTCACCAGGACGTCGCGCGCCTTGGACCCCTCGGACGGGCCGACGATCTCACGCGACTCGAGGAGGTCCATCAGGCGGCCGGCCTTCGCGAAGCCGACGCGCAGCTTGCGCTGCAGCATCGATGTCGAGCCGAACTGGGTCGAGATGATCTGCTCCGCGGCCGCCAGCAGCAGGTCGAGATCGTCACCGATGTCGGCGTCGATCTCCTTCTTCTCGGCCACCGCCGCGACGTCGGCGCGGTACTCCGGTCGCGCCTGGTGCGTGACGTGCTTGACGACCTGCTCGATCTCCTTCTCGCTGACCCACGCGCCCTGGACGCGGAGCGCCTTGGACGCGCCCATCGGCAGGAACAGGCCGTCCCCCTGACCGATCAGGCGGTCGGCTCCCGGCTGGTCCAGGATGACGCGGGAGTCGGTGACGCTCGTCACCGCGAACGCGAGTCGCGACGGCACGTTGGCCTTGATGAGACCCGTCACGACGTCCACCGACGGGCGCTGCGTGGCGAGCACCAGGTGGATGCCGGACGCGCGCGCGAGCTGCGTGATGCGGACGATCGAGTCCTCCACGTCGCGCGGTGCGACCATCATCAGGTCGGCCAGCTCGTCGACGACCACGAGCAGGTACGGGTAGGGCTTGAGGACGCGCTCGCTCCCGGGCGGGAGCGTGATCTCTCCCGCGACGACGGCCTTGTTGAAGTCGTCGATGTGACGGAAGCCGAAGGACGCGAGGTCGTCGTACCGCATGTCCATCTCCTTCACGACCCACTGCAGCGCCTCGGCGGCCTTCTTGGGGTTCGTGATGATGGGCGTGATGAGGTGCGGCACACCGGCGTACGACGTGAGCTCGACCCGCTTCGGGTCGATCAGCACCATGCGGACGTCCGCGGGCTTGGCGCGCATCAGGAGGCTCGTGATCATCGAGTTCACGAAGCTCGACTTGCCCGAGCCGGTGGAGCCGGCCACGAGCAGGTGGGGCATCTTCGCGAGGTTCGCGACGACGTACCCGCCGCCCACATCCTTGCCGACGCCGATCGTCATCGGGTGCGTCTGGGTGGTGGCGGTCTGCGAGCGCAGCACATCGCCGAGCGTCACGATCTCTCGGTCCGTGTTGGGGATCTCGACGCCGATCGCGCTCTTGCCGGGGATCGGGGCGAGGATGCGCACCTCGTTCGACGCGACCGCGTACGCGATGTTGTTCGTGAGGGCGGTGATGCGCTCGACCTTGACGCCGGGGCCGAGCTCGATCTCGTACTGCGTGACCGTCGGGCCGCGCGAGAAGCCGGTGACGCGGGCGTCGACCGAGAACTGGTCCAGCACGCTCGTGATCGCGCGCACGGTGTCGTCGTTGGCCTGCGACCGTGCGACGTGCGGCGACCCCGCGGCCAGCGCGTTGACCGAAGGCAGGCGGTAGGGGGCGGCCGGTGCCCCGGACGCCGGTGCACTGCCGATGCCGTCGAGCCCGGGCAGCAGCCCGTCGTCCTCGATGACCTCGGCGTCGTCGCGGAGCGACGTGCGGGAGGACGTGGCCGCCTTCGCGGCCGACAGCACGGCCGGGTCGATGACCTCGGTGAGAGCGTCGGTCGCCGGCGCAGGAGGCGGCGTGACCGGCGGTGCGATCGCCTGGTCGAAGCCGCCCTGCGACGACCCTGCCGGCAGCAGCTCGGTGAGGTCCTGCGATCCGAGACCGCCCTCGGGGTCCTTCTCGCGTCCGGTCTTGTTGCGGCGCCAGAACGGCAGCGACGAGTCGCCCTCGTCGTCGGTCGCGGCGGCGGCCGCGGCATCCACCGGCTTCTCTTCGCGCGGCTCGGCGCCGAACATCCACGCGTACAGCTCGCCGAGGCGGCGGCCGATGCGGTTCGGCGGGGTCTTGGTGATGATCAGGATGCTCAGCACCGACAGCAGCGACAGCGCGATGTACGCGCCCACATCGGTGAGCACGAAGGCGAGCGGCTCGCCGAGCATCCAGCCGAACAGTCCGCCGGCCTCGCTCAGCGCCGGGAGCCCCTCGCTCGGCTGCGGCCGCCCGCCGGCCACGTGGCAGAACCCGGCGATCGTCACGATCAGCAGGCCGAAGCCGATTCCGACGCGCCCGTTGTCGTGGACGGACGAGGGATGCCGGAACATCCAGCCCGCCAGCATCAGCAGCAGCACCGGCAGGACGAACGCCTCACGGCCGATCAGGCCGCCCACCGTGTAGGCGCTGATGGTCTTGGCGACCTCGTTGCCGATGAAGAACCACTCGTTGACGGCACCGGCGATCGCCAGCAGCACGAGCAGGAACGGGAAGCCGTCGCGACGCTGCTCCTTCTCGAGCGCCTCGGGTCCGAATGCGCGGAACAGCCCGCCGGTGGCGTGCGCGAGGCCCATCCAGGCACGAACGACGACGGGCGGCCGATCGGGCTCGCCCACATAGCGCTTCGGCGCCGGCGCGGGCTTGGCCGCGGCCGGCTTCCGCGCGCTCGAAGTCGTCGTCGAGCGACTGCTCGACGACGCGTTCGAAGACGCGCGCGACCCCTTGGTCGGGCTGCTGCTCCTGGCCATCCCCCCACGGTAGGCGCGACGCCCGACATTTCCGCGGAACCACGCCGCTGGAGGCCTATCGCAGGCGCTTGACCATCGTGTCGCGCCCGACTCCGCTGCGCACGACCGCGAAGCCCTCGCTGCGGTACAGCGTCGCCGCGAAGTTGCCGCGCTCGACGCTGAGGCTCAGCCGTGCGAACCCGTCGGCGCGCGCCTTGTCGCACAGGCGCTGCAGCAGCGCCCGCCCGACGCCGTGCGCGCGCCACACCGGTCGCACGCCGATGATGAGCTCCGGCACCCCCGTGCCGATGTACCCGAATCCCGGGTCGGTGCGGGGCAGCATCCGATACCACGCGGCGCCCACCGGACCTCCCGTGGCGTCCTCGGCCACGAAGCCCGCGTCGCCCGGCCTCATCCAGCCGGCGACGTACCGCCGATGGTCGTCGCCGCCGATGATCTCGTGCCGCGGCCGACCCGCGCCCTGCCGCCAGTTCGCCGCCTCGACGACCATGTCGCCCAGGAACGACCCGTCGGCCGGGACGGCCGCCCTGATGCGGAACGATGAGACCACGAGCGCGATCGTACGACCCGCGTGTTACAGCGGGATGACGGCGATCGGATTCCGCGCGCTCCTACGCCTCGATCACCAGCGGCACGATCATCGGCCGGCGGCGCAGCGACTGGTTGACCCAGCGGCCGATCGTGCGGCGGACCACCTGCGACAGCGCGTGCGAATCGCGCACGCCCGACTGGGCGGCCTCGGCCAGCGCCGCGGCGATCTTCGGCTTGACGTCCTCGAACACGGCGTCGTCCTCGGCGAAGCCGCGGGCGTGCACCTCGGGCCCCGAGATGACCTTGCCCGTCTTCGCGTCGACGACCACGATGACCGAGATGAAGCCCTCCTCACCGAGGATCCGGCGGTCCTTGAGGTCGGCGTCGGTGATCTCGCCGACGGTCGAGCCGTCGACGTACACGAAGCCGAGGTCGAGCTGGCCGACGACCTCGGCGATCCCGTCGCGCAGGTCGATCACCGTGCCGTTCTCGGCCAGCAGCGTGCGCTCGGCCGGGATGCCGGTGTCCTGCGCGAGGCGGGCGTTGGCCATCAGGTGGCGGTACTCGCCGTGGACGGGCAGCACGTTGCGCGGCTTCAGGATGTTGTAGCAGTAGAGCAGCTCGCCGGCGGCCGCGTGGCCCGACACGTGCACCTTGGCGTTGCCCTTGTGCACGACGTTCGCGCCGAGCTTGGTGAGCCCGTCGATCACGCGATAGACCGCGTTCTCGTTGCCCGGGATGAGGCTCGAGGCCAGGATCACGGTGTCGCCGGGACCGGGCTCGATGGCGTGGTCGAGGTTCGCCATGCGGCTGAGCACCGCCATGGGCTCGCCCTGCGAACCCGTCGACATGAAGACGATCTGGTCGTCGGGGAGGTCGCGCGCCTTCTTGTAGTCGATGAGGACGCCCTCGGGCACCTTGAGGTACCCGAGGTCCTCGGCGATCGTCATGTTGCGCACCATGCTGCGGCCGAGGAACGCCACGCGACGGCCGTGGGCGGCTGCGGCATCCAGCACCTGCTGAACGCGGTGGACGTGGCTGGAGAAGCTCGCGACGACGACGCGCCGGGGCGCCTTGCCGATGACCTGGTCGAGCACCGGGCCGATCGAGCGCTCGGTGGGTGTGAAGCCCGGGACGTCGGCGTTGGTGGAGTCGACCAGGAACAGGTCGACGCCCTCTTCGCCCAGACGCGCGAACGAGCGCAGGTCGGTGATGCGGCCGTCGAGCGGCAGCTGGTCCATCTTGAAGTCGCCGGTGGCGAGCACCATTCCGGCGGGCGTGCGGATGGCGACGGCGAGCGCGTCGGGGATGGAGTGGTTGACGGCGACGAACTCGAGGTCGAACGGACCGAGGTTCTCGCGCTGACCCTCGGCGACGGTCAGCGTGAACGGCTTGATGCGATGCTCCTTGAGCTTCGCCTCGACGAGCGCGAGCGTCAGGCCCGACCCGATGAGCGGGATGTCGCCCTTGAGTTTCAGGAGGTAGGGCACCGCGCCGATGTGATCCTCGTGGCCGTGCGTCAGCACGACGCCGACGATGTCGTCGAGCCGCTGCTTGATCGGCTCGAAGTCCGGCAGGATCAGGTCGACGCCGGGCTGGTGCTCCTCGGGGAACAGCACGCCGCAGTCGACGACCAGCAGCTTGCCGCCGTACTCGAACACGGTCATGTTGCGGCCGACCTCGCCGAGGCCGCCGAGCGGGATGATCCGCAAGGTGCCCGCAGCGAGCTCAGGCGGGTCGTAGAGGGTGGTGGGCATGTGAAGCCTCCTCCGGATGCCGCGGCATCCGTTCATCTGTCATGCGTCGTGGAGCAACCGCTCCATCGGTCATCTCGTGGTGCCCGAGACCTTCGGCAGCGCACCTCCGGCGGCGGCGTTGCGGTCGGGGCGGAAGTTCGAGAAATCAGCGCCGGGCACGTCGGTGACGAGGGCGAGCTCGTCCTCGATCATCGCGGCCTCCCACTCCTCGGGGCCGACCAGCGGCAGGCGCACGCGGGGGCTTCCGATCCGGCCCAGACCGTGCAGCACGTACTTCGTCGACACGGTGCCGGGCACGTGCGTCATGAGCGCGCGCACGAGCGGCTCGAGCCGCTTGTGCTCGGCGGTCGCTGCGGCGAGATCGCCGCGGTTGACGGCATCCACGATGACGCGGTACGGCTGCGCGGCGACGTTGGCCGTCACGCCGATGAGTCCGGTCGCACCGATCGCGAGGTGCGGCAGCACATTGGAGTCATCGCCCGAGAAGTACATGAGGTCGGTCTGGTTGAGCACGCGGCTGACCTCGCTGAAGTCCCCCTTGGCGTCCTTGATCGCGAGGATGTTGGGGTGCTTGGCCAGGCGCAGGATCGTCTCGTACTTGATCGGGACGCCGGTGCGGCCCGGGATGTCGTACAGGATCACCGGCAGGTCGGTCGCGTCGGCGACCAGGCGGAAATGCGTCAGGATGCCGGCCTGGGTGGGCTTGTTGTAGTACGGCGTGACGATCATGATGCCGTCGGCGCCGGCCTTCTCGCTGGCCTTGTAGAGCTCGATCGCGTGCGCGGTCTCGTTGGAGCCGCCGCCCGTGATGATCTTCGCCCGACCGGCCGAGACATCCTTGCCCACCTCGACCAGGCGGAGCTTCTCCGCGTCGGTGAGGGTCGACGTCTCACCCGTGGTGCCCGTGACGACGATGCCGTCGGCGCCCGCGGTGATGACGTCGTCGATGTGCTTCTCGACAGCGGGCCAGTCGACTTCGCCGTCGGCCGTCATGGGAGTGACGAGCGCGACGAGAACCTGTCCGAAAGGGTTGCCCGTATGCGTCATGACTTCAGGTTATCGGGATGCCGCACCCGCCGCGTACGGCCGGTCGCCGATCCGCAGGGCTTCAGCGCCCGCGTTCGCCGATGCGTGCGGCCAGCGACGGCGGCGCGAACCGCGCCAGCGTGACGAGAGCCTTGTAGCGCAGCGACGGGATCGACACCGCGACCCCGCGTGCGACGTCGCGCAGCGACTCGGCGACGACGTCGCTCGCCTGCAGCCACATGACGTCGGGCACGCCCTCCTGGCCGGGGCCGAGGCCCATGCGCTCGTGGAAGTTCGTGTGCGTGTAGCCGGGGCACACGGCGGTCACGGTGACGCCCCGAGACCGGTACCGGCCGTTGGCCCAGCGACTGAAGCTCACGAGCCAGCCCTTGCACGCGCCGTAGGTCGACCGTGGGATGAACGCGGCCACCGAGGCGACGTTGACGATGCGGCCGTGGCCGCGCTCGAGCATGGCCCGCAGCGCCGCGTGCGTCAGGCGCATCGGCACCTCGATGTGCAGTTGCAGGTGCTGCACCTCGTCCTCGATGTCGTTGCGCTCGAACGCGAGCGGCAGCCCGAACCCGGCGTTGTTGACGAGGATCTCGACGGGCCGGTCGCGGTCGGCGACGCGCGCCACGACCTTGTCGCGCTGACGGGGCTTCAGGAGATCGGCGGCGAGCACCTCGACCTCGACGCCGTACGTCCGGCGCAGACGGCCGGCGAGCTCGTCGAGCGCGCCGCGGTCGCGTGCGACGAGGACGAGGTCGGCGCCCTTGGCCGCCAGCTGCCGCGCGTACTCCGCGCCCAGCCCGGAGCTCGCGCCGGTGATCAGTGCCGTCTTGCCCATGCGCGCCAGCCTATTGCCGCGCTAGGACGCGCGCACGAGGGAGAGGAACCGATACCGGATGCCGGAGGCCGAGGTCGCCCACTCCCCCGTGCCGTCGGCCGCCGCGCCCCCGCGCACGGGCGTCCACGCGGAGCGATCCGGCGCGCGCGTGTCGCCGGCGACGTCGAGGTCGAGCTCGGTGACCTCGAGGCGATCGGCGTACGGCATGGCCTCGCGGTACAGCTGGCCGCCGCCGATGACCCAGATCCACTCCGGATCGTCCGCGCCGGCAAGAGCCAGCGCGTCCTCCAGCGACGCGGCGCGCTCGGCGCCGGCATCCGCCCAGTCCTCCTGGCGGGTGACCACGATGTTGCGACGCCCCGGCAGCGGGCGGAAGCGCGCCGGGAAGGACTCCCACGTGCGACGTCCCATCACGACGGGCGCGCCGAGGGTGGTCGCCTTGAAATGCGCCAGGTCTTCGGGGACGTGCCAGGGCATGCCGCCCTGCGCCCCGATCACGCCGTCGCGCGCCTCGGCCCAGATCAGGCCGATGCGCGAGGTCATACGGCGACCGCGGCCCGGATCGCGGGGTGGTGCTGGTAGTCCTCGACCACGAAGTCCTCGTAGTGATAGTCGAAGATCGACTCGGGCCGGCGGGCGATCCGGAGCGTCGGGTACGGGTAGGGGTCGCGCGAGAGCTGCTCGCGGACCTGCTCGACGTGGTTGTCGTAGATGTGGCAGTCGCCGCCCGTCCACACGAAGTCGCCGGGCTCGAGTCCCGTCTGCTGCGCAACCATGAGGGTCAGCAGCGCGTACGACGCGATGTTGAAGGGAACACCGAGGAAGAGGTCGGCGCTGCGCTGGTAGAGCTGGCACGAGAGTCTGCCGTCGGCGACGTAGAACTGGAACAGCGCGTGGCACGGCGCCAGCGCCATGTCGGGGATGTCGGCGGGATTCCACGCCGAGACGATGAGCCGCCGCGAGTCCGGGTTCGACCTGATCTGCTCGATGACCTGCGAGATCTGGTCGATGCTCTCCCCCGTCGCGGTCGGCCACGACCGCCACTGCACGCCGTAGACGGGGCCGAGCTCGCCGGCGGCATCCGCCCACTCGTCCCAGATCGTGACGCCGTTCTCCTGCAGCCACGAGACGTTCGACTCGCCGCGCAGGAACCACAGCAGCTCGTAGGCGATCGACTTGAAGTGCACACGCTTCGTGGTGATGAGCGGGAAGCCCTGCGACAGGTCGAAGCGGATCTGCCGCCCGAACGCGCTCGTGGTGCCCGTTCCGGTGCGGTCGTCCTTGTGCGTGCCGTTGTCCAGCACGTCGCGCAGAAGGTCCTCGTAGGGGGTGGGGATCGGCGTCGTCACGGCTGCCACGATACCCGCGCCACCGCGCCACCGGGCGGTCACCCGCCGCACCCGAGTGTTACGCGCGACGCGTCATATTCGCGCATCCGAGCCTCGCCCGGCAGAAAGGGGTTAGCCTGATCTGCTGTGACCCTCGTCGGTGCCGTCATCGCGCTCGTGCTGCTGCTCGCAGGCAGCGCGGCGCTCGGCGTCTTCCTCAACTGGCGCGCGACGCGTCCGCGCCATCATGTCGCGCACGAGGTGATCGAACCCCACCGGCTGGGCGCCGACGGCCTGGGCGAGGTCGCGACGCTCCTGCAGTTCAGCACCGAGATGTGCGCCCGCTGCCCCGGAGTGCACCGCGTGCTCTCGTCGATCGCCGACGACCATGACGGCGTGCGCCACCTCGACGTCGACCTGACCCATCGTCCCGACATCGCCAAGCACTTCCACGTGCTGCAGACGCCCACGACGCTCGTGCTCGACCGTCACGGCATCGTGCAGACGCGCTTCGGCGGCACGCCAGGGCGCGACGTCCTCGAACTCGAGCTGAACCGGCTGATCGCGGAGGACGCGAATGTCTGACCACCGGGATGCCGCCGCCCCGGGCACGCGCGCCCCCCGCGGCACGGTCGACCCCCGCGCCCCGCGCTTCGCCGCCGCCATCACGTCGGTGCTGCTGCTCATCACGGTGTTCTTCGGACTCACCGGTCTGTCGACGGCGCAGACCGACGGCGAGACCGGCAGCTCTTGGCTGATCACCGACGCCACGCTCGCCCAGCGGATCCTCGACCCCGCCTTCCTGCTGCTGCTCCTCGCCGCGATCCTGTTCCTGTGGGGCGCCGCGTGGCCGCGCACGGCGCCGTGGGGCGTCCTGTACCGCAAGGCGATCGCGCCGCGCCTGGCTCCCCCGACCGAGTGGGAGGACGCCCGCCCGCCGCGCTTCGCGCAGGGCGTCGGCCTGTTCGTCTCGGTGATCGGCCTCGTGCTGCAGCTGGCCGCCGTGCCGTGGGCGCTGCCGATCGCGGCCGCCATGGCCTTCATCGCGGCCTTCCTGAACGCCGTGTTCGGCCTGTGCCTCGGCTGCCAGCTCTACCTGCTGCTGCAGCGCGCCGGCATCGTCGGGCGCGCGCGCCCCGCCTCGGCCTGATCTGCATCGCCGCCCGCCGCGCCCGGCCGTCCCGCACCATCGCGCGGCGGCATCCCTCGCGGTTAGGCTGACGCGTGACGTCCGGGACGCGGACGCGCCACGAGCGAGGAGGCCCACATGACCGTCACCAGCGAAGCCAAGAGCACCTGGAAGGGCAGCCTGTTCGAAGGCGCGGGCGAGGTCTCGCTCGCGTCGTCGGGGTCGGGCACGTTCGCCGTCAACTGGAAGGCCCGCAGCGAAGGATCCACGAGCGTCACGACGCCGGAGGAGCTCATCGCCGCCGCGCACGCGTCGTGCTTCAACATGGCGCTGTCGAACGCCCTCGCCGAGAACGGCACGCCGCCCGAGCAGGTCGACACGACCGCGTCGGTGACGTTCAAGCCCGGCACCGGCATCACCGGCAGCCACCTCAACGTCAACGCCGTCGTGCCTGGCCTGTCGGCCGAGGACTTCGAGCGCATCGCCCAGGACGCCAAGGCAGGCTGCCCGGTGTCGCAGGCGCTCGCGGGCGTCGAGATCACCCTCGAGGCCACGCTTGCCTGATTCCTCTCGTCGCGCCGGCGGCCGCCGTCTGGTCGTCGCCGGCGCGTCGGGGCTGATCGGCCGTGCGCTCGTCGAGAGCCTGCGTGCCGACGGCATCGACGTGACGACGCTCGTGCGTCGTCCCGCCGAGACGTCCGACGAGGTCGAGTGGCTCACCACGGAAGAGCCCCTCGACCCCGCTGTGCTCGACGGCGCCGACGCCGTCGTCGGGCTGAACGGCGCGAGCATCGGCCGATTCCCCTGGACGCCGGCGTACAAGAGCAGGCTGCTGTGGTCGCGCATCACCCCGACCCGGGCCCTCGCTCGCGCGGTCCGCGAGCTCGGAACGGATGCCCCGCATCTCGTCTCGGCGTCCGCCGTCGGCTACTACGGCTCAGTCCCGGGTGCACGGTTGTCGGAAGACGCTCCGCGGGGCGAGACGTTCCTCGCGGACCTGTGCGGCGAATGGGAGGCCGCGGCCCTCGGCGCGGGCCCGGACGGCGCCGTCTCGATCGTGCGCACGGCACCGGTCGTCCACGCCGAAGGCGTGCTCAAACCGCTCCTCCTGCTCACGAGGCTCGGCGTGTCGGGGCCCATCGGGCGCGGCACCCAGGTGTGGCCGTGGATCTCGCTCGCCGACGAGGTGCGCGCGATCCGCTACGTCGTGGACGCGCGCCTGACCGGCCCGGTCAACCTCACCGGACCCACGCGCGCCACCGCGAACGACCTCGGCTTCGCACTGGCGGTGCGCATGAACCGGCCGTACCTGCTGCGCGCGCCCGTGTGGGGCATGCAGCTCGTGCTCGGTCCCGACGCCACGGAGGCCCTGCTCACGACCGATGCGCACGTGACGCCCGACGCGCTGGAGACCTCGGGCTTCTCGTTCACCCACCGCACCGTCGAAGAAGCCGTGGCCGCGGCGGTCCCGCCCGCCGCCTGACCCGGTCAGCGCGAGCGGTCGGTCTTCTCCAGCCGGATCGCCGTACGGACCGCCTCGCGCGCACGCCGCCGATCGCCCGCCGCGTCGTACGCGACGCCGAGGCGATACCAGACCCGCCAGTCCTCGGGGTTCGCCTCGGCGGCGGCCCGGTACGCCGGGAAGACGGCATCCGCGTCCTCGCGCATCACGCGTCCGCTGGGACGCACCGACACGGCCTCCTCGGGCAGCGCGCCCTCGGACTCGAGCCGACGGCCGAGCTGCTCGGCGCGGACGCCGAACCACAGCTCACGGCCGAGCGCCCACGTGGCGATCAGCGGCAGCACGACGAGCGCCACGCCCATCGCGACGCCGACCGGGTCGCCGCTGACCAGCAGCATCCACGCGCGCTGACCCACCAGCACGATGTACAGCGCGAGCAGCGCCGCCACCACGGCGACGCCGATGCGTGCGCTCATCGCCCGTTCGCGAAGGACTCGGTGGCCCGCGCGACCTGACCGGGAACGCCGCCCTCGTCGACCGGCGCGTCCTCGGCCGGAGCCGCCGGGCGGCCGATGCCGATGTCGATCAGGCTGTCGAGGCCGACCGTGACGCCCTTCGCGTCCCGGGCCGCGGCGAGGGCGAGCCGGATGCCGGAGGCATAGGCCTGGGCCGGCTCCACCGTGTCGTGCACGATCGTGAGCGATTCCCCCGCACCGGAGAGGATCGTCTCCTGGCGGGCGACGACGCCCGGCCGGCGGAGGGAGTGGATCGGGACGCTGGCGACCTGCTGGCCGCGGGCGCGCTGGTCGACGTGCGGCGATTCGACGGGGCCGACGCCGTCGCGGGCGGCGGCGATCAGCTCGGCCGTGCGCACGGCCGTTCCGCTGGGCGAGTCGATCTTGGTCTCACGGTGGGACTCGACGATCTCGATCGACGGGAAGAACGGTGCCGCGGCAGCCGCGAGCGCAGAGCCCAGCACCGAGCCGAGCGAGAAGTTCGGGATGAAGACGGCGCCGGTGCCGGCGGCCTCGACGAGAGGACGCACGAGCGCGATGCGCTCGGCGGACCAGCCCGAGGTGCCGATCAGCACGTTGATCCCCCGCTCGATCGCCGCCCGTACGACGTCGATCGACACGGCGGGCGTCGACGCGTCGACCACGAGGTCGGCGCCGTCGAGCTCCGACAGCTCGGAGCGCGAGGTCAGCACGGCCGCGACCTCGAAGCCCGGCTCGGCCTCGACCACGTCGCGGATGATGCCGCCCAGCTTTCCGGTTCCGCCGACGATGGCCACGCGTGTCGTCATGCCCTCCATCCTAGGCTGGGCGCCGTGACGCCGGACGTGTGAGACGACGGTCGCGGCCGGGACGAGACCACCCGCGCCAGCGCCTACGCTGGATCCGTGGTGACACTGCGCTCCTCCCCCGCCGACGCCCCCGACGCGCACGAGCTGCTCGACGAGTACTTCCGCTCGCGCACCGTCGGCTTCGCCGAGCAGGGCGTCGCCTACCGCACGACGTTCCCCGATCCCGCCGCCTTCGTGCCGCCCGCGGGCGTCTTCGTCGTGCTGGACGACGACGAGGGCACGCCCATGGGGTGCGGCGGCATCCGGCTGATCGCGCCCGGACCCGACGGCGTGCGGTACGAGCTCAAGCACCTGTACCTGCGGCCCGAGACGCGCGGCCGCGGCTGGGGACGCCTCCTCGTCGAGGACCTCGTCGAACGGGCACGGGCATTCGGCGCCGCGGAGCTCGTGCTCGACACGCACCACTCGCTCGAAGCGGCAGGCGCCCTCTATGCGCGCACCGGCTTCGTCGCGATCGAGCCCTACAACGACAACCCGAACGCGTCGCGCTGGTACGGCAAGCGGCTCTGACGCGGCGGGATCACACCGGGTACAGCTCGGGAAGGCCCGTGCGCAGCTCGACCGGCAGGTGCGCCATGTCGTTGTGCGAAAGCAGCGTCCACGGCCGTCCCTGCTTCTGAGCGATCACCGTCAGGCCGCAGTGCGCCTGGTTGAGCGTCATCCACCGCCACTCCGGCGTCTGCAGCACCTCGCGCACGAACCACGAGATGACGAAGTTGTGCGTGATGAGCAGTTCGTGCACCTCGCCGCGCTTGCGCACCAGGAACTCGCTCGTCGCGTCCGACATCTGAGCGCGGCCGGCCTCGACCTCGGCCTCGGTGACCGAGCCGAAGAACGGCTCGAAGGCCGCGGGCGTCTCATCGGTCATGCCGGTGGGCACGCAGTCGAAGAGCAGCGAGGACGGCTCGGGCTGCAGCGACGGCATCCGCTCCGCCACGGCGCGCGCCGTCTGGCTCGCGCGCTCCAGCGGCGAGTGCCACACCGCATCGAACGGCACTCCCGACAGCCGGTCGGCGAGGAGCGCCGCCTGGCGCCGGCCACGCGGCGACAGGGGTCCGTCGGCCAGTCCGTGCTCGGCATCCTGGTGCTCGCCATGCCGCACGAGGTAGATGTAGTGCGTCACGCCGCTCACTTCGCCATCGAGGTACTGTCGGGGGTTCGCCGGCCCGGTCGGGCGGGCGCGCATTCCACACTACGTCACCCCTCGGCGAGGAGGGATGCCGCCACTCGGCGACTGTGGAGAACCACTGCCGACAGGCGGCCGGTCACTCCGAAGCGCGTGCGATGTCGGCCAGCTGGCTGCGGCTGAGCCGCACTCCGACGCCCTGCACGAGCTCTTCGACGTGCGCCGGCGCATAGGCGTTGACGATGGGTGCGGTGACGAGCTTCTGGGCGAGCAGCCACGCGACCGCCACCGCGGCATCGGGCACGCCGAGCTCGGCGCCCACGGCGTCGAGGGCACGCAGCGTGCGTCCGCCCCGGCGGTTGAGGTTGGCCGCCAGCTGCGCTCCGCGCACCGAGAGGGCGCCGCGCAGCTTGGACCGCTGGCGACCCGCCAGGAACCCGTGCTCGAGCGCGTGCGACGGCGTCACCGCCATTCCCTGCGCACCGGCGACCAGCCGAAGGTCGGCGTCGAACTCGTGCCGGCGCAGCACGTTGAACGGCACGTCCAGCACGGTGATGCGCGGGTAGCCGGCCGACGCGAAGATGCGCGCCTCGACCAGCTGGGCCGCCGTGTAGCCGATCGCGCCGAGCGCGCGGGCCTTGCCGGCCTCGACGAGCCATTCCGCCGTGGCCAGCGTGTCTTCCAGCGACGCGGTGCTCCCGTTCGTCGCATCCAGGTAGAGCACGTCGATGCGGTCGGTGCGCAGCCGCGTGAGCGACGCCTCGACGGCGCGGACGAGGTTCACCGGGTCGAGACCCGGGTTGTCGGCGTGACCGCCGACGCGCACGCCCAGCACGATGTCGTCGCGGAGCCCGCGCGAGTGGAGCCACTGGCCGATGATGTGTTCGCTGCGGCCGCTCGCGAAGCTGTCGGACGTGTGCACGGCGTTGCCGCCGAGCTCGACGTAGGCGTCGAGGATCGCGTGGCTGGATTCGAGGTCGACGTTCCAGCCGAACTCCGCCCCGCCCAGGATGAGCGGGAAGACCTGGGGTCCGCCGTCGCCGAGGGCGACGCGGATGCTGCTGCCGACGGCCGGGCCCTGCACCGGGATGGGTGCCGACGGGTGCGGGCCGCGGACGGTGGTGCCGTCGGGCGCAGCAGAGGCGGCGGCATCCGGACTCGTCGTACCGAGTGCCGAGTCAACGCCGAAATAAGCCATGTGCCACCCCCTCACGACGCCCCGCGCCTGTCGGCTCGGAGCTCTTCGTGATCACTTGTTCGCACCCCCCGGCGCGTACTAAGAGGGTAGGCCAGTCCGGACAGCGCACCGTGCACTGAGGCGAACTGTCGATAAACATTACATAACGCTTTGGTCACGAAGCCCTGATATCCGGCGATTTGTCCCCCATATGGAGGACAGCCGGCGACGAATCGCGACCGGACGACGGATGCCCGCCCCCACCATGAAGGAGGGAGCGGGCATCCGGGTGATACGACGGGATCAGCCTTCGGCCGGGCCCTCCGGGCCCTCGCTGGCCGCGGCGCGACCCTCCTGGTCGGCCGGCTCCTCGAGCACGGGCTCGAGCGACAGCTTGCCGCGGTCGTCGATCTTGGTGATCTTGACCAGCAGCTTCTGGCCGACCGAGAGGACGTCCTCGACGTTCTCGACGCGCTTGCCGCCGGCGAGCTTGCGGACCTCGCTGACGTGCAGCAGGCCGTCCTTGCCGGGCAGGAGCGAGATGAACGCGCCGAACGTCGCGATCTTGACGACGGTTCCGAGGAACTGCTCGCCGACCTCCGGGTTGGTGGGGTTGGCGATCGCGTTCACCTGGGCGCGGGCGGCCTCGGCCGAGGGGCCGTCGGTCGCGCCGATGTAGACGGTGCCGTCCTCCTCGATGGAGATCTGCGCGCCGGTCTCGTCCTGGATCGCGTTGATCGTCTTGCCCTTCGGGCCGATCAGCTCGCCGATCTTGTCGACCGGGATCTGCACGCTGATGACGCGCGGCGCCGTCGGCGCCATCTCGTCCGGACCGTCGATCGCGGCGTTGAGCACGCCGAGGATCGTCAGACGCGCGTCCTTGGCCTGCGTGAGCGCCGCCGACAGCACCGACGACGGGATGCCGTCGAGCTTGGTGTCGAGCTGGATCGCGGTGACGAACTCGCTGGTGCCGGCGACCTTGAAGTCCATGTCGCCGAGGGCGTCCTCGGCACCGAGGATGTCGGTCAGCGCGGCGTAGCGCGTCTGGCCGTCGACCTCGTCCGACACGAGACCCATCGCGATGCCGGCGACCGGCGCGCGCAGCGGCACACCGGCGTTGAGCAACGACAGGGTCGAGGCGCACACCGAGCCCATCGACGTCGAGCCGTTGGAGCCGAGCGCCTCGGACACCTGACGGATCGCGTAGGGGAACTCCTCGCGGCTCGGCAGCACCGGCACGAGCGCGCGCTCGGCCAGGAAGCCGTGCCCGATCTCGCGACGCTTCGGGCTGCCGACACGGCCGGTCTCACCGGTCGAGTAGGGCGGGAAGTTGTAGTGGTGCATGTAGCGCTTGCTCGTGACGGGCGACAGCGAGTCGATCTGCTGCTCCATCTTGAGCATGTTCAGCGTGGTGACGCCGAGGATCTGCGTCTCGCCGCGCTGGAAGATCGCCGAGCCGTGGACGCGCGGGATGACCTGCACCTCGGCGTCGAGCGGGCGGATGTCGGCCAGGCCGCGGCCGTCGATGCGGACGCCCTCGGCGAGGATGCGGCCGCGCACGATCTTCTTGGTCACCGACTTGTAGGCGGCCGAGAACTCGAGCGTCGCCACGGCGGGCAGCTCGTTCGCCTCGACGGCGGCGATCAGCTCGGCCTTGACGCGGTCCTTGATCGCGTCGTCGGCGTTCTGGCGCTCGATCTTGTCGGCGATCTGGTAGACGCCGACGAGCTCGTCGTAGGAGCGGCCGGCGACGAAGTCGTAGACCTCCTGGCTGTACGCGGGGAAGACCGGGTACGGCTGGATCTCCTTGGCGGCGGTGTTCGCCACGACGTTCTGCGCCGCGACGAGCTCCTTGATGAAGGGCTTCGATGCCTCGAGGCCCTGCGCGACGATCTCCTCGCTCGGCTTCGTGGCGCCGGCCTTGATGAGGTTCCACGAGTGCTCGGTGGCCTCGGCCTCGACCATCATGATCGCGACGTCGCCGTCGGGCAGCACGCGGCCGGCGACGATCAGGTCGAAGACGGCGTCCTCGAGCTGCGTCACGGTCGGGAACGCGACCCACTGGTCGGCGTGCTCGCCGTGGCCCGGGATGAGCGCAAGGCGCACACCGGCGATCGGACCCGAGAACGGCAGGCCCGAGATCTGGGTCGACAGCGAGGCGGCGTTGATGGCCAGCGCGTCGTAGAACTCGCCCGGAGCGATCGAGAGCACGGTGACGACGATCTGGACCTCGTTGCGCAGGCCGTCGACGAACGACGGACGCAGCGGGCGGTCGATCAGACGGCAGACCAGGATCGCCTCGGTCGAGGGGCGGCCCTCGCGGCGGAAGAACGAGCCGGGGATCTTTCCGGCGGCGTACGAGCGCTCTTCGACGTCGACGGTCAGCGGGAAGAAGTCGAAGCCTTCACGCGGGTGCTTTCCGGCGCTGGTGGCCGAGAGGAGCATCGTCTCCTCGTCGAGGTACGCGGCGACGGCACCCTGTGCCTGCTGCGCGAGTCGCCCGGTCTCGAACCGGACGGTGCGGGTGCCGAAGCGGCCGTTGTCGAGGACAGCTTCGGCGAAAGTGATTTCCGGACCTTCCAAGAGGTCCCTCCTTCTTTGTTTAGGCTCGCACGCGCGTTTCGCGCACGAGCTTGTGCGAAGGAGCAGGAACAGGCAGATCTCGGCGCGCGGCACTGCCGCGGGACTCGCCAGCGCTGGTCACCAGTAGAAGACCACCCGACACTTCCGCGTCGGGGAACCCACCAATGGGGACCAGCTTCCTGCCGGCCTGCTCCGTAAGCTCATATGTAGTTGAGCGGATGCCACAGGGCAACCCGCACAAGCCTATCAGCGAGCACCGCGATCCCCGTCACCCTGGCGAGCA
This sequence comes from Microbacterium sp. NPDC058389, assembly GCF_042722305.1. NCBI lineage: Bacteria > Bacillati > Actinomycetota > Actinomycetes > Micrococcales > Microbacteriaceae > Microbacterium > Microbacterium sp. NPDC058389. Next base: position 71,248 of record NZ_JBHXJQ010000007.1, read on the forward strand.
CCCGATGCCGCGCCTAGGGTGGGGGCATGAGCACCGACGAGAAGCCGGCGTCTTCGGCATCCGATGAGATGAAGCGCAAGTTCAAAGAAGCGCTCGACAAGAAGAACGCTCAGCACCGCGAGGGCGAGTCGCACCTGGACGGCGACTCCGCCGTCCACGGGACGCACGGGGCAGTGACCAAGCGCGAGTTCCGCCGCAAGAGCGGGTAGGAGTCCCGAGGTGTGACATGAGCGACTTCCGCGAGAGCATCCCCGACGACGATCGGGACGTGCCGCTCGACGACGACACCGAGTTCGAACTCCCGCCGGCGACGATCGATCCCCTCGAGGCCATCGAGGACGAGGTCGACGAGCAGGAGTTCGAGGAGCACGAGTCGGCGATCGAGGCGGGAGAGATCGAACCCGGCGCCTGAGCGTCGACGGGCGCGGGAGTCATCCCGCGCCCGTCGTGTCTCACCGGGTGAGCGCCTGCTCGCGCTCGCGGGCGCGGAGCTCCTTGGCGGCGGCTTCGGCGACGGCGGCCTCCTCGAGCCCCTGGACTCCGACTGCGCCCGTGTCGGCCGACATTCCGTCACCCGACAGCGTCGTCTCGTCGAACGGCAGCTCCCCCGCCAGCACGCGGCGTGCGCGAGCCGGGTCGAACTGCTTCGTCCAGGTGCCGATGAGCACGGTCGCCACGGCGTTGCCCGTGAAGTTCGTGAGCGCGCGGCCCTCCGACATGAACCGGTCGATCCCGACGATCACGCCCACGCCGTTGACGAGGTCGGGCCGGTAGGCCTGGAGCCCGCCGGCGAGGGTGGCGAGCCCTGCACCCGTGACGCCCGCCGCGCCCTTGGACGCGATGATCATGAAGACCAGCAGGCCGATCTGCTCGCCGATCGACATCGGCGCCCCCATGCCGCTGGCGATGAACAGCGACGCCATCGTCAGGTAGATGGCGGTGCCGTCGAGGTTGAACGAGTACCCGGTGGGGACCGTGATCCCCACCACCGGCTTCGAGACGCCGAGGTGCTCCATCTTCGCGATCAGGCGCGGCAGCGCGGACTCCGACGACGACGTGCCGACGATCAGCAGGTACTCGCGGGCGAGGTACTTCACGAGGCGGAAGATGCTCACGCGGGTCACGGCCCACAGCAGCGTGCCGAGCACGCCCACGATGAACACGATGCACGTGATGTAGAAGGCGACCATGAGTGTGCCCAGCGCCCAGATCGCGGCGACGCCGGTGTTGCCGACGACGGCCGCGATGGCGCCGAACGCGCCGATGGGCGCGAGCCAGAGGATCATTCCGAGGATCCGGAACACGAGCGCCTGGAGGTGCTTGACGGCGTTCATGATCGGCGCGCCCTTGTCGCCCATCTGCTGCAGGGCGAATCCGACGAGCAGTGCGATGAAGAGCACCTGCAGCACGCTCTCGCCGGTGAACGCGGAGAAGAACGTCGTGGGGATGATCCCGAGGACGAACTCCTGCGTCGTCTTCGCCTCGCTCGTCGCCTCATACGTCGAGTTCGCCATGTTCAGGCCCTCGCCGGGGTGCAGCAGGTTGCCGACGACGAGGCCGATGGCCAGCGCGAACGTCGACATCACCATGAAGTACAGCAGCGCCAGGCCGCCGATCTTGCCGACGGTGGCGGCCTTGGCGATGGAGCCGACGCCGACCACGATCGTGCAGAAGATGATCGGCGCGATCATCATCTTGATGAGGGCGACGAAGCCCTCGCCGAGCGGCTTGAGCGCGACGCCGACGTCGGGCCAGACGAGTCCGACGATCGCGCCGAGCGCCACGGCGACGATCACGGCCAGATAGAGCCAGGTGTGCTTGTCCCACGCTTGCTTGCCGCGCCTCCAGTTGAAGCCGGGGAGCGTGAACGACGTGGTGCGGGTCGAGAGAGCCATCATTGCCTCCTGCGGTGGGAACTTCGGTGTGTCCGGGGCGCCGCCTCCGGTGCGACGCGTCCACAGCGTGCTCCGCGTGGCTGCGCCGGCGCGATTTGCGGTCTTATTGGTCGCGCTCCGAAGCTCGCCCCGCGGCCTGCGGACGGGGAGGATGGATGCCGGGCATCGACGAGGAGGGCCATGTCATCGCGGACGCAGCAGGGCGGGAGCGCGGCATCCCGCGTGTTCCTCGTCGTCTCGCTGTCGGCGGCCGTCATCGTCGCGGTGCTGGCGATCGCACTCGTGGTCGACGCGGAGCGGTCGGAGCGGAGCGAGGCGGAGGAGGTGACCCACGCGGTCGCGGAGTCGCTGGCCGCGCTCCCCGAGGTGGGCGGAGCGCTCGGCGCCGCCGACGCCTCGACGCGGCTGCAGCCGGTGGCCGAGGAGGTCATGAGCCGCGCCGGTGTCGACTTCGTCACGATCATGACGCCGGACGGGATCCGGGTGACGCACCGCGACCCCACGCAGATCGGACGCCATTACCTGGGCACGATCCCTGAGACGGCGTCGGCCCACACCGAGGAGTTCACCGGCACGCTCGGCCCCTCGGTGCGCACCATCGTGCCGGTGACGGTCGACGGGGCCGTCGTCGGCTGGGTGTCGGTCGGGGTCACGATCGGGAGCATCTGGTCGAAGATCGTCCCGCGCCTGCCGTTCGTCGTGTCGATCGTGTTCGCGCTGCTCGCGGCCGGCCTCGTCGGCGCGTGGCTCGCCCGCCGCACCACGCGGCGCGTGGCCGGCGACCTGCCGGCCGGCACGATCCGCGACGCCGTCGCGTCGTACGAGTCGGTGCGGACGCTCGGCGAGGCACTGCGCGCGCAGACGCACGAGCACGGCAATCGCATGCACACCGCCGTGTCGCTGCTGGAGCTCGGACGCACGTCCGAGGCCATCGAGATCCTCACCGAGACGTCGCGGCAGAGCCAGGACCTGGTCGACCAGGTGGCGGCGCGCCGGGGCGGCGATCCGACGGTGGGCGCGCTGCTGCTCGGCAAGGCGGCGCAGGCACGCGAACGCGGGATCGAATGGTCTGCCGAGATCGACCCGGACGCGCCCCGCAGCGTGCTGTCGCCCGTCGACGCGGTGTCGGTGGTGGGCAACCTCATCGACAACGCGATGGATGCCGCCGCCGCAGGCGTGCCGCCGCGCTGGGTCCGCGTCGTGTTCTCGTCGACCTCGTCAGAGCCGGCGGGTCTGCGCCTGGAGGTGTCCGACAGCGGAGCCGGCGTGCGCCCCCAGGACCGGGAGCACATCTACGAGCACGGGTTCTCGACGAAGGCGACGGGGCCCGAGGGGCGGGGCGTGGGTCTCGCTCTCGTCCGGTCAGTCGTCGAGGACGCCGGCGGCGGACTGGAACTGCGCGACGATCCGACGACATTCGTCGTCACGCTGCCGGCGAGGTCGTCGTGATCCGCGTGCTGCTCGTCGACGACGACGCGCTGACGCTCGAGCTGCACCGCGACTACGTGGACCGGCTGGACGGGTTCCGTGCGGTCGCGGAGTGCTCGAGCGCGCACGCCGCGATCGACGCCGTCCTCGATCGCGGCGACGAGATCGACCTCGTGCTGCTGGACGTGACGATGCCCGACGGGACGGGGCTCGATGTCCTGCGGCATGTGCGGGCACGAGGTTCGGCGGTCGACGTGATCGCGATCACGGGCGTCCGCGACGCCGACGTGGTGCGGCAGATGGTGTCGCTCGGCGTGGTCCAGTACCTCGTGAAGCCCTTCACGTTCGCGACCTTCCGCGAGCGCCTGGAGCAGTACCGCGAGTACCGGCGGCGGGCGGTGCAGGCCGCCGGAGCACCGACGCAGGCCGAGATCGACGCGCTCCTCGGAGCGCTCCGGCCCGCTGTCCCGGTGCCGCTGCCTAAGGGCCTCGCGGCCGACACGCTCGCCCGGGTCAGCGACGAGGTGCGGCTGCGCGGCCCGGTCTCTGCGGTGGAGGCCGCCGACCGCCTCGGCATGTCCCGCGTCGCGGTGCGGCGCTACCTGGAGCACCTGGTCGCGCAGGGGCGCGTGCGACGCGCCGCGCGATACGGCACGCGCGGCCGGCCGGAGTCGGAGTACGCGTGGGTGCTGTCAGCGCTCGCCGACGGCACTCCCCACGGCGGATGACGCGCCGCGGCGGTCTCAGCCGACCTGCGTGCGCGAGCGCACGTCGCCGCGCCCGCCGATGAGCACGTAGCGGTCATGCTTCGCCACGCGGCCGTCCCCGGCGGTGCGGCCGCGCAGTCGCCGCCACACCCACGGCAGCGCGTCACGGCGCAGCCACGTGCCGTGCGCGACGGGATCGTCGTCGGCGTGGAGCGCGGCATCCAGATCGCCGAGCGCCTCGGCGTCGGGGACGCCCAGCGCCTCGGCGGCGCGGTAGGCCAGGAACCGGTGCCCGCGCGAACGCAGGTGCACCTTGTCGTCGGCCCACAGGTCGAGGTCGCCGATCGCCGCCGCACCGTCGGCATCGAGGAAGACGGCGGTGTCGAGCAGGGTCGCGCCGGTCTCGAAGGCGATCCGCCGCAGCTCCGACGCGAACACGGCGAAGCGCCGCGCGAAGATCGCGGCGGCCCGGCGGCCGGGGAGGAAGGGCGTCACGAGCAGCACGTCGATGCCGGCATCCCTCAGCCGTCGCACCGCGCCGGCGACCTCGGCGGCGACGGCGACCGGGTCGACGCGGCGGGCGACGAGGTCGTTCGCGCCGATGAGCACCGACACCAGATCAGGGCGCAGCGCGAGCGCCTGCGGCACCTGCTCGTCGACGAGCCGACGCACCGTGCGACTGCGCACGGCGAGATTGGCGTAGCGGAACGGCTCGTCGCCCCTGCGCGCATGCGCGAGCAGCTGAGCGAGCCGATCGGCCCAGCCGCGGTGCTCCCCCGCCGGCATGCGCGACGTGTCGCCCAGGCCTTCGGTGATCGAGTCGCCGAGCGCGACGTAGCGCGACCACGCGCGGGGTTCGGACGGCGCGGGCGCCGACGGCCGGGTCGCACCGCCGCGTGGCAGCGCGTCGTCGATGGGCCGGAGCGCCCGCGCCTCGTCGTAGTACGCCACGAGGCGACGGCACACGGCGTCCCACGTGCGATCGCGCACCGACTCCCCCGCCGCGACGGCGAATGCCCGGCGCTTGCCCTCGTCGCCCACGAGGTCGGCGACCCGAGCTCGCAGGTCGGCGAGGTCGCCGGGTCGGTACAGCCAGCCGTCGACGCTCGACCGCACGAGGTCGACCGGTCCCCCGACGCCCGTCGCGACGACCGGGACGCCGCTGGCGAGAGCCTCCTGGATGGTCTGGCCGAAGGTCTCGCTCTCACCGGGGTGGACGAACACGTCGAAGCTCGCGAGCGCCTCGGCGAGCGCGTCGCCGGTGAGGTGCCCGGTGAAGACGGCTCCCGGCAGGGTGCGCTCCAGGGCCGGGCGTGCCGGGCCGTCGCCGACGATCACGAGCCGCACGCCGGCGAGACCGGCGAGCGCCGCGAGGTCGCCGACCTGCTTCTCGGGGGCGAGCCGCCCGACGTACCCGACGATCAGCTCGCCGGGGGCGATGCGCGCGCGCCACGCATCGCTCCGACGCTGCGGGCCGAACCGTGCCGTGTCGACACCGCGGCCCCAGCGACGCAGCCGGTCGACGCCCAGGTCCTCCAGCTGCCGCAGCGACGCCGTCGACGGCGCGAGGGTGAGCGTGGCGCGCCGGTGGAGGCGCGCGATGTGGCGGCCGACGAGGGCGGAGGCCTGCGGCATCCCGTACTTCTCGGCATACGCGACGACATCGGTCTGGTAGACGGCGACGGTCGGCACACGCAGCGCGTCTGCGGCCGCGACCCCCTGCCAGCCGAGTACGAACGGCGACGCGAGGTGCACGACGTCGGGCCGGAACTCCCGCAGGATCGCGGAGAGGCGGGCGGCGCGTGCGAACACCACGCGAACGTCGGGGTACGACGGCAACGGCACCGAGCGCAGCAGCTCGGTGCGCGCGCCGTGCAGATCGGTGGTGATCTCGCCGGCGCGCGGCGCGATCACGAGGGTCTCGTGGCCCTCGGCGGCGAGGTGGCGCAGGACGTGGAGGACCGACCCCGTCACCCCGTTCATGTGGGGCAGGAACGATTCGGCGAGGAGTGCGACTCTCACGATCCCAGCGTGACGGCCCGCGGAGGACGGGATGCCGCGAACCGGCGCGCACGCGGAAGTGTTCACCCGATGCACCGCGGCAGGTCACCGGACGTGCCCCGTTCGGTCGCCGTTCACCGCGTGCGCGTACCAAGGAGGGGTGGTCGAGGACCTGCTGACCGAGGTCGCGCGCAGCGCGTGGGCGCTGCCGCTGCTGTTCGTGCTGGTGCTGGGCGACGCGTTCGTGGTGGTGATCCCCGGCGAGGCGGCCGTGACCGCGCTGGGCGCGCTCGCGGTGTCGCAGGGCGAGCCGGCGCTGGCGGCGATCGTGCTGGTCGCGGCGGCCGCCGCCCTCGCCGGCGACGCGGTCTGCTACCTCGTGGGGCGCACCATCGGCCTGCAGCGGTGGCGGTGGATGCGGGCTCCGCGGGCGCAGGCCGCCTTCGCGTGGGCGCGCGTGCGGCTGGAGCGGCGCGCGGCGCTCGTGCTGTTCACCGCGCGGTTCATCCCGTTCGCCCGCCTCGCCGTCAACCTGACGGCAGGTGCGACGCGGCTCCCCGCCCCGCGCTACCTCGCCGTGGCAGGGCTCGCCGCGCTCGCGTGGGCGCTCTACCAGGCGCTCGTCGGCGCCGCCGTCGCCGCGCTCGTACCCGGCGGCCCGGTCGTGGCGGTCGTCGTCTCGGTCGTCTTCGCGGTGGGACTCGGGCTGGCGATCGACGCCGTGCTCGCGCGGCGCCTCGGCGCGGCGCGCCCGCCGCAGGGGTGACGGCCGGATGTCGCCGGCGCACGACAGGATGAGGGCATGGCGGACACGGGTGCGGGGTACGACGACGGCTTCCTCGGGGTCGAGGTGCCGCTGCCGCGGCCCGCGGACGGCCGCGAGACCCGCGAGCTGACGTATCCGCGCTTCACCGTGCTGCTCGATCCCGCGCGGCGTCTCGCCGCGGTGACCGGGGTGAACATCGACGGCGGGGCGCTGCTCGATCTGCCGAGGACAGGCCAGTGGCGCCTCGACCCGCGCGTCCCCGTCGACGAGCAGGCGGGGCCCGCCGTGTACGCCGACAACGACCTCGACCGCGGGCACCTGGTGCGCCGGCGCGATCCGGGCTGGGGCACGCCCGCTCAGGCGCGCGCGGCCACGGCGGCGACCTTCGTCTACCCGAACGCAGCACCGCAGGCGAGCGGGTTCAACCAGTCCAAAGAGCTGTGGCTCGGCCTCGAGGATCACGTCCTCGAGTTCGCGGATGCCACCGACGAGCGCCTCGCCGTGTTCACCGCGCCAGTGCTGGCCGACGATGATCCGGCGTATCGCGGCATCCGGATCCCTCGCCGGTTCTTCAAGGTCGCAGCGTGGGCCGATCCGGGCGAGGACTCGCCGCAGCTCGCCGCGGCCGGGTTCGTGCTGGACCAGTCCGACCTCATCGACGTCGTGCAAGGAGCCCTCGCGGTGCCGCCGCTGGGCGCGTTCCGCACGTTTCAGGCGCCGATCGCCGACATCGCGACGTTGTCGGGCATCGACCTCGGCCCGCTCGTGACCGCCGACGTCCTGCCTCAGACAGCAGTGCGCGGAGAAGACGGCTGGCGTCTTCTCCGCGCACCGGAGGATGTGTTCCTGGGCTGATGTGCCGGGCTACTCGCCCGACAGGCCGCCCAGCAGGTGTCCGAACGAGCGGCCGTCGCCGAGGTAGTTCGCGGGGTCGAACGGGTCGCTGTCTTTCGCGGGCTCGCGACGGGCGATGGCCTCGGCGAGCTCACGCGCACCGCGGTCGACGCGCTCGGCGAGCGGGGCGACGTTGTCGGCGCTCGCGCCCCAGTCGCTCGACGCCGCGAACACGCCCGTCGAGACGGGCTCGGCGTGCAGGTACGTGAACAACGGCCGAATCGCGTAGTCGATCGCGAGCGAGTGGCGCGCCGTGCCGGCGTTGGCGCCGATGAGCACCGGTTTGCCGGTGAGCGCGTCGGGGTCGAGCACGTCGATGAACGACTTGAACAGCCCCGAATAGCTCGTCGAGAAGATCGGCGTCACGACGATGAGCGCGTCGGCCGAGACGACCGCGTTGATCACCGATTCGAGCGCCGGCGGCGCGAAGCCGGTCAGCAGGTTGTTCGTGATGTCGTGCGCGTAGTCGCGCAGCTCGAACACGTCGACCTCGATCTCGATGTCGCGCTCCGACAGCTGCTTGGCGGTCGCCGCGGCGAGGCGGTCGGCGAGCATGCGCGTGGACGACGGGTTCGACAGGCCCGCCGAGACGACGGCGATACGGCGCGCGGTCATCTCACGCCTCCTTCCGGCCGAGACCGAACGCGGCGCCCGCGGGGGCCACGGCACCGGCGTCCTGGTACGGCGATCCGGCGGTGAGGTTGTCGCCGCGGTTCGCGCCGGGGACGGCCTGGCGGGCCGGTCCGTCGCCGTACTTCGCCGTCACGAGGCCTGCGTGGGTCGGGGCGTCGGGCACGTCGACGGGACGGTCCTTCTGCAGCTCCTTGCGGAGCACCGGCACGACCTCGCCACCCAGGATGTCGAGCTGCTCGAGCACGGTCTTCAGCGGCAGGCCGGCGTGGTCGACGAGGAACAGCTGGCGCTGGTAGTCGCCGAACGTCTCGCGCATGGCGGCGTAGCGGTCGATGACCTGCTGCGGCGAGCCGACCGTGAGGGGCGTCATCTCGCTGAAGTCCTCCAGCGACGGGCCGTGGCCGTAGACGGGCGCGTTGTCGAAGTACGGGCGGAACTGGTTCACCGCGTCCTGCGACTTGGCCGCCATGAACACCTGGCCGCCGAGGCCGACGATCGCCTGCTCGGGGGTGCCGTGTCCATAGTGCGCGTAGCGCTGGCGGTACAGCTGGATGAGCCGCTGGTAGTGCTCCTTGGGCCAGAAGATGTTGTTCGCGAAGAAGCCGTCGCCGTAGTACGCGGCCTGCTCGGCGATCTCGGGCGTCCGGATCGAGCCGTGCCACACGAACGGCGCGACGCCGTCGAGCGGACGCGGGGTGGCCGTGAAGCCCTGCAGGGGCGTGCGGAACTGGCCCTCCCAGTCCACGACGTCCTCACGCCACAGGCGGTGCAGCAGGTTGTAGCTCTCGATCGAGAGCGGCAGGCCCTGGCGGATGTCCTTGCCGAACCACGGGTAGACCGGACCGGTGTTGCCGCGGCCGAGCATGAGGTCCATGCGCCCGCCCGACACGTGCTGCAGCATCGCGTAGTCCTCCGCGATGCGCACCGGGTCGTTCGTGGTGATGAGCGTGGTCGCCGTCGACAGGATGAGGCGCTCGGTCTGGCCCGCGATGTACGCGAGCGTCGTCGTGGGCGACGACGACCAGAACGGCGGGTTGTGGTGCTCGCCGATGGCGAAGACGTCCAGCCCCACCTCTTCGGCGTGCTTTGCCAGGGTCACCGCGTTGCGGATCTTCTCGGCCTCACTCGGGGTCTTGCCCGTCGTGGGGTCCTCGGTGATGTCGCTCACCGAGAAGATGCCGAACTGCATGCCCTGCCAGGTGGTGCTCTCGCTCACGATCGCTTCTCCGCTTCCCCTTTTGTGAAGGTCTATGCAAATGAATGTATCTCGTGCAACGCGTTCGCACCAAGATTATTCCGCCAGGCGCGAAGGCAGATGCCCGGTGCCCGCAACGCAGCCGCCGCTCCGGCGTGCAGCTCACGGTGATCGGACCGCTCAGCGCCGCGTCAGTCCAGCCGCAGGCGGTCGACCGCGGCCTGGATCGCGACAGCGGCGGCCCCGCGCGCCCACGCCGTGAAGCCGGAGTCGTCGATGAACAGTCGCACCGGCTCCGCCCGCGGATCCCGACCGGCGGCGACGGCGGCCCGCACGCGATCCTCGGCGATCGAGAAGAGCCCGATCCCCTCGCCCGCCAGGACCGCCGCGCTCTGGAACGTGAGATTGGCCGCGAGGGCGATGAATCGGCCCAGCGCGTCCGCCGCAGCCTCGACCACCGCGACCGCGGCAGGCTCGCCGGCGACGGCGAGCTCCAGGGCCTCCGCATAGGCGACCGGTCGCTGCAGTGCCGCCGACACCTGGGCGGCGATCGATCCCGACGTGAGCATCGCCTGCGAGCAGCCGCGATGACCCTCGTGGCACAGCGGTCCGCTGTCGCTCAGCGGGATGTGACCTCCCAGCCCGAGCCCCGCTTCGGCCGAGCGCACCACTTCGCCGCCGACGACGAGCCCGTACCCGACACCCGCGCCGATGGTGAGCACGACGAATCCCGCGATGCCGCGGCCTCGCCCGAACCAGCGCTCGGCCTCAGCCAGGGCGACGAGGTCGTTCTCGAGCGCGACCGGCACGCCGAGTTCGCGCTCGAGGATCGCCGCGAACGCGACGTCCTCCCACCCCAGGAAGGGGGCGTAGCTCACGGTGCCCCCCTCGACGGCGCCACCCAGCGCGACTCCGACACCGACGAGCGGGTCGGACTCCAGTGCGCGGATCGCGACGGCGATCTGGGCGGCGACCGCGCCGGGCTCGTGAGTGTCGAGCACCTCGGCACGCCGCGCCAGGAGGCCCGCGCGGATATCGGTCACGACGACTTCGATCGCGTCGCCGGTGATCTTGACCCCTCCGAACCGGCCGAGGCCGGGAGCGACGTCGAGCGGGCGCACCGGGCGGCCCACCGACCCGTCGGCGAGGTCGTCCAGCTCGACGAGGTAGCCCTTGTCGAGGAACGGCTTGGCCAGCCGCGTGAGACTCGCCGGCGACAGGCCGAGACGGTTCGTCAGCGCGCTGCGAGCGATAGGGCCGTGAATGAGCACGGCGCGCGCAAGTGCGCGTTCACTGTCCGTCAGCATCGGCCGCTCCCTCCACACCGGGCAATGTTTTCATTCTGGCACGAATCAGGCCGGCATCCGCGGGTTGCACGCCCGTGCGGCCCACCCTTGCCCTGTTATTATTTCCGTGGTAGAACTAACCCATGCACAGCACCGACCCGATGCTCGACGCCGAGCGCACCGTCGCGGCCCCCGCGCCGCGCCTGATCCACCTCACGCGAGGCGGAACGAGCGTGGTCGTCGACCTGGATGCCTCGCCGGCGCCGGCGATCGTGCACTGGGGCGCAGCACTGCACGGCTCCACCCCCGACACGCTGCACGCGCTCGGGATCGCCGCACGCGCCCAGCGCGTCTCAGGCGGTCTGGACTCCACTCCCGCACTCTCGCTCGTCCCCACGGCGGCGGAAGGATGGCTGGGCACGCCCGCCCTCGAGGGTCACCGTGAAGGCTCGGGCGTCGGCATCCGGCTCGCGCTCGCGGACGCGCAGGCCGGCGAGCACCGTGCGAGCATCGCCCTCGCCGACGCCGAGGCGGGGCTCGCCGTTCGCGTGGAACTGCGGGTGGGTCCGAGCGGACTGCTCCACCAGCGGGTCACCGTCCGCAACACCGGAGCGACGGCTTACACCCTGCAAACGCTCCAGCCGACGTTCCCTGTGCCGTGGGATGCCACCGAGCTCTTCGACACCACCGGGCACCACCTGCGCGAACGGTCGCCGCAGCGGCACCGCTTCACGCTCGGCACCCACGTGCGCGAGAGCCGTCGCGGGCGCACCGGCGCGGACGCGGCGATCCTCGTCGCAGCGGGAAGGCCGGCGTTCGGGTTCGAGCGAGGGCGCGTGCACGGCCTCCACGTGGCGTGGAGCGGCAACCACCGCGTCGTCGCGGAACGCAGCGTCACCGGCGACGCGTTCCTCGCCGGCGGGGAGCTCCTGCTTCCCGGTGAGATCGTGCTCCCGGCCGGCGGATCGTACGGCTCCCCCTGGGTGATCGGATCGTGGGGCGACGGCCTGACCGAATTGTCGGGGCGCTTCCACGACGAGTGGCGTGCTCGGCCGCAGCATCCTCGACGGTCTCGCCCGGTCACGCTGAACACGTGGGAGGCCGTCTACTTCGACCACTCGCTGGAGCGCCTCACCGCGCTGGCCGATGCTGCCGCCGCGGTGGGCGTCGAGCGCTTCGTGCTCGACGACGGCTGGTTCGAGGGGCGCCGCGACGACACCGCCGGCCTCGGCGACTGGACGGTCGACGGCGAGGTGTGGCCCGATGGCCTTCATCCCCTCGTGGACCACGTGCGGACTCTCGGCATGGAGTTCGGCCTGTGGGTCGAGCCCGAGATGGTCAATCCCGCCAGCGACCTCGCGCGGCAGCATCCGGAGTGGATCCTGCGCGGGCGGATGGCACTGCCGCCGTCAGCGCGCCAGCAGCAGGTCCTCGACCTGTCGAACCCCGATGCGTACGCCCACATCGCCGGGCGACTGCACGCGCTTCTGGACGACTACCCCATCGCCTATCTCAAGTGGGACCACAACCGCGATCTCGTCGATGCGGCGAGCGGCCCGGCCGGCGGTGCCCGCGTGCACGAGCACACGCTCGCCGTCTACCGCCTGCTCGACGAGCTGAAGTCCGCACACCCCGGGCTCGAGATCGAGAGCTGCGCATCAGGCGGCGCTCGCGTGGATCTCGGGATCCTCGATCGCACGGATCGCGTCTGGACCAGCGACAGCCTTGATCCGCTGGAGCGGCTCGACAACCAGAAGCACACCGGGATCGTCGTGCCACCCGAGATGCTGGGCATGCACCTCACGAGTCCCGTGGTCCACTCGTCGGGCCGGACGGTCCCGCTCGGACTGAGCGGGGCGGTCGCGCTGTTCGGCCACTTCGGCATCGAGTGGGACCTGACGACGCTCGACGAAGCCGGTCGCGCCGCGGTCGCCCGGTGGGTCGCGCTCGCCAAGAGACTGCGCCCGCTCATCGCCTCCGGGCGGGTCGTCCACGTGGACGACATCGAACCGGGCATCGACGTGCGCGGCATCGTCGCGGCGGACGCCGCATCCGCGGTCTTCACCGTCGTGCAGACGGCGACGAGCGCCGCCTACCCGCCGGGCCGCATCCGGATGCCGGGACTCGACCCCAGCCGCATCTACCGCCTTCGCGTCGTCATGCGGGACGACGAGGAGGCCGGCCAGTCGGCCCTCGAATGGACGTCGTCCTCACCCGTCATGACCGGGCTGGAGCTCGCCGAAGTGGGCGTGCGCCCACCCGTCCAGCGTCCGCAGCAGGCGATGGTGCTCGAACTCACCGCCGAGGACTGAGACTCCCCACACCCCACGCGCAAGGAGGCGCACGATGAGAACCACTCAACGACGATGGATCAGGCCGCTCGCGGTCGCGTTCGTCGCCGCCGCAGCCGTCGCCGTCGGCGGCTGCGCCCAGAACCCGGCCGACGGTGTGACGACCCTGAACTTCTTCCAGTTCAAGGGCGAGGCGCTCGAGGACTTCAACGAGATCATCGCTGACTTCGAGGCTGAGAACCCCGATATCAAGGTCGTCCAGAACCAGGTCGCCGATGCCGACACCGCGATCCGCACGCTGCTCGTGAAGGATCGCGTGCCCGATGTCATCACGCTCAACGCCAACGGCAACTTCGGCAGGCTCGCCCAGGCAGGTGTCTTCTACGACTTCTCCGACGAGCCTGTGCTGCAGACGATCAACCCGGCCGTGCAGGAGATCCTCGCCGACCTCGGCACCCATGGCGACGAGGTGAACGGCCTCGGCTACGTCAACAACGCCAACGGCGTGATCTACAACCAGGACATCTTCGAGGAGCAGGGCCTCGAGGTCCCCCAGACCTGGGACGAGTTCATCGCGGTCTGCGATGCGCTGACCGATGCCGGTATCCAACCGTTCTACGGCACCCTCGGCGACTCGTGGACCGGCATCCCGTCGTGGAACGCCCTCGGCGCCTACCCCGCGCAGGACGGGTTCTTCGACAAGATGCGCGAGGAAGGCGCTGATGTCGGCCCCGACTCCGACGTGTCGTTCGAGAAGGACTTCTCCGAGGCGATGGACCGGCAGCAGCAGCTGTACTCCTACATGCAGGACGGCTATCGAGGCAAGACCTACGACGACGGCAACGCGGCGTTCGCGCGGGGCGAGTCGGCGATGCTGCTGCAGGGGATCTGGGCCACGAACCCGATCAAGCAGGTGAACCCCGACATCCGCATGGGGATCTTCCCCTACCCCACCGACGAGCCCGACAAGAGCCTTCTGGTCTCAGGGGTGGACGTCGTCTTCACCCTGGGCAAGGACAATCCCAAGAACGAGGCGGCGATGCGATTCATCGACTACGTCTTCCAGCCCGAGGTGATCGAGCGCTTCGCGGCGTCGCAGAACATGGTCCCTTCCGTCGAGGGCGCCGAGCTCAGCGACGACCCCGCACTGCAGTCGGTGCGCCCGTACTTCGAGGACGGCAGGATCACCGGCTTCATCGACCATCAGATCCCGCCGGCGATCCCGTTGATCCCGACCGACCAGCAGTTCCTCTTCGACGGCGACGCCGAGAAGGCGCTCCAGACCCTCGATCGCGAGTGGGCCAAGGTGGCCGCCCGCACGATTCCCGTGACGGGAGAATGACATGGCGACCATCACTCAGGCGGTTCGGTCCACACCGGCCGGCACCACCCGCAGTCGAGCCTCACGCACGCGCACAGACTCGTCGCGCGCCCTCCCCGCCTACTACTGGATGGTGTGGCCCGCGGTCATCGCGTTCGCGGCGTTCCACACGCTGCCCGTCGTGGTGGGCATCTTCTTCAGCTTCACGAACTACGCCGGCTACGGCGGATGGAACTTCGTGGGCCTGTCGAACTACCTCAACCTGTTCCGCGACGACCGGGTGCTGCAGGCATACGGGTTCTCGTTCCTGTTCGCGATCGTCGCGACGATCCTCACGAACGTGTTCTCCCTCGCGATCGCCCTGGGGCTGAACGCGAAGATCAGGGCGCGCAACTTCTGGCGCGGGGTGTACTTCGTGCCCTACATCCTCGCGATCCTCGTGATCGGCTACGTCTTCCAATTCTTCTTCTCGAACTCGCTTCCGAAGATCCTCTCGGGCATCCCGCTGTTCCGCGACAACATCCTGACCAACGAGACGTGGGCGTGGACGGCGATCGTGGCGCTCGCCGTCTGGCAGGCGTGCGCATTCGCGATCATCATCTACCTGTCCGGGCTGCAGACGATCCCGTCCGAGCTCTACGAGGCGTCCTCGCTGGACGGCGCGAGCGCCTGGCGGCAGTTCCGGTCGATCACGTTCCCGCTCATCGGGGCGTTCTTCACCATCAACGTGGTGCTGAGCCTCAAGGGGTTCCTCCAGGTCTTCGACCCGATCGTCGCCCTCACCAACGGCGGCCCGGGCACGGCGACCGAATCGGTGACGCTGCTCATCTTCCGGGGCGGCTTCTCGGGCGGCGAGTTCGCCTACCAGACGGCCAACGCGGTGATCTTCTTCATCGTCATCACGGTCGTCTCGCTCCTGCAGTTCCGGGTCCTTCAGCGCAGAGAGGCCGACTTCTGATGACCACCATGACCAACACCGCGTCCCAGCTCCAGCAGGAGGCCGACGCCGTCACGGCGAACGGCCGCCGCAAGCGCCGCGGCGAGACCGACGACGACACGCGCAAGACCAACTGGTGGGCCACCGCGCTCATCGCGGTGTGCTCGCTGACCGTGCTGATCCCCCTCTACCTCGCCGTGGTCGTCGCGCTCAAGACGCCCGAGCAGCTCACGGATGGCACCGGGTTCGAACTGCCCAACCCGATCCGCTGGGAGAACTTCGCGGACGCCTGGGTGCGCACGAGCTTCCCGCAGGCGCTGCTGAACACGGCGATCATCACCGTCGGCTCCGTCGTCTTCACGCTGCTGACGAGCTCGATCGTCGCGTACGCACTGGCACGCAACATCCACCGGCCGTTCTTCAAGGGCGTGTTCTTCTATCTGCTGGCCGCCCTGTTCATCCCGTTCCCGATCATCATGCTGCCGTTGGTGAAGCAGACCTCGATCCTGGGGCTCGACAACCAGGCCGGCATGATCATCCTTTACACGATCTACGGGCTGTCGCTGAACATCTTCATCTACACCGCGTACATACGATCGATCCCGATCGAGCTCGAGGAAGCGGCGCGGGTCGACGGCGCTTCGACGTGGCGCGTGTTCTGGCAGGTGATCTTCCCGCTGCTCATGCCGATGAACGCCACCGTCGGCATCCTCACGTGCGTGTGGGCATGGAACGACTTCATCATGCCCCTGGTGGTGCTGACCGAGCCGTCGGCGCGCACGCTGCCCCTCGCGCAGTACGTGTTCCAAGGCCAGTTCAACACCGACTACACCGTGGCCTTCGCGTCCTACCTGATGGCGATGGCGCCGCTGCTCATCGTGTACATCTTCAGCCAGCGCTGGGTGATCTCGGGCGTCACGCGCGGATCCATCAAGTGACGCGGATCCCGGGCAGCCGCCCGGAGAGCGGATGCCGAGGACTCCGGCATCCGCTCAGCCGTTCGCGTCGGCGAACAGCGCCAGCATGTCGCGCGCGAGCTGGTGCGGCGCGGTCTCGCACGGCGCGTGGCCGGTAGGGTACGTCGCGACGCGCGCGCCGATGCGGGCCGCGTACTGGTCATGCTGCGCCTGCGGCCACAGATCCTGCTCGCCGACCGCGATGAGCTTCGGGATGCCGGCGGCCGCGACCTCGTCCGTCATGTCGGGCGTCGTCATCATGAGGCCGACGACGTCGTCGATGCACGGGCGTCCGGTGACGCCGAGGCGCTCCCGCACGAAGGCGATGCGTCCGGGCGGCGTGCGGTTGAGGTTGTAGCGGATGCCCCACAGGATGAGCCCCGCCGCGCGGTGCGGCGACATGTCGGAGATCGGCCCGATGTGCTTGACGCCGCGGAACACCTGACCCGTCGCCGGCGGCGCCGACATTAGTGTCAGGCTGCGGAACAGATCGGGGCGCGCCACGAGGGCCAGCTCGGTGACGACCCCCGCGAAGCTGTACCCGAGGACGTGGGCGGGGCCGCCGTCCTCGAGGATCGCGATGAGGTCGTCGACGAACAGCGGATAGTCGTAGTGTTCGCGCGGCGGGACGAGGCGGTGGGGACCGGCATCCACCGATCCGTAGTGACCCGCGATGTCGTAGGACTCCACGCGGTACCCGGCCGCCGCGAACAGCGGGAACATCAGGACGAAGTCCTCCTTCGATCCGGCGACGCCGGGCACCAGGACCACCCGCGGAGCATCCGGGTCACCGAGCCGCACGCGCGCGAGGCCGCCGCTCGGAGCGGGGAACACGTCCCGCTCGGTGCCGTCGGGGAAGACGTGCCAGTCGAAGTCGGGGAGAGCCTGGTCGCGCTGCAGCGCGTCGTCGATCGTCGTCATCGCGAGTGCGACACTACCGCTCGGGAAGACCCTCCAGCTCGTCCTGGCGCGGCGCGTAGTCGATGTGTCCGCCGTCGGCGTCGAACGCCTGCACCGGGCGCCGGGCCGACCAGGGCGTCCACCCCGGGTCGCCGTCGACCACGAACGACACCCACGCGCCGTGCATCGCGTCGGCGAGCGCCTGCGGGCCGTCGGGGCCGCCGATGCCGATCGCGTCGGGCTCGGAGAGGCGGTCGAACACGAAGCCGAGCTCCATGACATGTGCCGCGCCGAGGCGGTCGACGGGGCTCTTCCAGCGGAACTCGTACACCCAGGTCGGCGCGGCACCCGCGGCGGAGGCGCGGCTGTCGGCGAACCTCGTGATCGGGCCGCGCAGCAGCATGTCGGTCATGACCTCGCCGAGTACCTCGCCCGGCAGCGCGTCAGGACGCCGCGCGCGATGCGCACGGACCACTCGGGCAGGAACCCGCGCGGCCAGGCGCGCGAGCGTCACCGTCGGCCAGCCGGGCTTGTCGACCGCGCCCGAGGGCACGAGCCACAGCCGGTACTCCTCGCTCGTCGAGCCGATGAGCACGGGGACCGCGCGCCCCTGCCCCGCGAGGAGTGCGTCGAGCGGATTGCGCGGCACGGCCTCGCCGCCGATCGCCAGCGCCACCGTCGGGCCTCCGCCGAGCGGTGAACCGCCGGCTGCCACCTCGGTCTGCTGCGCGACGAGGTCGTCCGCCGGCACGGCGGCGAATCCCGCGCGCGTCAGCGGCGTCTTCAGCCGCTTCGCGATCTCGCGCGTCATGCGCCCGGCCTTCTTCGGCGGCTGCGCGACGAGCGGCCCCGACTGGAGGATCGCCCGGTCGAACAGCTCCTTCGCGTGCGGCAGCGCCAGCAGCGCGGTGAGCGTGTTGGCGCCCGCCGAATGTCCCATCGCCGTCACCCGCGCCGGGTCGCCGCCGAACGCGGCGATCTCGCGACGCACCCAGCGCAGCGCCTCCTGCTGGTCGATCACGCCCAGGTTCTGCGGCACGCCGTCGAGCACCGCGAACCCCTCCTGCCCGAGCCGGTACTGGACCGACACGAACACGATGCCGTGGCGCGCGAACCTCTCGCCGTCGTACGTGGGCAGCGCGGCAGCTCCCCGCGTGAGCGCGCCGCCGTGCACGAAGACGAGCACGGGCAGCGCCGCGTCCGGGCCGCGATCGGCCGGCGTCCACACGTTGACCGTCAGGATGTCGTCGCCGGGCACCTCCACCGAGCCGAGGTAGCGGGCGATCGCCGGGGCGTACGGGCGCTGCGGGGCGGTCGGGCCGAAGGCCGCGGCATCCCGCTCCCCCTCCCACGCCGCCGGCGGCGCGGGAGGACGGAACCGCAGGTCGCCGACCGGCGGCGCCGCGTACGGGATGCCGAGGAACCGGTCCAGCGCGCCGTCGCGCGTGCCGCGCACGGCGCCGGTCGAGATGGTCACGACGGGACGCGCGGCAGCGGCCGTCGCTCCGGTCCCGGTGGCGGCATCCGTCATGTCATCCCCTTTGCGCGGCACCCGCGGCACGCTCGTACTCAGACTCAGCCAGCGTGGGACTCGGTGTCAAGCAGGGACACGCACGGCCCACGTCCGAGGACGCGGGCCGTGCGGCATGTCGGGGCGTCAGTCCTGCGACTCGGCGACCGTCGCCGGCTGCGGCTCCGATGCGCCGCCGGTGGGCTCAGGCTGCACGGCGGGCGACGCAACGCCGACGGGAACGGGAACGGGAACGGCCGGCGCCGCTTCGACCGGAGCTGCGGGTGCGGCGACAGGAACGGGAACCGCCGTCGCACCCTCTGCCGAGGTGGCGGGAGCGGTCGCGACCGCGGGCGCGCCGGCCGCGAGCGGGAACGGGTCGTTGGGGTCGTACAGCGGCGCGGAGCCCTCGCGGCGCACGGTCGCGGCGGCGACGAAGTACTGCACGAGACCCACGATCGACAGGACGACGCCCGCGGCGAGCGGGTACCAGAACACGTTGTACGTGTACTCGCCGTTCGCGTCCGGCTGGGCGAAGGCGACCTGGAAGAACGGGATCGCCGCGCCGACGACGAACACGCCGGCCCACAGCACGACCATCCAGCGCAGCCGCTGCAGCGACGTCTGCTGCATGGCGCCCTTCTTGTCCGGCTTGGCCGGGAGCAGGCCCTGGTGCTTGCGCGTGACCAGCGCGAACACCAGCGCCAGGATCAGGAAGACGACCGCGACGGCCAGCACGATCAGCCAGCCGACGAAGGCCGGGTCGGCCAACGGCGAGACGGGCACCGTGGCGAGGTAGGCGTTGTAGGCATCGGCGCTCGCGGAGTACGCGTCCATGGCGGCGGACAGATCGGTCTCGGCCTGCGAGAGCGCGTCGACGTCCTCCGCACCGAGTGCGCCGGCGATGTCGCCCGCCGCGGCCGCCATGTCGCCGGCCTCACCCGCGAAGTCCTCCGCGTAGCCGGCGAGCTCGGCGTCGGTGGCCTCGTCAGCGATCGACTGGAAGTCGGTCTGCGCGGACTCGGCGGCCGTCTGGAAGGTCTCCGCGGCGGCGGCGGCATCCTCGTTGGACGCCGTCTGGTCCGAGTAGACCGTGGCGAACGCGTCGACAGCGGCACTGAGCGATCCGTCGACCGTGATCAGGTCATCCATCGGGTCCGCCCACGCGGCCCCGCTCGCACCGATGGCGAGCATCACGCCCGCCACGACAGCTGCCACGGTCACTCGCGCACGAGTCGCGATTCCGGCCATCCTGCATCCTCCTCGAGCCGCTTGCGCGGCACTCTCATCAGCTCGCGACGGGTCCGCCGCGGACCGACCCTATGGGAAAGCTGAGAAAACGCCGAATCCGCGAACCATGGCGTGTCGAGTGCCTGCCCGGGGGCGCCACGCGTGTCCCTCGGCGGCGAGCGGGACCGCGGTCGCCTAGTCTGGTCTGCGCCCGGAGGTGACCATGACCGGCCACGACGCCAGACCCCCCGCGACCGCCCCGACCACCGGGGCGATCGCCCGCCCGCGGCGGCGCACGCCCTTCTGGGACAACGCCCGCTTCGCGTGCATCGTGCTCGTTGTGCTCGGACACGCGGTGCAGCGGCTCACGTACGACTCCGACATCGCGCTGAGCGTCTACCTGGTCGTCTACGCGTTCCACATGCCCGCGTTCGCCGTCATCTCGGGGTACTTCTCCAAGTCCGACGCCCCGACCAAGACGCAGATGGCGCGCGTGATCACCGACATCCTCGTGCCGTACCTCGTGTTCGAGGGGCTGTGGACGCTCACGAAGTGGCTGGTCGAGGGGCAGGCGAACCCCAACATCACCGAGCCGTCGTGGACGCTGTGGTTCCTGCTCGCCCTCGGCATCTTCCGGGTCGTGCTGCCGTACCTGGCGCTGCTGCGCTGGCCGCTGCTGTGGACGGTCGTCATCTCGATCGGCGCCGGGTACCTCCCGAACATCGACTCGACGTTCTCGCTGTCGCGCACGCTGGGCCTGCTCCCGTTCTTCACGCTGGGCTGGTGGCTCAACGAGCACGACGTCGTGGCGCGGCTGCAGCTGCTCGTGCGGAGGCCGTGGTGGGTCTTCGCGACGGGGCTCGGCCTCTTCGTCGTCGCCGCATGGGCGGCGTGGTTCTTCGTCGACGAGTGGCGCGACATGAACCTGCGCGAGTGGCTGTTCTACGACGAGAACTACGCGTCGATCGGCGGCACGCAGTGGTGGGCCGGCGGCGTGCGCCTCGCCCTCATGCTGGTCGCGCTGGTGCTCGCGACGGCGTTCTTCGCCCTCGTGCCCCGCGGCACCCACTGGTGGACGCACTTCGGGCAGTACACGATGTACGTCTACCTGCTGCACTCGTTCGTGCTGTACCCGTTCCGCGAGAACGGCCTGCTGCGCAACGCCGAGCCCACCTGGCTGTGGCTGCCGCTGGTCGTCGTCGGTTCGGTCCTCATCGCGCTCGCGCTGGCGACCAAGCCGGTGCGGCGCGTGTTCCGGCCGCTCGTGGAACCTCGCCCGGCATGGCTCTTCGCCGACCGGACCCTCGCCCGGCGCGAGGGGCGCCGCAGCGATCCCACGGGATCGAGGCGACCGCGCGAGCAGCCGCGCGCTGCGCGCGGAGGATCCGGGATGCCGCCACCCGATCCCCGCCAGAACGGCTGATCCCTCTCCGACACCCCTTTGCGATGAGGGGTTGTGCGGCGCGCCCATCACCCATATGTTAACGGCGAATCACATTCGTCCCGGATGGATAGAAGGTGCGGGAACGACGTCGAAGGTGTCGTCGCGGCGTGGTCCATCCCTGTCTGGAAGCAGGTTCCCCATGCCTGAGATGAGCAGGCGTTCTGTCTTGACGCTCGGGGCCGCGCTCGGCCTCGCGGGCGTCGCCCTCCCCCGGGCCGCATGGTCGTGGTCCCCCGTCGGGTCCGTCCTCGGCAGCGGCGCCGGCACCGATCCGCAGTGGGTCTGGGACGACGAGATCGACCGGATCATGGCGACCGTCATCGACTCCGGCCAGGTGCCCGCCGTCAACGGCGCCCTCGCGTCGTGGGTGGACAACGGCCAGCCCGTGCCGGCCGGACTGCCTGCCGACCTCGCCGGGTTCCTCCAGCGCAGCACCGCCATGCCGGCGTGGGCCGACATGGCCAAGCTCCGCCGGGCGGCGGACTTCAACCGGCGCAAGGACACCTACCTGTTCCTCATCTACGGTCTCGGCGGCGGCATCATGAGCACCGTCATCCCGCGCGAGGCGAAGTCCGTCTACTGGTCCAAGGGCGGCGCCGACATGCAGGACCGCGCCGCGAAGACCTTCACGTTCGGGTACGACCTGAGCGACATCGACGCGTTCGAGCGCACGGGGCAGTTCACGGTCACCTCGAACAAGACCCGCCTGGTGCACGCCGCGGTGCGGCACCTGCTCCCCCGATCGCCGTACTGGAAGGCCGTCGCCGACGAGACGATCCCGATCAGCAACCAGGACATCCTCGTCACGTTCCACAGCACCGGCACCTTCGCGCACAAGAAGCTCAAGGAGTGGAAGGTGCCGATGTCGGCCGCGGACGAGGACGCGTTCCTGCACGCCTGGCAGGTCGCGCTGCATTTCCTGGGCGTGCGCGACGAGTACATCCCGGCGACGTGGGCGGCCGCCCACTCGCAGGCGGCGCAGATCCTGACGCCGAAGCTCGCCTGGACGCCCGAAGGCCAGGACCTCGCGGAGGTCCTCCTCGGTCTGACCGCACAGGTCGACCTCGGCGTGACCCGCGGGTTCCTCAACGAGTTCGTGCGCTACCAGCTCGGCAACGACATCGGTGACTGGCTGGGCCTCAAGCGGGACTATGTCTCGGCGGCGACGATCCGCACCGGCTGGCCGGCGTACATCGCCTTCCGCGAGGGTCTGCTGCCGATCGCCCCGATCGGCTTCTACATGTTCGACCAGTTCGTGCGGGCACTCGCGATGGCGTTCCTCAACCGCGGCGGCTCGGGCACGACGACGCCGATCACGATCCCCGACATCAACCGGCCGGGGCTGTGACCGATGCGGTGCCGGGCGGGTGCAGTGCAGACCTGACCGCCTGGCATCGCGGCTTGCGGCATCCCTCAGGAGAACAGCGCCGCCCCGACGTACGAGCCCTGCGCGGCACCTGCGGGGATCGCCCAGATGCCCGAGCCGACGTGACGGATGTACTCGTTCATCGCGTCGGTCGACAGCGAGCGCTGGACGGTCACGAACTGCTCGGGCGAACGCTGGTACGACAGGAAGAACAGGCCCGCATCGAGGCGGCCGAGCTCGTTGTTGCCGTCGACGAAGTTGTAGCCGCGCCGCAGGATCTGGATGCCCTTGTTCAGGTCCGGATGCGCGAGGCGCACATGGCTCGTGACGGGGATCGCGGGGGTGCCGTCCTTCGCCTTCGCGTCGAAGTCGGGCTCGGTGAACTCGTCGCCGCCCGACAGCGGGGCACCAGGGCCCTTGTCGCGGCCGATGATCGACTCCTGCTCGGTGAGCCGCACGCGGTCCCACGTCTCGACGAGCATCGCGATCTTGCGCGCCACGAGATACGACCCTCCGGCCATCCACGCCGGGTCGTCGGATGCCGCCACCCAGACGCTCTTGTTCAGTGCGGCGTCGTCGGTCGCGAGGATGTTGGCCGTGCCGTCCTTGAAGCCGAACAGGTTGCGCGGCGTCGACTGCGCCGCCGTCGTGCGCGATGTGCGCCCGAACCCCAGCTGCGACCAGCGTAGCCGCGCACGCCCGAAGGCGATGCGGCTGAGGTTGCGGATGGCGTGCACGGCGACCTGTGGGTCGTCGGCGCACGCCTGGATGCACAGGTCGCCGCCGGAGTGCTCGGGGTCGAGGTCGTCGCCGAGGAACGCGGGCAGCTTCTGCAGGTGCGCCGGCCGCTGCGCGGCGATGCCGTAGCGGTCGCCCTCGTCGTTCTCGAACAGGGTGGGCCCGAAGCCGAAGGTGATCGTCAGGCCGCTCGCCGCGAGCCCCTGCGCCTCGCCGGTGTCGTCCGGCGGCGCCTCGGGCGATCCGCCGACCGCACCCGTGGCGCTGACGTCGAGCCCCTGCGTCATGCGCGACGCGGCGTACGACCACTCCTGCAGGAGTGCGATGAGATCGTCGCGGTCGGTGCGGGCCATCATGTCGAACGACGCGAAGTGCAGATGGTCCTGCACGGGTGTCGTGATGCCCGCCTGGTGCTTCCCGAAGAAGTCGTAGGCGGATGCCGCCGCCTCGGCCTCCTGCGCGCGGCCGATCGCGGTGGCGGCTGCGGCCCCCGCTCCGGCGCCGATGGCCAGGCCTGCGGCCCCGGCGCCGATGGCGAGGCCGAACAGCCCGCGGCGCGAGACGCCCGGGCGCTGCGCCTCGACAGGCTCAGCGGCCGACGGCGCGGCCCCCGAGTTCGGGAACTCGGTCTCTGAGCCCGGGAACTCGGTCCCTGAGCCTGTCGAAGGGCCGGTCACGCCAGGACGGTGTTCGTGAGCTGCGCGAGCGGCTCGGCGAGCGCGTTGATGAGGTCGGTCAGCTCGCGCTTGTCGTCGTCCGACAGATCGGTGTACGACACGAAGCCGGCGTCGAGCGAGCCGTACTGCGCGAGCGCGGCCTCGAGGTCGGCGTAACCGCCGTCGATCTCGTCGGCGAGCGCCGCGCCGTCGTCACCCTGAGCCTCGGCGAAGTCGCGCACCAGCGAGAACGCCATCTTCGAGCCCTCGACGTTGGCGGCGAAGTCCGAGAGGTCGGTGTGCGACCACCAGTCCTCCTCGCCCTGGATCTTGCCGGTCGCGACCTCGTCGAGCAGTGCGATGGCCCCGTTCGAGATGCCGCCGATGCCCTGGTCCGCGAGCGTCGAGGCGAAGTCGTCGCCGTGGACGTAGTCGTAGAGCTCCTGCACATCGGCGATCAGCTGGTCGCCGTAGGCGGCGCGCTCGTCGGTCGTCGACGGCGCCCAGTCCTGCCACGCCGGGGTCTCACCGTCGGCGTTGAGCGCGTCGGCAGCCGGCACCCACAGGTCCTTCTCGATGCGGTGGAAGCCCGTCCAGTCGAGGCCCTCGGCGACGGCATCCACTTCGCGGTAGTCGATGCGCGGGTCGAGGTCGCCCAGCGCCTCGGCCACCGGCTCGATGCGCTCGTAGTACGCGCGCACCTGCGCGAACTGCGTGCGGGCGGTCTCGTCGTCACCGGACTCGTACGCGGCGACGAAGTCCGAGACGGCGGGCACGAGCTGCCCGACCTGGTCCTTGACGAACGCGGCGTAGAGGTCGACGGCCTGCTGCTTCTGCTCGGCGTCCTCGCCGGTCAGCGCCACCGTGTCGCCCGACACGGTGAACGCGGCGCGGCCCACGCCGTCGCCGGTCATGCCCGGCTTGCAGACGGTGAAGTACTCTCCCGGCTGCGCGACGAGCGTGAGCGTGCGCGACGTGCCCGGCGCGATGTTCTCGACCTCGCCGACGATCCGCAGGCCGTCCTCGGCGAGCAGGTAGAACTCGGTCACGTCGTCGCCCTTGTTGCTCACGTCGAACGTGAGGGTGCCGCTCGTGGCTGCATCGCCCGACACGTCGCAGGCCGAGGCGGTCGACGACACGGTCAGCGCGTCGGTGGCGGCGGCATCGCTCTTGGCGACGCAGCCCGACAGGGCGAGCGCGCCGAGCGCGGTGACGGCGAGGGCCGGGATCAGGCGGCGGGGGGTCATGCTTCTCCTTGCGAGGACAGGACGGAATTCGAGGACGGAACGGCGGCGGGCGCAGCGGTCGCCGGCTCGACGGCGGGAGACGTGGATGCCGTCGCGGCGGGCTTGCGCGGAGCGAAGAACTGCCGGCGCGCCCAGACGGCGCCGACGATCGCGACGTAGAGGATCCACGCGACGACCTGGATCCACGACATGCGCGGCATGAAGCCGATGGTCGCCTGCAGCACGGTCGCGAGGACGGATCCCGGCGGGATCGCGCCGGTGACGTCGAAGGCCCAGCCGAACGGGAACGCGGCCCAGCCGACGAGTACCGCACCGGTGGCGGCATCCACGGGCGCCGCCTCGGTGAACGGCCCGGGGAGGACTCCGGCCTCCTGCAGGTCGTGGATCGCGTACGCCAGCACGCCGGCGGCGACGATGATGAGGAACCCGCCGGTCCAGGCGAAGAAGCGGCGCAGGTCGAGCTTCAGCATGCCGCGCGCGAGCAGCCAGCCGAGCACGACGGCGAGACCGAGACCCAGCAGGGCCCCGGCGAGCGCTGCGGGAGCGTCGCCGAACGACTGCACCATCGACCACAGCAGCAGCGTCGTCTCGACGCCCTCGCGGGCGACCGACACGAAGCCGATCGCGACGAGCGCCCACAGGCTTCCGACGGCGAGCGCCCGGTCGAGCCCGCCCTCGAGAGACCGCTTCATGTTGCGGGCGGTCTTCTGCATCCAGAAGATCATCCAGGTGACCATGGCGACGGTCAGCAGCGACAGCGTCCCGCCCAGGATCTCCTGACCCTGGAAGGTCATCGTGTACGACCCGAAGGTGAGGGTCGCGCCGATCGCCACGGCGAGGGCGACGGCCAGGCCGATCCCGATCCACAGCCGGGGCAGCACGTCCCGGCGGTCGAGACGGGTGACGTAGGCGACGAGGATGCCGACGACGAGCGCGGCTTCAAGGCCTTCGCGCAGGCCGATGAGGAAGGTGGCGAGCAAGGGGATTCCTGAGGTTCGAGCAGATGAGCGGCGCTCCGTCGCACCCGGCACAGCCGGGGACGTCGTTCGGGACGACATCCATCGTAAGGTGAGCCTTACCTATGACGCTACTCGACCCGGTGTCCGGTTGTCCATTCCACCCGTCGCGCGGGCGTAACGTTCGGCGAGCAGTTGCAGATGGGGCACCAGTTCCGCCGGCGAGTCCACGGTGAAGTCCATGCCGAGCATGCCGATATAGGCCGCGATCGTCTCCAGGCTGTCAGCACCCGTCACGAGCACCGAGGTGTCCGGATCGACAGCCTCGACGACCCCCACGGTCGGGTTGATCCGTGCGATGACCCGCTCGGCGGGCGCGGCGATGCGCAGGCGGGCATGGACGTTCCAGCCGCCTGCGGCGATGGAGCGCAGCGCGAACGCCGTGAAGTCGCCGCCCGGGACCGGCACCGGCTCGAATCGCCGGCGCGTCGGCATCCGCGGTTCGATCCAGTCGAGGCGGAAGGTCTCCCACTGTCCGGTCTCGGGATCCCGCGCGACGAGGTACCACCGACGCTGCCAGCTCAGCAGCCGATACGGCTCGACGCGCCGCGCGGCACCGCGATCGTCGAAGCGCAGCCACTCCCCCGCGTGCACGGCCTGGGCGACCGCACTCAGCACCGCCGGATCGACCTCGGGATCGGGTGCGTCGGTACCGATGTTCTCGGGACCGCTGTCGACCGTGGCGGCGACCGCGTCGACGGTGGGCCTCAGGCGCTCGGGCAGCACCTGCAGGAGCTTCGCGAGCGCCCGGGCGCCCGCTTCGTCGACACCCGCGACGCCGCGCGCGACCCGGAGCCCGATCGCGACCGCCACGGCCTCTTCATCGTCCAGCAGCAGCGGCGGCAGCTTCCCCCCTGCCGCCAGCCGGTACGAGCCCGCCCGTCCGCGTTCGGCCTCGACCGGATACCCGAGGCCACGCAGCCGCTCGATGTCGTTGCGGATGGTCCGCACCGAGACCCCGAGTCGTGCCGCGAGTTCGGGGCCCGGCCACTGCGGCCGCCCCTGCAGCAGCGCGAGCAGGGCGAGCATGCGCGCGGAGGTGTCGGCCATCGGCGATCTCCTCAGAGAGTTGCGATAACAGGAAGAAAACGTGCCTGATTGGACCGTAACGTCGAAGACATGAACAGCGCAACCACCCAGACCGCCGGCATCCACCCGTTCCGCATCGACGTGGCGCAGGCCGACGTCGACGACCTGACCGCGCGTCTCTCGCGCACGCGGCTCCCCCAGCCCGCACCGGGCGACGACTGGGAGTCGGGCACCCCGAACGCCTACCTCGCCGAGGCCGTCGCCCGCTGGCGGGACGGCTTCGACTGGCGCGCCGCGGAAGCCCGCATGAACGAGTTCCCGCAGTTCACGACCGAGATCGACGGGCAGAACATCCATTTCGTGCACGTGCGTTCGCCCCACGTGGGCGCGACCCCGTTGCTTCTCGCACACACGTACCCGGGCTCGTTCGTGGACTACCTCGACATGATCGGACCGCTCGTCGACCCCGTCGCGCACGGCGGCCGCGCCGAGGACGCCTTCGACGTCGTCGTTCCCGACGCCCCCGGCTTCGGGTTCAGCCAGCCGGTCACCGAGGCGGGGTGGACGACGGCGCGCGTCGCCGCGGCCTACGACGTCCTCATGCGCCGCCTCGGCTACGACGCGTACGGCATCCACGGCAGCGACAACGGCGCGATGGTCGCCCGCGAGCTCGGCCTGCGCAGCCCCGAGGGCTTCCTCGGCCTGCACGTGCTGCAGCTGTTCTCGTTCCCCTCGGGCGACCCCGCCGAGTTCGAGAAGCTCGAGCCGCAGGACTACGCCGGACTCGAGCACATGCAGTGGTTCCAGTCGGTGGGCGCCTACAACACCATGAACGCGGCGCGTCCGCAGACGATCGCCGCCGCACTCTCGGACTCGCCCGTCGGCCACCTCGCCTACGCGGAGCTGTTCAACTCGTTCGGCAACGGCACGTCGCTCGTTCCGCTGGACACGATCCTCACCGAGGTGAGCGTCGCGTGGTTCGCCAACGCGTCGGCGGGAATGAGCCGCGCGTACCGTGAGAACGCCCTCGCGGATGCTGCACCGCAGGTGAGCGACGCGCGCACGGGGGTCGCCGTGTTCAAGGACGACTTCCAGACGATCCGCGTCTTCGCCGAGCGCGACAACTCGAACATCGTGCACTGGAGCCGCTTCGAGCGCGGCGGGCACTTCGCCGCCCTCGAGGTGCCCGAGCTCGTCGTGGACGACATCCGGACATTCTTCGCCGCGGCGTGACGGGATGCCGGGGCCGGCGCCTGCGCCGGTCCCGGCTTAACCCTGGGCAACAATCGGGCGGATGCCGCGGCATCCGCCTAGCCTCGCCTCATGAGCGACCTCAACCTGCCGATCCTCGACCTCTCCCGGCTCGACGCGGGGCCCGAGGCCGCCGCGCAGTTCCGCGACGACCTGCGAGCCGCGACCCACGACGTCGGCTTCTTCTACCTCACCGGGACGGGCGTCTCGCCCGAGCTCGAGGCGCGGCTGCACCGGGCGGCGCGCGACTTCTTCGCCCTGCCCGAGGCCGACAAGCTCGCGATCGAGAACGTCAACAGCCCGCACTTCCGGGGCTACACGCGCATCGGCGGCGAGCGCACGCAGGGCAAGGTCGACTGGCGCGAGCAGATCGACATCGGGCCCGAGCGCCAGGCGATCAGCGACCCCGACGCGCCCGACTTCGCTCGCCTGATCGGCCCGAACCTGTGGCCGGCGGCCCAGCCGGAGCTGCGCGACGTCGTCTCGGAATGGCACGACCACCTGTCGGGTGTGGCACGCAAGCTGCTGCGCGCGTGGGCGCTGTCGCTCGGCGCTCCCGAGAACTACTTCGACGAGCACTTCGGCGAGCCCTCGACGCTCATCAAGATCGTGCGCTACCCCGGCAAGGAGGACCCGACTCCCCAGCAGGGGGTCGGCGCGCACAAGGACTCGGGCGTGCTGACGCTGCTGTGGGTCGAGCCCGGCAAGGGCGGCCTGCAGGTCGAGCGCGACGGTGACTGGGTCGACGCTCCCCCGGTGCCCGGCGCCTTCGTCGTCAACATCGGCGAGCTGCTCGAGTACGCGACGCAGGGCTACCTCATCGCGACGAAGCACCGCGTCATCTCGCCGACCTTCCCGGACGACCGGATCTCGGTGCCGTTCTTCTTCAACCCCGCCCTCGACAAGCGCCTGCCCCTCATCGAACTGCCGGACGAGCTCGCGGCGCAGGCCCGCGGCGTCACGCAGGACCCGTCGAACCCGATCCACGCCCTCTACGGCGAGAACGCGCTGAAGTCGCGTCTGCGCGCCCACCCGGACGTCGCCGCGATCCACCACGCCGACCTCGTCGCGGCACGCGCCGCCTCGGCGTGACGGCATCCCGGACGATCGCCCGGGAATGACGAAGGCCTCCCCACACCGTGGGGAGGCCTTCTCAAGAATGTTTTGCGCGATTGAACGCTGGTCGATGCCTTATCGACACTTCGTCTCGCCCGCTTCGCGGGCTCGCTCAGTGTGAACTGCGCTTAGCGGCGCAGACCGAGGCGCTCGATGAGCGAGCGGTAACGGTTGATGTCGATGTCCTGCAGGTAACCCAGCAGGCGACGGCGCTGACCGACGAGCAGGAACAGACCACGACGCGAGTGGTGGTCGTGCTTGTGCTCCTTGAGGTGCTCGGTGAGGTCCTTGATGCGCTGCGTCAGCATCGCGACCTGCACCTCGGGGGATCCGGTGTCACCGGGGTGCGTCGCGTACTCTTCGATGATCGCCTTCTTGACGTCTGCTTCCAGTGCCATAGGTGATCCCCTCTCTGCTTGTTGCGCGGTGCCCGTCACCCGATGTGCGAGCTCTCTTTCTCCGCGGCCGATCCAACGGCAACCTGAAGAGTCTACCAGCCCCGCGACGGACTCAGGGACCGCGGGTGCTGCGGCGGACCGCCCACCGCCCGGGCGACAGTAGGCTCGACGACGTGCAGTACACCGTCCGCGTCAAGCCCGGAAGCCGGCGCGGACCGCTGGTCGAGACCCTCGACGACGAGCTCGTCGTCCACGTGAAGGAGCGGGCCGTCGACGGCGCCGCCAACGACGGGGTGGTACGGGTGCTCGCCGACCACTTCGGCGTCGCCCCACGCGATGTCACGATCCTCCGCGGCCACACCGCCCGCATCAAGCGGGTCGAGGTCGACGAGTGAGCGCGGCCGGGGAGCATCGCAGCCACTTCATCGACCTGCGGCCGTTCCGCGCCAGCCCCGCGTTCACGCGCATGTGGATCGGCTCGACCCTCGCGGGGCTCGGCGGGCAGCTGACGATCGTCGCGATCATGCTGCAGATGTTCGACCTCACGGGCTCGACGTTCGCGGTGTCGATGATCGCCGTCGCAGGTCTCGTGCCCATGATCATCGCGGGCATCTACGGCGGAATGCTGGCCGACGCCTTCGACCGCCGCAAGGTCGCGCTCATCGCCGCGACGGTGACCTTCGGCTCCGCTGCGCTGCTGGCCGTCCTCGCCTGGACGCAGCTGGAGACCGTGTGGTGGCTGTACGCGCTCAGCATCGTCAACTCGGCGGCCAACTCGATCGTGCTCGCGACCCGCCAGGCGATCGTGCCGCGCCTGCTCCCCCGCGAGCTGCTGGCCGCGGCATCCGCTCTCGGCGGGATCACGGTGGGGATCATGGTGATGGCAGGGCCCGCTCTCGCGGGCGTCCTCGTCGCGTTCACCGGCTACGCCTGGACCTACACGCTCGACGTGCTGCTCATGACATCGCTGTTCCTCGGGCTCTGGACGCTCCCCCGCCTGCGCCCAGAGGGCGCGATCGTTCGCCCCGGCCTGGAGTCGCTGCGCGACGGCTGGCAGTTCCTCCGCCGGGCGTCGAACATCCGGCTGCAGTTCATCCTCGACATCACGGCGATGACGTTCGGGCAGCCGCTGTCGCTGTTCCCCGCGATCGGGGCGCTGCTGCTCGGCGGCGGCCCGATCACCACCGGCGTGCTCACCGCATCGGTCGCCGCGGGGGCGTTCGTCTCGAGCCTGTTCTCGGGTCGCGTCGGCGCCGTGCGGCGCCAGGGCGTCGGCATCGAGCGCGCCATCCTCGTCTACGGCGCCGCCATCGCCGCCCTCGGCCTCGTGCTCGGGGCCGCGGCCCTCGGCTGGTTCGCGCCCGATGGCGTCGACGCCGACACTCCCAACCTCGTGCTGATCGCGGCCGCCTGCGTCGTGCTCGCCGTGTCGGGCGCCGCCGACAACGTGAGCTCGATCTACCGCAACACGATGGTGCAGGCCGCCGTGCCCGACACGATCCGCGGGCGCCTGCAGGGCATCTTCATCGTCGTGGTCGCCGGTGGTCCGCGCCTCGGCGCCCTCTACGCCGGCACGCTCGCAACGCTCACCGCCCTGTGGTTCCCGCCGCTGCTCGGCGGATTCGTCATCATCGGGATCGTGGCGACGCTCGTGCGGCTCAGCCCGCGCTTCCGCGCGTACGACGCCGAGAACCCGGTGCCCTGACGCGGTGACGCCCCGACACCGTAGCCGGGCGGTCGCACGTCGGCGGATTTCGGACGTCGCACCGGCCCGACGGCACGACGCCCGCGCAGCGCGCGTACCGTGGCCACCGTGACCTCGACATCCACGACATCCGCGGCGCCCGCGACGCGCCTGCCCTCCCCCGGCTGGATCACCGTCCAGTTCGTGCTGGCGGGCATCGTGTGGGGCTCGAGCTTCCTCTTCATGAAGGTCGCGCTCACCGGCATCTCGCCGGCGCAGGTCGCGTGGACGCGCATCCTCCTGGGCACCGTCACGCTCGGCGCCCTCGTGCTGCTGCGGCGGGAGCACCTCACCCGCAGCCTCCGCGTGTGGGGCCACCTGCTCGTGCTGGGACTGACGTTCTGCGTCATCCCGTTCCTGCTGTTCTCGTGGGCGCAGCAGCACGTCAGCTCGGGGGTCGCGAGCATCTTCAACGCCACGACCCCCATCATGACCGCGATCATGGCGTGGCTGGTGTTCCGCGTCGAGCGGCTGAAGGCCCTGCAGGTCGTCGGGATCGGCGTCGGCATCCTCGGCGTGATCGTGATCATCGCGCCGTGGCAGGGCATCTCGCTCGACGGCAGTCTCGTCGCCGAGCTGGCGATCCTCGGGGCCACCGCCAGCTACGGCTTCAGCTTCGCCTACATGCGCCGGTTCGCCTCGAACACCGGCATGTCGGCGCTCGCGTTCACGTTCGGCTACATCGCGATGGCCGGGCTCGTGATGGCCCTGCTCACACCGTTCCTCGTGCTCACCCCGGTGCAGCTGGACGTGCCGATCGTCGTCAGCCTCGCCCTGCTGGGATGCCTCGGCACCGGCATCGCGTACGTCTGGAACCAGAACACGGTGCGCGCGTGGGGTCCCACCCGCGCGTCGACGGTCACCTACATCACCCCCGTGGTCGGGGTGATCCTCGGCGTGCTGATCCTCGGCGAGACGGTCACGTGGAACGAGCCGATCGGCGCGCTCGTCGTCTTCCTCGGCATCCTGCTGGCCCAGGACCGGCTGCGCCGCAGGCCCCGATCCCCGCAGACATGAGAAGAGTGGATGCCTCGGCGCGAGGCATCCACTCTTCGTCGGTCCGTGCGATCAGGCGGGCTGGTGCGCGCCCTGCAGGTCGAGGGTGATCGTGATGTCCTTGCCGACGAGGACGCCACCGGTCTCGAGAGCGGCGTTCCAGGTGAGGCCGAACTCCTCGCGGTTCACGACGGTCTTGGCCGTCGCGCCCGCC
Organism: Microbacterium sp. NPDC058389; assembly: GCF_042722305.1. Taxonomy (NCBI): domain Bacteria; kingdom Bacillati; phylum Actinomycetota; class Actinomycetes; order Micrococcales; family Microbacteriaceae; genus Microbacterium; species Microbacterium sp. NPDC058389. Next base: position 104,413 of record NZ_JBHXJQ010000007.1, read on the forward strand.
TTGTAGTTGCCCCACGGGTCGACGCCGAAGCCGCCGAACTCGAACTCGAACGTGACGGGCTTGGTGATGCCGCGGATCGTCAGGTCGCCGTCGACGAGGAAGTCGCCGTCCTCGATGCGCGTGCCGGTCGAGCGGAACTCCATCGTGGGGTGGTTCTCGACGTCGAAGAAGTCGGCCGAGCGCAGGTGGTTGTCGCGCGCCTCGTCCTTCGTGTCCACCGAGGTGACGTCGACGCTCGCCGCGACCTTCGCGTCGAGCGGGTTCTCAGGCGCGACCAGGGTCGCGCTCTTCATGCCGAACGTGCCGCGCACCTTCGAGATCATCATGTGGCGGACGCTGAACGTCACCTCGCTGTGGGCGGGGTCCAGCACCCAGGTGCCGGTGCGGTAGCCGGGGATGTCGATCGTCGTGGCGTCGGTCATGGGTTTCCTCCGTGGTGGTGAGAGAAGCTGTGGCGCCCGCGTGCTGCGGGCACGTGGGTGACAACGCCACGTCTCCCACGGTCTATTCCCATGAATGTAAAACTCGTCAGAGAAATGGACGGGGCGGATGCCGCAGCATCCGCCCCGAGAACAGCCAGGAGTGTCGGGCTCAGCCGACCTTGATGAGGTCGATCACGAAGATCAGCGTCTTGCCGCCGAGGAAGTGTCCGCCGGCCGGGCCGTAGGCGAGGTGCGGCGGGATGACGAGCTCACGACGGCCGCCCTCCTTCATGCCCGGGATGCCGTCCTGCCAGCCCTGGATGAGGCCCCGGAGCGGGAACTGGATGCTCTCGCCACGGTTCCACGACGAGTCGAACTCCTCGCCGGATTCGTACTCCACGCCCACGTAGTGGACGGTCACGGTGTCGCCCGGCTTGGCCTCGGCGCCGTCGCCCACGACGATGTCGCGGATGACCAGGTCGGCCGGCGCGGGTCCGGCGGGGGCGTCGATCTCGGGCTTGGTGCGGTCGTCAGTCATGCCACCATCCAACCACCCCGAGGCCACGACCGCAGTGCCGGTTCGCCGTCAGGGGAACCGGACAGCACGTCTTGACACCCGCGTGGGGCACCCGGCATCCTGGTGGCAGACCAGCTCAGCGCTCGGGAGTCACGCAGGCATCGCCGCGGCACCGAGCGCTGAGTTTGTCTGCGGGAGTCCCTCGTACGACCGCTGTTCGACCTACGGGGCGAACATCGCCGCCCGCGTCTGCACGATGCGCCCGAGCAGTTCGTGCTCCTGCGCGGCGGCCTGCGGGTCGCGTCCGGTGAGGGCGCGCTGCCGTGTGGCGGCGAGCGCGGTCGCGTCCGAGATGAACGAGCGCATCATCGGCCGGCGGTCGCCGCGCAGCGTCGCCGCCCAGGCCAGCGCCGACTTTCGACCGGCCGCGGTCGCCAGCATGTCGACCTCCTGCGGCGTGAACCAGCCCGCCGCGGCGTAGTCGCCGAGGCGTCGCCTGGTCAGCCGTGCCTCCTCGCGGCGCAGCGCCACGATGCCGAGGATGAACCCGATGAACAGCGGCACCTGCAGCGTCAGGTACAGCACGAAGAAGTCGCCGAACGTCGCCGAGCCGTTCCAGAACGCATGCAGCGCGATCGCGCCGGCGAGCCCCACCAGCCACGGCCCGACCGCCTGCCCTGTCGTCAGTCCCCGCCGCGCGGCGAGGCCGAGCGCGAAGCCCGTCACGCTGGTGAACATCACGTGTGCGAACGGCGAGAGGATGCCACGGAGGAAGAACGTCGTCGACGTCTCGACCGCCCCGCCCTCGATGAAGCTCACGGCGAAGTACTGGATGTTCTCGGTGAACGCGAACCCGGCGCCGACCAGGGCGCCGTAGACGACGCCGTCGACCGGCCCGTCGAACGAGCGGCGCGCGATCGCGAAGATCAGGAGGACGCCGAGCCCCTTCGCGAACTCCTCGACCACGGGCGCCTGCACGACCGTCTGGAGCACCTCGCCGACGCCGGTGCGCAGCCCGAACAGCAGCGTCAGCACCCAGTCGACACCCAGCGCGATGCCCACCGCGGCGATCGCGCCCCAGGCGACGGCGAGCAGCAGCAGCCGACGCGGCTCGGGCTCCCACCGGTCGACGAGGCGCACCGCGAACCACACGCCCACGAGCGGCACGAACGCCAGGATCATGCCGAGGAGCGACGCGCCCGGGCCGAGCGCGTTGAGGAAGTACCCGATGAGCCCGACGAGGACGAGGACCAGCACGCCGACGAGCCAGATCGTCGCCGAACTCCCCCGCTTCGGCGCGGCCGCCGCCACCGGCACCGGCGCGTGCGACGTCGTCGGCGGCACGATCGTCGCGGGCTCTGCGTAGTGCGGCTGGGCGAACGCCGAAGCGAACTCGGGAGGCGTGAGCGAGGGCCGCTGAGGCGCGGCGCCGGGATCGAACGTCATGCGGACAGCCTAGGGGCGGGCACCGAGGGCGGGCGCGCTCGCGGCACGCCCTGTGGACGGCCCCGGCGCGCACCGCGCCGAGTAGGTTGGGGGCATGCGCTTCGCCCACGTCGTTCCGCCCGGCAGCGCCCTGCCGAGACTCGTCCTGGTGGACGGCGAGAACGCGGTGTTCGTCGACGAGCTGTTCGACGGCGCCCCCGCGACGCTCGAGCGGCTGATCGCCGGCGGCGACGGCCTGCTGGATCGGGTTCGGGATGCCGCCGACCGCGGCGCTCGGCATCCACTGAACGCCATGCGGTTCGCGTCCGCCCTGCTGACCCCGCCGGTCGTCCTCGCGATCGGCCTCAACTACGCCGCCCACTCCAGCGAGCTGGGGCTCAAGACCGACTCGACGCCCACGGTGTTCGTGCTGTGGCCGAACTCGCTGGCGGGCCACGACGGCACCACGGCGTGGCCCCGATCGCTCAGCGAGTCCGTCGACTACGAGGCCGAGCTCGGCGTCATCATCGGCACCCCGGCGAAGGACGTCGAGCCCGAGCACGCGCTCGACCATGTGTGGGGCTACACCGTCGTGAACGACATCACCGCACGCGACATCCAGTACTCCGAGGCGCAGTGGTCGCGGTGCAAGTCGTTCGACGGCTTCACGCCGACCGGACCGTTCGTCGTCACGCGCGACGAGATCCCCGACCCGCAGGCGCTGCACATCTGGACCGTGCTCGACGGCACGACACTGCAGGACGCCACCACGGCGCAGATGGTGCGTCCCGTCGCGACGCTCGTCTCGCACCTTTCACGGTCGGCCACGCTGCTCCCGGGGACCCTCATCTCGACGGGCAGTCCCGGCGGCGCCGGGTACTCGCGCGACCCGCAGGTGTTCCTGCGCGACCGCTCCACCGTGACCGTCGGGATCGACGGCATCGGTGCGCTCACCACGCACTGCCGCATCCTCGGCTGAGCAGCGGAGACGACGAAGCCCCTCTCCGGTGGAGAGGGGCTTCGTGCTTTCAGCGGATCACGGGCAGGTGATGGTGCTGCCGTCCGAGAGCGTGTACACGCCGGGGTCGTAGCCGGCGCAGATCTGTGCAAGCGACGAGCCGAGGCTCACCAACACGATCGTGAGGATGATCGCCGCGATGATGCCGAGGACGAGGAAGATCCAGCCCAGGATGATCGCGACCTTCGCCGGCGTGTTCGGGACGCCGGCCTTCTTGCTCTGCGACCGCGCGATATAGCCGAGGATCAGGCCGATCAGCGACGCGAAGAAGACGACGACGAGCGCGACGATGCCGAGGGTCTTGCCGGGCACCGGGGCCCCGGGCGCCGGCGCGCCGTACGGCGCGGGCGGGGCGGCGGCGTACGCCGGAGCGGCACCGGGGGCGGCGGGTGCGCCGTACGCGGGAGGCGCGGGCGGGACGGCACCGTACACGGGTGCGACGGGCTCGGCCGCAGGAGCGGCCGGGGCGTCGTAGGCCGGGGCGGCCGGCGCGTCGTACGCGGGGACCTCGGGCGCAGCCGGGGCAGCGTCACCGGCCGGCGGCACCGGCGGCACGGGCGGCTGCTGCGCCGGGTCGACGGGGCTCTGGGGGTCGGTCATGTGGGTTTCCTCTCGCATGTGACTCTGCACGACGGTATCGGCAGTCGCATGCCCGAGGCAATCGGCCGCGCCGGGGCGGGTTCCCCGGCGCGGCCGATGAACGTCTCAGCGCGGGAGGGTGTCGGACGGCACGATGTCTTCCGCCGCCTGCACGATCGGGATGGCGGCCGTGATGGTCTCCAGACCCGACAGGCGCGCCGGCGAGAGCTGCTTGGTGACCTCGTCGCGCGACATCAGGCCCGCCTCGACGACGAGGTCGGCGACGTTGCGGTTCGTGAGCAGGGCGGTCTTGGCGAGGGCCGCCGACGCCGCGTACCCGATGAACGGAGTGAGGGCGGTGACCACCCCGACCGAGGCGCCGACCATGGCACCCAGGCGCTCACGGTTCGCCGTGATGCCGTCGACGCAGTTGACGCGCAGCGTGTACATCGCCTGACGCAGCCACGTGATCGACTGGAAGATCGAGTGCGCGATCACGGGCTCGAATGCGTTCAGCTGGAGCTGCCCGCCTTCGACGGCCATCGTCACCGTCAGGTCGGCGCCGGCGATCGAGAAGGCCACCTGGTTGACGACCTCCGGGATCACCGGGTTCACCTTGCCCGGCATGATGCTCGAGCCTGCCTGGCGCGCCGGGAGGTTGATCTCGCCGAGGCCCGCCTGCGGACCGGACGACAGCAGTCGCAGGTCGTTGCAGATCTTGGAGAGCTTGATCGCGTTGCGCTTGAGCGACGCCGAGAACGACATGAACGAACCGGTGTCGCTCGTGGCCTCGACGAGGTCGCTCGCGGTCGCGAGGTCGAGGCCGGAGATCTCGCGCAGGTGGCGCAGCACCGCGGGTGCGTAGCTCGGGTGCGTGGTGATGCCGGTGCCGATCGCCGTGGCGCCCATGTTGATCTCGTACAGCAGGTACGCGTTCTCGTTCAAGCGCTGGTAGTCGTAGCCGAGCGTGGTCGCGAAGCCGTGGAACTCCTGCCCGAGCGTCATGGGCACGGCATCCTGCAGCTGCGTGCGACCCACCTTGAGCACGTCGTGGAACTCGACGGCCTTGGCCAGGAACGACTGGCGCAGCAGGTCGAGCTCTTCCAGGAGCGTGCGCAGGTCGAGTCCCAGACCGACCTTGATAGCGGTCGGGTACACGTCGTTCGTCGACTGGCTGCGGTTGGTGTCGTCGATCGGCGACAGGAACGCGTAGTCGCCCTTCTCGCGGCCGGCGAGCTCGAGCGCGATGTTGGTGATGACCTCGTTCGCGTTCATGTTGGTCGAGGTGCCGGCGCCGCCCTGGATGACGCCCACGACGAACTCGTCGTGGTACTCGCCGTCGATCACGAGCTGTGCGGCGCGGTCGATGAGGTCGGCCTTGGCCGGGTCGAGCACGCCGATCTCGCGGTTGGCGCGCGCCGAGGCCTGCTTGACCATCGCGAGCCCCCGCACCATGTCGGGGTAGACCGAGATGGGGCGCTTCGAGATCGGGAAGTTCTCCAGCGCGCGGGCGGTGTGGATGCCCCAATACGCGTCGGCGGGGATCTCCATGGATCCCAGGGAATCGGTCTCGATGCGGGTTCGCGTCATTGCGTCCAGAGCCATGTGTGCAGTCCTCGTGGGTCGTTCACAGCGGTGTGCGGGGTTGTCTTCGACCCTACCCGCGCGACGGGGACCCGGGGCTGTACAGGACGTACACTCAGCGGCTTCGGACCGTACGCGGCGGAGCCGGCGAGAAACCCCGCCGGACCGCTCACAACCGCTTGCGCGAGAACTCCTCGAGCCGCTGCTCCGGCGTGAGCCGCGCCATATGCGCCACCCAGTCGGGCGAGAAGAAGTCGGCGGTCGACGACTCGACGACGGGAACCACGGCGTGGGTGATCGTGTCGTCGTAGACGTGCACGAGGTGGAACGACTGACCGGCATCCATCCCGTTCACGAGGTCCGCGGGACGGGCGAGGTTCATCGTGTAGCACGTGGCCGCGGCCACGCTCACGGGCACGCCGGCGAACGTGCCGCTCGTCGAGAAGTGCAGGTGGCCCGCGAGGATCGCGCGAACGTCGGTCCCGGCGATCACCTCGGCGAACCTCCCCTGGTCGCGCAGCTCGAGGATGTCGAAGAAGGGGATGTGCGACGGCAGCGGCGGATGGTGCATCGCGAGGATCGTGCCGAGCGGCGCCGGCGTGGCCAGCACCTCGCGCAGCCATTCCAGCTGCGCCGTGTCGAGGTCGCCGTGGTGCCAGCCGGGCACCGTGGAGTCCAGGGCGATGAGGCGCAGCCCGCCGAGGTCCCACACACCCGTGACCGGCTCCTCGGTCGGCGTCGCGTCGAGCAGCTCACGCCGCAGCGCGGGGCGCTCGTCGTGGTTGCCCGCCACCCACACCACCGGCGCGCCCAGGCGCTCGGCGAAGGGCTCGACCGCCGCGCGCAGCGCGCGGTACGCCTCGGGCTCGCCCAGGTCGGTCAGATCGCCGGTGAAGACGATCGCCGCGGGACGGATGCCGGTGGCCTCGGCCGCTTCGAGCGCCCGGCGCAGATTGGCGGCGGTGTCGTAGCGGCCGCCCAGCGGCGGATTCCCGGCCAGCAGATGCGTGTCGCTGATGTGCAGCAGCGTGCGTCGTGCGGGCGGATGCTGGCCGAACTGGACGGGAGCCGCAGGGAACATGCCCCCACCCTAGGCGGTGGTGCTCAGTGCCCGAAGACGATCAGCAGCAGGCCGCCCAGCACCGCGAGCCCGCACATCCCGAACGAGGCATACGCGCCGACGAGCGCGAGGCGCTTCTGCCCGTCGGTGAGCGGCGACTTCTTCGCCGCCTTCGCCGCGGCCTTCTCGGCGCGACGCGCCTCCTTCTCGGAGATGACGGTGATGGCGTCGGTGAACTCCGCGGGTGCCACCACGGGCACACGTCCCGCGCGCACCAGCAGCCGCACGGCGATGGCATAGAAGCCCACGACGAGCAGCGACGCGATGAGGGCCGCGACGAACACCTGCACGAAGGCGAGCCAGTCGATGTCGATCACTTCTTGTCGCCTCCCTTGCTCGGGCGCGCGGCCGACTTGGCTGCGGCATCCGCCTTCGATCGCTCCCCCGCGGCCTTGGCATCGGCCTTCGCCTTCGCCTTCGCGGCGGCCTTCGCCTCGGCCTTGACGCGCGCCTCCTCCTCGGCGCGGAGGCGGGCCTCCTCGCGCGCGATGCGGCGCTGGCGGCGGGTGGGCGGCGGGTTGCGCTTGACCTTGACCGCGAGGCCCGAGTCGGCGACCTCGCTCATGGCGTTGCTCGCGTTGACCTCGTCGCGCCGCGAGCGCAGGAACAGTCCGACGATGATGATGACGGCGAGGACCGCGTCGATGAAGACGCCCCACCCGCCGAGCCACGTGACGATCAGCGCGGCGACGGCACCGACGGCGCCCGCGGCGGGAAGCGTCAGCAGCCAGCCGATCGCGATGCGGCCGACCGTGCGCCAGCGCACCGTCGACCCGCGGCGACCGAGGCCGGAGCCGATCACCGAGCCCGATGCGACCTGCGTCGTCGACAGCGCGAAGCCGAACGCGCTCGAAGCCAGGATGGTCGATGCGGTCGCGGTCTCGGCCGAGAAGCCCTGGGCAGGCTTGACGTCGGTGAGGCCCTTGCCGAGCGTGCGGATGATGCGCCAGCCGCCGACGTACGTGCCGAGCGCGATCGCGAACGCACACGCGAAGACGACCCACGTGTAGGGGTCCTCCTGGCTCGAGCTCTGCCACCCGGCCACGATCAGCGTGAGGGTGATGACACCCATCGTCTTCTGGGCGTCGTTGGTGCCGTGCGCGAGTGCGACCAGCGACGACGTGAAGATCTGGCCCCACCGGAAGCCGTCGCGGCCGTCGGGCTTGCTGTCGTACCGCCGCGTCAGCAGGTACGCGAGACGGGTCGCCGCGAACGCGATGACACCGGCGGTGAACGGCGCGATGACGGCCGGGAGCACCACCTTGCCGAGCACCTCGCCGAAGTTGATCGACGACAGCGACATCGTGCCGACGATGGTCGCGCCGATGAGGCCGCCGAACAGCGCGTGGGACGAGCTCGACGGCAGACCCAGCAGCCACGTGAGCATGTTCCAGGTGATGGCGCCGATGAGGCCCGCGAAGATGATGGGCAGCATCTCCGAACTGGATATGGCGTCTTCGTTGATGATGCCGTGCGAGATCGTCTTCGACACCTCGGTCGACAGGAACGCGCCGACGAGGTTGAGGCAGGCTGCGAGCAGCACCGCCACCTTGGGCTTGAGCGCACCGGTCGCGATCGGCGTCGCCATCGCGTTCGCGGTGTCGTGGAAGCCGTTCGTGAAGTCGAAGAAGAGCGCGAGAGCGATGACCAGAACGACGATCAGGGCTGCGGTTTCCACCGTTCGCTTTCCGAGAGGGAGTGGGAGAAGGAAGTGCCGACGGGATCGGCGCGACGAACGAAGAGTTCACCAGGACGTAAGGAACCGGCAACCGGCCACGAGAATCCTACAACGCCGAACTGTCGATCAACTCAGCCCAGGAGTTAGCGTGGAACGGTGACTCTCTCAGGCTCCGCTTCCGCCCCGTCCACGCCTGACGACGGCATCCATCCTCCCGTCGCCGCGATCCGCGCGACCGTCCGCTCGCACCACGGCGACGACGTCGAAGACCGCTACGAATGGTTCCGCGCGAAGGAGGACGCGCAGGTCGTCTCCCATCTCGAGGCGGAGAACGCGTACACGCAGCAGCGCACCGCCCACCTCGACGGTCTCCGCCAGCGCATCTTCGACGAGATCAAGGGGCGCACGCTCGAAACCGACCTGTCCGTGCCGACCCGTCGCGGCGACTGGTGGTACTACGGCCGCACGGTCGAGGGCAAGCAGTACGGCATCCAGTGCCGCGCTCCGCTGGCCTCGCCCGACGACTGGACGCCCCCGTCCCTGACCGCCGACACGGAGGTGCCGGGCGAGCAGATCCTGCTCGACAGCAACGTCGAGGCCGAGGGCAGCGAGTTCTTCTCGCTGGGCAGCTTCGAGGTGTCGAACGACGCACGGCTCATGCTCTACGGCGTCGACGTCGCCGGCGACGAGCGCTACACCGTCCGCGTCCGCGACCTCGAGACCGGAGCGGACCTCCCCGACGTCATCCCCGGCACGTTCGCCGGCGCGACCTTCTCGCCCGACGGCCGCTTCATCGTCTACACGACCGTCGACGACGCGTGGCGCCCCGACACCGTCTGGCTGCACGAGCTGGGCACGCCCGTCGAGGACGACGCCAAGCTCTTCCACGAGCCCGACGAGAAGTACTGGGTCGGCGCCGGCTTCACCCGCAGCGACCGGTTCCTCGTCATCGGCCTCGGTTCGTCGATCACGAGCGAGGAATGGCTGCTGGATGCCGACGACCTGCGCGGCGAGCCGCGTGTGGTGTGGCCGCGCACCGAAGGGGTCGAGTACGACTCCGAGCACGCCGTCATCGACGGCGAGGACGTGCTCTTCATCCTCCACAACGACGGAGCGCTGGACTTCGAGCTGGTGCGGGTGGCGGCATCCGACCCGTCCGGTCCCCGTGAGGTGGTCATCCCCCATCGTCCGGGCGAGCGCCTCCTGGGCGTCTCGACGTTCCGCGACTGGGGCGTCGTCGGCTACCGCCGCGGCGGCCTCGCGCGCCTGGGCATGCTGTCGTACGCCGACGGCGCCGTCGACGAGATCGAGTTCGACGAGCCGCTGTACTCGGTCGGCACCGGCGGCAACCCGGAGTGGGCGCCGCCGCTGCTGCGTCTCGGGTACGGCTCGTTCGTGACCCCCGGCACCGTGTACGACCTCGACGTCGCGACTCGCGAGCTGCACCTGCGCAAGCGCCAGCCCGTGCTCGGCGGCTACGAGCCGTCGGAGTACGCGCAGGAGCGCGTGTGGGCGACCGCCCAGGACGGCACGCAGATCCCGATCTCGCTCGTCTACAAGCGGTCCTTCGGCGACGCGGGTGTGGCTCCGCGCCCCGTCCACCTGTACGGCTACGGCTCGTACGAGCACTCGATCGAGCCCGGCTTCTCGGTCCCGCGCCTGTCGGAGCTGGACCGCGGCGTCGTGTTCGCCGTCGCACACGTGCGCGGCGGCGGCGAGATGGGCCGGCAGTGGTACGAGGACGGCAAGCTGCTGGCCAAGCGCAACACGTTCACCGACTTCGTCGACAGCGCGCTGCATCTCATCGACCACGGCTACACGACGGCCTCGCAGCTGGTCGCCGAGGGCGGCTCGGCCGGCGGCCTGCTGATGGGCGCGGTCGCGAACATCGCGCCGGAGCTGTTCGCCGGCGTCCTCGCCGACGTGCCCTTCGTGGACGCGCTCACCACCATCCTCGACCCCTCGCTCCCCCTCACGGTCATCGAGTGGGACGAGTGGGGCGACCCGCTGCACGACCCCGAGGTGTACGCGTACATGAAGACGTACTCGCCGTACGAGAACGTGCGCGAAGGCGTCGAGTACCCGAGGATCCTCGCCGTGACCTCGCTCAACGACACCCGCGTGCTGTACGTCGAGCCCGCCAAGTGGGTCGCGCGCCTGCGTGAGGTGGGCGCCGACGCGCTCCTCAAGTGCGAGATGGTCGCCGGTCACGGCGGCGTCTCCGGTCGCTACAACGCGTGGCGCGAGCGCGCGTTCGAGCTCGCCTGGCTGCTGGACGTCCTCGGCGTCGCCGACGCCTGACCTGCGGCCCGCAGAAACAGCGAGAGAGTGGATGCCTCGGCCCGAGGCATCCACTCTCTCGCTGTCTGATCAGCCGAAGAGCGCGGCGGCCTCTTCATAGCGGTACAGGGGCACCGTGTTGAGCTCGCCGAGCGCTTCGGCGAACGGGACGCGGACGATGTCGGTGCCGCGCATGGCGACCATCTGGCCCCACGCGCCGTCCACGACGGCGTCCGCGGCGTGGAGGCCCAGGCGGGTCGCGAGCACGCGGTCGAAGCCCGACGGCGAACCGCCGCGCTGGATGTGACCGAGGACCGTCGAGCGGGTCTCGATGCCCGTGAGGCGCTCGATCTCGGGCGCGAGGACCTCGCCGATGCCGCCCAGACGCGGGCGGTTGAAGGCGTCGAGGCCCTTGTCGCTGTAGGCCTCGTCCATGCCGGTGAGGGTGAAGCCCTCCGACACGACGACCAGCGGCGCGCGGCCGCGGTCGTGGGCCTTGGTGACGAGGTCGGCGACCTCGTCGATCGACATCGGCACCTCGGGGATGCAGATCGCGTGGGCGCCGGCGGCCATGCCGGCGTGCAGGGCGATCCAGCCGACGTGACGGCCCATCACCTCGGCGACCATGCAGCGCTGGTGCGAGTCGCCGGTCGTGCGCAGGCGGTCCATCGCGTCTGTGGCGATGTTGACGGCGGTGTCGAAGCCGAACGAGTAGTCCGTGGCGCGCAGGTCGTTGTCGATCGTCTTCGGCACGCCGAGCACGTTGATGCCGTCGTTGGCGAGCCGGTTGGCGGCCGCGAGGGTGCCTTCGCCGCCGATCGCGATGATGCCGTCGAGACGGTGGCCGTACATCGTCTTCGCGATGTTCTCGGCGCCGCCCCGGGGACCCTCGTACGGGTTCGTGCGGCTCGTGCCGAGGATCGTGCCGCCGACCTTCGACAGGCCCTTCACCTCGTGACGGGTCAACGGGAAGAAGTCGCCGTCGACGACGCCGCGCCATCCGTCCCGGATTCCCACGAACTCGAGGTCATAGGTCGTCGTGCCCTTGAGCACGACGCCGCGGATGACCGCGTTGAGTCCGGGACAATCGCCGCCACTCGTCAGGATGCCGATCTTCATTGCTGTGTTCCTCGCTGTCGGTGAAGAGGGACGGCGACGCTGCCTCACCCGACATTAGTGCCGGATGCCGCGACCTGCCACACGGCAGGTCGCGGCATCCGTCCGACAGGGCTCAGGCGGCGCCGAGCGCCTGACGCAGCAGGTGCATGAGCGCCGACAGCTGCACCGAGTCGCTCGACTGCGGATCGACCGCCTCGCCGTCGAGCGCGCGGGCCGCGAGACCCTGCTTCGAGTCGATGAGCTCCGCGATCTTGGTGTCGATCGTGTGCGCCGCGATGATGCGCCACGCCGTGACGGGCTCGTCCTGGCCGATGCGGTGCACGCGGTCGATCGCCTGCGTCTGCTCGGCGGCCGTCCACGACAGCTCGGCGAGCACGACGTTCGAGGACGCCTGCATGTTGACGCCCACGCCGGCGGCCGTCAGCGAGCAGACCGCGATCCCGACCTCGGGGTCGTTGTTGAACGCGTCGATCGCCTGCTGGCGGGCGGTGGCCGCCTGGTCGCCGCGCAGCGACACCGTCTTCAGGCCCGCCGCGGCGAAGTGCGCCTCTGCGGCGTCCATGACGTCGATGTGCTTCGCGAAGAAGACGACCTTGCCGACCGAGCGCTGCAGCTGCACGGCGTAGTCGGCGGCGAGCACCGCCTTGGCCTGGCCGATCTTGCGGACCATCGTGAACACGTTCTCGGAGCCCGTGCCGGCGGCCTTGGACTCTTCGAGCTCGTTGTGGGCCACCAGACGCACGATGTCGTCGTCGATCTCACCGGGCGCGAGACCACGGTCGCCGCGCGCCTCGATGATGCGACGGTACTTCGCGGCCAGACGCTCGCCGAGCTCGCGCTCGGCCTGGCGGATCGAGCGGCCGAACTCGTCGTCCAGCTCGACCGGCAGATCGGCGATGAGCTTGTCGGGCAGGTCGGTGGCGACGTCCTTCTTGCGGCGACGGACGATGCCCATCGAGATGACCGCGTCGCGCGCCTCGGGGTAGAACGACTTGTCGGCGGGCGTGAGCCCCGTCTCGTCGAGCTTGTCCATCAGCTCCGGGCCCGGCTTCTCGCCGTTGGTCCAGCCGAGGAACCGCCAGATCGCGTCGAAGTCCTCGACGTCGTTGATCAGCGGCGTGCCGGTGAGGGCGAGCAGCAGCGGATTCGGCACCTGCTCGCGGATGCGGTTCGCGAGCGCCAGCACGTTCTGCGACCGCTGCGACGTGAGGTTCTTGATGAAGTGCGCCTCGTCGACGACGAGCCCCTTGAGACCGATCGAGCTCAGCCACGACAGGTGGCGGTCGAGGATCTCGTAGTTGACGATGAACACGTCGGCGAATGCGTCGATCGCCTCGCCGTCGCCGTGGATGACGGTGGCGCGGCGCTGCGGTGTCCACCGCTCGACCTCGCGCGCCCAGTTCATCTTGACGACGTTCGGGACGACCGCCAGCAGCGGGTAGGCGTCCGCGACGGATGCCGCCAGCACCGACTCGGCCGTCTTGCCGAGGCCCGGCTCGTCGGCGAGGAGGAATGTGCGGTGCCCGGCGCGCACGGCTTCGAGGAAGCGCGACTGGTGCGGCATGACCTCGAGTCCGCGCGGCGACAGCCGGTCGAACTCGGGCACGGGCGGAAGCTCCATCGTGGCGCTGCCGCCGCCGGCGCCGGTCTCGAACGCCTTGTACAGCGGGCCCATGAGCTCCCAGCTGTCCAGTCGCCGGCGCGGCGTCTGCTTGGGCGCGCGCATCGTCAGGTCCGGCGCGAGGAACGGGTTCGCCTCGCGGCGCGCCTCGACCTGCGACGGCACCACCTGACGCTCGGCGAGGGCGGCGGGCACCACGGTCGCGACGACCGGGGCGACGTCGGTGATGATGAGCTCGTCGGGCGGGAGCTCGGCGCCGGACTCGAGCAGCCAGTCACGGCGCATGCGGCGCGCGACCGGCGACGTGGCCTGGTCGACCTCGAGCAGCTGGATGAGCGACGTGTCACGGGCGGCGGTCTTCGCCAGGATCGTGGCGACGCCGTCGAGGCGCTTGAGCAGCTCGGCGCGGGCTGCGTCGGTGAGCGAGGTGTCGCCCTTGACGCGGGCGCGCTCCTCGCGCACCAGGAACGCGATGACCTGGAACTTGACGCGGTTGGTCGGCCCGAGCTTGCCGCGCTGGGCCTTCGCCTCGACCTCGCGCACCTTGCGGGCGAGGATCGGGATGATCGGGGCCTCGTCGTCGCGGCGCGCGGACGAGGACTTGCGGCGACGCTGCGCCGTCTGGGCGGGTGCCGTGGTCGGCATGCTCCTCCTGAGCGTGAGTGCCGGAAACTCGACCGGCGATGATCGGATGACACCGATGGTGCTGCGTGCTCCCGCGGGCGGCGCGAACGCCGTCGCGAACGCGGGATCAGAGTTCGGCTCGGGCGGTCGCGGGCACTCGCTTCTGCGAGCTGCGACGTCGCCTCAGGCCTTCCCCGCCGTCCATTCTAGGGGAAAACGCCTCACCCAGGTGAGGACAGGCCGCGGCATCCCGAGGATTCAGCCCCAGAGCGTCGCCACGATGTCTTCGGTGTAGCCTTCGGGCGCGAAGTTGATCCACGCGGTCGTGATGACGGCGTCGTCGGCGATGTAGTGCGTCTCGCCGCGCGTGTACTCGTTGTCGTCGAGCGTCACGCCCTTCTGCTCGATCCGGCAGACGGTGCCGTCGCCCATCGGCTCGCAGCCGAACCCGGCAGCGCCCAGCGCCGACACGAGGGTCGCGGACTGCTGCGGTTCGATCGCGGTGACGTTGGTGGCCAGGCCGTACTCGCTGGGCTTGCCCCACGAGCAGCGCAGCGTGGGCGCTCCGCTGTGGATGACCTCCAGCAGGTCGGCGTTCTCGGTCGACAGCATCGTGACGCCGGGGTCGTTGAGGGGCGGATTGGCCGACTCGAGGCTCGCGAGCATCGCTGCGGAGTAGATGGTCTCGCACGTCGTCGGCATCTCGAAGCCGGCCTGCGGCTCATCGGTCTCGAACGGCGTGACAGAGGGACCCGGCGTCGGGTCCTTGACCGTGATCGACGGCGAGCTCGACGGCGTCTGCGTGGGGGTGCCTCCCTCCGGCCGGCACCCGGTCGTGACCGCGGCGATCAGCAGCAGCGCCGCCGCACCCACCACGAGCCTCGGCATCCCGATCCGTCCGGTCATCAGGCCTCCGCTCCACCGGTCACGGTCCGAGACTAACGACGACGACCGACGGATGCCGCGGGCCACGCCGTGCGGCCGGGCCGGCGTGGCGGCGGCGGTGGCTCACGGACCCGCGTATGCGCTCTGCCACTCCGACAGGGTGTGCGGGTCGTCGGTGACGATGCCGTCGACGCCGAGCGCGGTGACGGCATCCCACTGCGAGTCGCGGTTGAGCGTGTAGACCACCACGCGGGCGCCGGCAACGTGCAGCTCGTCGACGATGCCGGGTCTGGCGAGCACGGCCTTTCGGCTGACGACGACGCCGCGCGCGCCCGCTTCGGCGACCGCGCTCACGACGTCGGCGGGCAGCTGCTTCAGGATGAGCAGCCGCGAGATGACGGACGATCCGCTCGCGGCCAGGGCGAGCGTGCGGGCGTCGAAGCTCGCCAGGACGATGCGACTCTCCAGGCTGCGCGCGGCCACCTCGGCGATCGCGGCGTCGACGGCCCCGGCATCCCACCGTCCCTTCAGCTCCACGATGGCGCGGCCCTGCGCCCCGGCGAGCGTGTCGAGGAACTCGGTCAGCGTCGGCACCGGCGTGCCCGTGTAAGAGGCGTCGAACCACGAACCGGCGTCGAGCTGCCGCACCTCGGCGAGCGTCAGCGCGGCGAGGCGGCCGTGGCCGTCCGTGGTGCGGTCGACGGTCGCGTCATGCATCAGCACCGGCACGCGGTCGGCGGTGAGCGCGACATCGACCTCGACGTAGTCGAAGCCGCTCGCGAGCGCCGCGGTGATGGCCGGCAGTGTGTTCTCGGGGGCACTGGCGGCTCCCCCGCGGTGGCTGGCGATGAAGGCGGCGTCTCCGGGAGTCCGTGCGGCGCCGAGGAGCTCGCTCGAACTGACGCGTGCGGGCGTCGCACCGAGGAACGCGATGACGATGCTCGCGATGGCGAGCACGCACATGACGGACAGGGCGTGGATCCGGTCGCGGGCGCGATCGGATGCCGCGGATTCGGGCATCGGGCATGTCCTCCGGGGTCGTGCACCACGTCCTCGTCGACGTGGTGCGGACCACTCTACATGCGCCGTTACACTTTCGTTACTTTAGATTCGCGCGGGATCGGCGCACCGCCAGGACCGCGTCCCACAGCGCCTCCGCGACGTCCCGCTTGCTCCCCCGGCGCGCCGCGACGACCTCGCCCGCCGCATCGATGACGGTCACGGCGTTGTCGGCCGACTCGAAGCCGCGCGCCCACCCGACCTCGTTCACGGCGAGCAGATCGGTGCCCTTGCGTGCCGCCTTGCGCCGACCGCGGTCGAGCAGCGTCTCGCCCTCGCCGGGCGTCTCGGCGGCGAACCCGACGATCGTCTGGCCCTCGCGCCGACGGCGCACGAGGCCCGCGAGGATGTCCGCGTTCTCGACGAGATCGAGCGTGATCCCGCCCTCGGGCGCGGCGTCCTTCGAGCGCTTGAGCGAGGACACCTCTGCGACACGGTAGTCCGCGACGGCGGCGGCCATCACGACCACGTCGGCCGTCGTCGCCTCGGACGCCATCACGGTGCCGAGCTCGGCCGCCGTGCCGGCGCTCACGATCCGCACGGACGGGCGAGCGGATGCCTCGGCCAGCACCCCCTCCTCGACGTGGGCCGCGACGAGCACGACGTCGGCGCCGCGGTCCGCCGCGGCGAGCGCCACGGCGATCCCCTGCCGCCCGCTGGAACGGTTGCCGATGAAGCGCACGGGGTCGATCGGTTCGCGGGTGCCACCCGCGCTGACGACGACCCGCAGTCCCGCGAGGTCGGCTGGTGCCGCTGCGGCGACAGCAGCGAGCGCCGCGTCGAGCACGACCTCGGGCTCCGACATGCGCCCGGGTCCGCTGTCGCCGCCCGTGAGCTCCCCGTCCTCGGGGCCGACCACGATGACGCCGCGCTCGCGCAGGACCGCCATGTTGTGGACGGTCGCGGGGTGGCGCCACATCTCGGTGTGCATCGCCGGCGCGACGACGACCGGGGCCGTGGTGGCGAGTAGGGTCGTTCCGAGGAGATCCTCCGCGATTCCCGCGGTCATCTTCGCCAGCGTGTTCGCCGTCGCGGGCGCCACGATCACGAGGTCGGCCGACTGGCCGAGCGAGACGTGACGCACGCGTGCGACGTCCTCGTGGACGGAGGTCGTCACGGGGTTGCGGCTGATCGCCTCCCACGTCGGAAGCCCTACGAACCGCAGCGCGTCGTCCGTCGGGACGACGTGGACGTCGTGCCCCGCCTTCACCAGCAGGCGCACGAGCTGCACCGTCTTGTAGGCGGCTATCCCGCCCGTGACCCCGACCACGACGAACACCCTCCGATCTTGGCACGAAGCGCGACACCGGGTCCGCTCGCCCCGAAACACCCCAGGAGCCCCGCATGTGCACCGTCGTGATCCGTGTCCCGGAATCGGCCGACGAGCCGACGCGCGTGCTGGCCGTGCGCGACGAGGATCCCGCCCGCCCGTGGAACCCGCTCGGCCGCTGGTGGCCTGAGGCGCACGACGGCGTCGTGGGGGTGCGCGACGTGCGCGCCGGCGGGGCGTGGCTCGCCGCCGACCCCGCTGCCGGCCGCCTGGCCGTGCTGCTCAACCGCGCCGACATCGACACGCGCCCCGAGTCCGAGTTTGTCTCGCGCGGCGGGCTCGTGCTCGACGCCGTCGCCGGCCGCTCCCCCGAGGGCGAGCCGCGCACGCACGGTTTCAACCTCGTCGAGGTCGACGGCGGCCGTGCCCGGGTGCTCATGTGGGACGGCGACGAGCTGCGCACCGTCGACCTCGCCCCCGGCACGCACATGATCGCCCATGACGACGTCGACGACCCCGCGACGCCGCGTATCGCCCGGTGGCTGGGCGAGTTCCAGGCGACGCCGCCGGCGGGCGACGGCGATTGGTGGATGCCGTGGGTCGGGGTGCTGGCCCGCTCGGCTGAGCTCGCGCCGACCGACGACGACGCGATCATCCGCGACAACCGCCCTTACGGCTACCCGACCCTGTCGCTCCTCGCGTGCGTGGCCTCCGTCTCGGCGCACGACGTCGACGTGCACTATGGCGAGCTGGCCGAGCCCGGCCAGTGGGGCGGGCTGGAACTGGATTGACCGCCACGATCGCCGAAGGCCCCGCCTCCTCCCGGAGCCGGGGCCTTCGCCGTCCAACGGTCAGATCAGGCTCTTGGTGTGCCAGACCGTCTTCGTCTCCGTGAACGCGGAGATGCGCGCGAGGCTCGGAGCGGCGGCATCCACTCCGTTCTCCGGCGGGAGCACGCGCGTGAGGGTCTCGGCGGCGGCGATCTGCAGGTCGATCCAGTCGAGTTCGCCCGCACCGACGAGGTCGAGCGCGTGCACCTCGGGGTGCGACGCGAGCCACGGCGCGATCTCGGCCGGCGAGCCGGTGAGCACGTTGACGACTCCCCCTGGCACGTCGCTGGTCGCGAGCACCTCGGCGAGGCTGATCGCCGACAGCGGGTACCGCTGCGAGGCCACGACGACGACCGAGTTGCCGGTCACCAACGCGGGCGCGATCGCCGAGACGAGTCCGACGAGCGCGGTGTCCTGCGGAGCGATCACGCCCACGACGCCGGTCGGCTCAGGCACCGAGATGTTGAAGTACGGGCCCGCGACCGGGTTGCCGTTGCCGGCGACCTGGCCGAACTTGTCGCACCAGCCGGCGTACCAGACCCAGCGGTCGATCGCCTCGTCGACCTCGGCCCCGGCGACGGCCGCCGACACACCCGTCTGCTGCACGATCTCGTCGACGAACTGCGCGCGGCGGCCCTCGAGGATCTCGGCGACCCGGTAGAGCACCTGACCGCGGTTGTAGGCCGTGGCCCCCGACCAGCCCTTGACGGCACCGCGGGCGGCGGCGACGACATCCCTCGCGTCCTTGCGCGACGCGAGGGCGGCGTTCGCGAGGAACTCGCCCTTCGGCGAGACGACCTCGTAGGTGCGGCCGGACTCGCTGCGCGGGAAGGCGCCGCCGATGTAGAGCTTGTACGTCTTGGGCACGGTGAGGCGCTTGCTCACTTGGCCACCTCCTTCTTCGCGGCGCGGGCTTCGACGGCACGCGGCGCCGCCGAAGCGCTCTTGAGATACGCGGCCAGGCCGTGTCGGCCGCCCTCGCGACCGTAGCCGGACTCCTTGTACCCGCCGAACGGCGACGACGGGTCGAACCGGTTGAACGTGTTCGCCCACACGACGCCCGCACGCAGCCGGTCGGCGACGGCGAGGATGCGCGAGCCCTTGTCGGACCACACGCCCGCAGACAGGCCGTACGGGGTGTTGTTGGCCTTCTCGATCGCCTCGGCCGGCGTCCGGAACGTGAGCACCGACAGCACCGGGCCGAAGATCTCGTCGCGCGCGATGCGGTGGGACGCCTGCACGTTCGTGAAGATCGTGGGCGCGAACCAGAACCCGTTGTCAGGGATGACGCACGGGGCGCTCCAGCGCTCGGCGCCCTCCTCCTCGCCGATCCTGCTCAGCTCGCGGATGCGGTCGAGCTGCTCGCGCGAGTTGATGGCGCCGATGTCGGTGTTCTTGTCGAGCGGGTCGCCCAGGCGCAGCGTCGACAGGCGGTCCTTCAGGCGGTCGACGACCTCGTCGTGGATCGACTCCTGGACGAGCAGGCGGCTGCCCGCGCAGCACACGTGCCCCTGGTTGAAGAAGATGCCGTTGACGATGCCCTCGATGGCCTGATCGATCGGCGCGTCCTCGAACACGATGTTCGCGGCCTTGCCGCCGAGCTCGAGTGTCAGCTTCTTGTCGGTGCCGGCGACGGCCTTGGCGATCTCGCGGCCGACGGCGGTCGAGCCGGTGAAGGCCACCTTGTCGACATCGGGATGCCGCACCAGGGCCGCGCCGGTCGCACCGGCGCCCGTGACGATGTTGACGACGCCGGGCGGCAGGTCGGCCTGCTGCAGGATCTCGGCGAAGATGAGCGCCGAGAGCGGCGTCGTCTCGGCCGGCTTGAGCACGACCGTGTTGCCCGCGGCGAGCGCCGGCGCGATCTTCCACGCCAGCATCAGCAGCGGGAAGTTCCACGGGATCACCTGGCCGGCGACCCCCAGCGCACGCGGATCGGCGCCGAGACCGGCGTAGTCGAGCTTGTCCGCCCAGCCTGCGTAGTAGAAGAACCACGCGGCCACGAGCGGCACGTCGACGTCGCGGCTCTCCTTGATCGGCTTGCCGTTGTCGAGGCTCTCGGCCACGGCGAGCTCGCGGGCCCGCTCCTGCACGAGGCGCGCGATGCGGAACAGGTACTTGCCCCGATCACGGCCGCTCATCTTCGACCACGTCCGGTCGTACGCGCGACGCGCGGCGGCGACCGCCGCGTCGACGTCGGCCTCGGCGGCCGTCGCGATCGTCGCGATGTGCGACTCGTCCGCCGGCGAGATGGTCACGAACGGGTCACCGGAGCCCGCGCGGAACTCGCCGTCGATGAAGAGCCCGTACTCGGGCTTGAGGCTGAGGATCGCCCGCGACTCGGGGGCGGGTGCGTATTCGAGGAAGCTCATGTTCGTCGTCCCTGGGTCAGTCGATCGTCACGTAGTCGGCGCCGGAGTAATGTCCGGTCTTCAGCTTCTGGCGCTGCAGCAGCACGTCATTGAGCAGGCTCGACGCGCCGTAGCGGAACAGGTGCGGCTGCAGCCATTCCTCCCCCACGGTCTCGGCGACGGTGACGAGGTACTTGATCGCGTCCTTGGAGGTGCGGATGCCGCCCGCCGGCTTGACGCCGATCTTGTCTCCCGTGGCCCGATGCCAGTCGCGCACGACCTCCAGCATCAGGAGCGTCACGGGCAGCGTCGCTGCCGGCGACACCTTGCCCGTCGAGGTCTTGATGAAGTCCCCGCCGGCGAGGATCGCGAGCCACGACGCGCGCTTGATGTTGTCGTAGGTGTTGAGCTCGCCGGTCTCGAGGATCACCTTGAGCGACGCGAACGTGCCGTCCTCGCGGCGGCACGCCTGCTTCACGCGCGCGATCTGGTCGAACACCTGGCCGTAGCGACCCGCGAGGAACGCCCCGCGATCGATCACCATGTCGATCTCGTCGGCGCCGTGCGCGACGGCCTCCGCGGTGTCGGCGAGCTTGATGTCGAGCGACGCGCGACCGCTCGGGAACGCCGTCGCGACCGCCGCCACGCTCACGCCGCCGTCGTCCGGGTCGCCGTGCGCGGAGCCGAGAGCCTCGACCGCGTACGGCACCATGTCGCCGTAGACGCACACGGCGGCGACCCGCGGCGTGGTCTGGTCGGAGGCATCCGGGTTCAGCGCCTTCGCGACGAGCGATCGCACCTTTCCGGGGGTGTCGGCGCCCTCGAGCGTCGTCAGGTCGATCAGCTGGATGATCTTGTCGAGCGCCCATGCCTTGGAGGTGGTCTTGATCGAGCGCGTGCCGAGCCCGGCGGCGCGCTGTTCGAGGCCGACGGCGTCGACGCCGGGGAGGCCGTGCAGATAGCGGCGCAGCGTCGTGTCGTCGGGTTCGCCGCCGAGGAGCTCTAGGGCCCGCTCGGGCAGCGTCACGATGGAGGTGCCTGACATGTCGGGACTGCCTTTCGATGTGTGCGCGGAGCGCGAGGACAGGGTGTCAGCCGTCGAGCAGCTGAAGGGCGATGGACTCGTCGGTCACGAGTACGGTGCACAGCCCGGAGGCGACGACGGCGGCCGCGACGGCGCGTTTGGGCGCACCGGCGATCGCGGCGATCGCGACGGGGGCGCGTCGCAGCTCGTCGAGCGAGAGTCCGACGGTGCGGGCGTCGAGCTCGGGATCGACGATGCGCCCGTCGGCGTCGATGTAGCGGCCGACGACGTCACCGACCGCACCCGCAGCCACGAGGCGGTCGATGTCGGCCTCCGAGAGATAGCCGCTGTCGACGTGCACCGAGCCGTGATCGGCGGCACCCGCGCTGAACAGGTAGGCGTCGGCCGAGCGGGCAAGGTCGAGCACGCGCGCGACGACCCGGTCGGCCTCGATGGCGTCTTTCGTGGCGCGGCGCTCGAGGATCGCCGGGCTCGGCAGCAGCGCGGCGCTGCCGCCGCCCTTCTGCGCGATGCCGACCGCGGTGGCCGCGGCGGTGCCCGGCCGCGGGCTCATGCTCACGCCGCCGTTGATCTGCACGACGTCGGTGTGCGACGACCAGCCGTTGCGCAGGTCGTGCGCGACGTCCGACAGCGTGCGGCCCCAGCTGACGCCCAGCACACGGGGACTCGGGCGCAGCGACGCGAGGTGATCGGCGGCGGCCTGCGCGACGCGCTGCTGCAGTTCGTCCTCGCTGCGCACGCCGACGCGCGAGACGACGACGGCGTCGGCGAGACCGCGCTCATCGCGCAGTCGGCGCTCGAGCTGGGGCCGGCGTGCGCGCGAGTGGAGGATCTCGATGCGGACGAATCCGGCGTCCTTCGCCTGCGTCAGCAGGCGACCGACCTTCCAGCGCGTGATCTGAAGGCTCTTGCCGATCTCCTCCTGCGTGAGGTTCGCCTCGTAGTAGAGCTCGGCGGCGCGGATCGAGAGGAGTTCATCGACAGCGTCCACGATCCTCCCTTCGTCGTCCCTTCCAGGCTGACACAACCCGCACATCCGAGCAACATCTGCACAGACATTGCTCAGATGAGCACCGTGAGCGGGGCCCAGGCGCCTCTGGAACGGTCAGCCGCTCGCCTTCGCCGACGCGGGAGACCCGGGCGCCGCCTTCGCATACCGCAGCAGCACGACCACGCCGATGCCCACCACGACGACGAACGCGATCGTGAGGCTCGTGAAGGCGAACCAGTTCGCGTCGAGCGCCAGCACGATCGCGGCGGACACGACGGCGATGGCCGCGGCAGCCAGCTTCGAGGCGAACTTCAGCCCCACTCCGGGTGTGAGGCGTCCCGCCGGAGAGTCGCCACGCGCAAGGATCAGGTCGGCGAAGGCATCGAGCGTCGCCAGGAGCGATGCGGAGTACGCCACGGCGCAGCCGAGCGCACCCCACAGGTTGACCGAATCCGCGGACGCCGTCTCGGCGAGCCACACCTCCAGTGCGTGCACGCCTCGATGGTAGGGCGGTCGCGGCGCGGGGTCTACGGCAGGCGGATCACGCGAGCTGTTGCCGCACCCGCACGATGTCGTCGGTCATCTGCTCGATGAGCGGGTCGACGCCCTCGAACGCCACCATGCCGCGGATCCGCGACACGAACTCGACCTCGACGACATGGCCGTACAGGTCGAGGTCGGTTTCGTCGAGCACGTACGCCTCGACCTGACGCACGTGCACGTCGTCGAACGTGGGGTTCGTTCCGATGCTGATCGCCGCCGGGTACCGCACGCTGCTGCGAGGGGCGGATGCCTCGTCCCCCGGAGTCCCCTCGTCCACCAGCCAGCCGGCGTAGACGCCCTCGGCCGGCACGAAGCCCTCGAGGTCGGCCGACAGGTTGGCTGTCGGGAAGCCGAGCTCGCGCCCGCGCTTGAGGCCGTGCACGACCTCGCCGCGCACCGCATGCGGCCGGCCGAGCAGACGCGCCGCGCCCGTCACGTCGCCGGCGTCGAGCAGCTCACGCACCCACGTGGACGACACGCGCCGCCCGGCGTCGATCGCGCGCACATCGTCGACGACGTGCACCTCGAACCCGAACTCGGGGCCGAGCTCGCGCAGCAGGTCGGGGTTTCCCGCGCCGCCGCGGCCGAAGCGGAAGTCGGCGCCGACCATCACGATGCGCACGCCGAGCGCGCCCACGAGCACGTGCTCGACGAACTCGCGCGCACCGAGGTCGGCGAGGGCGCGGTCGAACGTCAGCATCAGCGTGGCGTCCGCGCCGGCGTCGGCGAGCAGACGCAGCTTCTGCTCCACCCCGACCAGGCTCTGCGGGCAGATCTCGGGGCGCAGCAGCGCCAGCGGGTTGCGGTCGAACGTCACCGCGACGACCCGCGCACCGGCGGCCTCGGCATCCACTCTCGCGCGGTCGATCACCGCGCGGTGGCCCGAGTGCACGCCGTCGAACTTGCCGATCGCGACGACCGAAGGGCCGAAGCCCGCGGGCACCTCGCCCGGGTCGCGGAAGACGATCACGACGCCACCGCCGTCGTGTCGGGGGCCGCCTGGCGAGTGACCGGACGATGCGTCGCCAGCCACCACAGGCCGAGGAACGGCAGCACGAGCGGCACGAACACGTACCCCATCCCGAACCACGACCACACCGTGGGGTGGCCGAACAGCTCCGGGGCGACGAGGCTCAGCGTGCCGATGATCAGCACGCCGGCGAGCTCGAACACGATCGCTATCCACGCCACGAGGTACCAGCCGGGCCGGCCGGCGAACACGAGCGCGAGCGTCGCGACGATGTACACGACGGCCGAGACGGCCGACAGCGTATAGGCGAGCGGTGCCTCGTCGAAGCGTTCGACGATCTGCACGAAGGACCGACCGGTGGCGCCGAGGGCCATGATCGCGTACACGATCACGAGCACACGGCCGATGCCGGTCATACGGGGGCGGGCGGGCGACGACATAACCACCTGAGTTTAGTTCGTGCGCCCGAAGGCGGGATCCGGATGCCGCGACCCGGCGTCACACGCGCCGCGGCGGAATGCGGCCATCAGGCGGGCTGCAGCGTCCAGATCACCTGCATGCGCCACACCATGACGGCGATCGACAGTGCCGCGACGCCCATGATGACGGTGCTCCATCGGCTGCGTTCGAGGAGGGCCCACGCGACCGCCGCGAACGGCAGCAGCACGGCCGAGACCAGGTACACCCAGAACTCCAGCAGGCTCCCGGTGGGCGGGTTGCCCGCGAACGGGGCGACGATCGCGATGACGACCTGGGCGACGAGCAGCAGCTCCACGAGCGCCAGTGAGCCGACGGTCCAGTCGCTCGGGCGCCGTCCGGCCAGCCCCGCGATGATGCAGAACAGTCCGGCCGCGACGGCGACCACCACCTGCACGATCGTGAACCACAGGATCATCGAGCCGCCTCCTCGGGCATGTTCATCGCGCTCTTGACGTCCGCGCCGCGCCGCTCGACGATGCCGACCAGCACGCCGTCGGGGTCGATCGCGGCGGTCGGGTCGGCTGCCAGCCTCACCGCCGCGCCCGCGAGCCGTTTGCCGTGGCGCAGGTCGCGCGCCTCGTCGGCAGTCACGTCGAACCGCCCGAGGACGGCTGCCGCCGCCTCCGCCGGTGCGAGGAGCGGGGCGTCGGCGATGGCGTCGACCGCGGCCGCTCGCGCGACGTCGAAGGGCCCGATGCGCGTCCGGCGGAGGGCCGTGAGGTGCCCGCCGACCCCGAGCGCGGCGCCGAGGTCGCGGGCGAGCGAGCGGATGTACGTGCCGCTGGAGCAGTCGACGACGACGTCGAGGTCGACGACTCCTCCGGTGCCTGAGCTGGTCGAAGGGCGCCGCTCGGCGAGCACGTCGAACCGCGACACGGTGACCTCGCGGGCCTTCAGCTGCACGTCCTCCCCCGCACGGGCGAGGTCGTAGGCGCGGCGGCCGTCGACCTTGATCGCCGAGTACGTGCTGGGCACCTGCGAGATGCGGCCGGTGAGGGGCGTGATGCGCTCGGCGATCCGGGCGGAGTCGAGGGAGGAGGCATCCACCGTCGCCACGGTCTGTCCGTCGGCGTCGTCCGTGTCGGTCGAGACGCCGAGCCGGATGGTCGCCTCGTACGTCTTGTCGAGGCCGACCACGAAGGTCAGCAGGCGCGTCGCGCCCTCGACCCCGAGCACGAGCAGGCCCGTCGCCATCGGGTCGAGGGTGCCCGCGTGACCGATCTTGCGGGTCCCCAGAGCGCGCCGCGCGCGGGCGACGACGTCATGGCTCGTGATGCCCTGCGGCTTGTCGACCAGCAGGATGCCCGCGGCGGCCATCAGGCGACGATCCGGGGGTGGGCGAGGTCGGCGTTGTCGACGACGATGGATGCCGCCTCACGCGGCCGCGCCTCGTCGAGGTACAGCTGCTGCCCCTGGCGGTAGCGGGCATTGGAGGGAGCGTCCGGGTCCGGGTCCGAGCCGTCGCGGAGCGCCATGCGCGCGTAGGTCATGGCGAAGGGCACGTCGAGCCAGATGGACCAGTCCCACAGGTCCTGGAGCTCGGGGCGGTTCAGGAAGATGCCGTCGACCACGAGCACCGCGTCGAGAGGCGCCGTCACCCACTGCGACTCGACCGGGGTGTCGCGCGTCACATCGAACGCGGTCAGCTGGAACCCCGTCGTCCCGGCCGTCTGAGCGCCGTCGCGGAACGGGTCCAGCAGCACGCGCCGGAAGGTGGCGTAGTCGTACGAGTCGCGGTAGAAGCCCTCGGGGCTGCGGCGGCCGAGGGCGTACCGCTCGGCGCGCGGCCGGTGGAACCCGTCGATGCCCGCCCGGAACACGGCGTCGCCCGCTTCGGCGAACACCTCGGCCAGGCCGTCGGCGAACACCGTCTTGCCGGCCCCGTCGAGGCCGTCGACGGCGAGCACGACGCGTCCGGCCGGGTACCTCCGCCGCGCCCGGTCGCGTACCTCGCGCCACAGCGTCGTGGTCGGTGTGACGGGAAGGCGCATGCCTCCAGCCTACGGCGCGGCGACGGCCCGGCCGTGCGCCCGGTCGACCGCGTTCGGGGTCGGGCAGGACGAGCGGAGACCTAGGCTGGAGCCCATGCCTGATCTCGCGACGCCCCTCGTGGCCTGGTACCGCGAGAACGCACGCGACCTGCCGTGGCGGCGCCCCGGGTTCGGGGCGTGGGGCGTGCTGGTCAGCGAGTTCATGCTGCAGCAGACGCCCGTCACCCGGGTGATCCCGCACCTGGAGGCGTGGCTGCGACGCTGGCCGACGCCGAGCGACCTGGCCGCCGCCGCGCCCGCCGACGCCGTGCGGCAGTGGGCCAACCTCGGCTATCCGCGCCGCGCGCTGTGGCTCCATCGCGCCGCGGTCGAGATCCGCGACCGGCATGACGGCGTCGTGCCGCGCGACGTCGACGCGCTGCTGGCCCTCACCGGCATCGGCGACTACACCGCGCGAGCCGTCGCCGTGTTCGCGTACGGGGACCGGCATCCCGTCGTCGACACGAACACGCGACGCGTCCTCGCACGCGCCGTCGACGGACGTTCGCAGCCCGGACCGCCTTCGCGCCGTGATCTCGACGCGATGTCGGCCATCCTGCCCGACGACGTCGCCGCGGCAGCCGTCGTCAACGCCGCCGCCATGGAGCTCGGCGCCACCGTCTGCACGGCACGGTCGCCGCGCTGCGACGTCTGCCCGCTGCGCGACCGATGCGCGTGGCTCGCCGCAGGGCGCCCCGACACGGGCGACGACCGCCGCAAGCAGGCCAGGTACGAGGGCAGCGACCGTCAGGCGCGCGGCGCCGTGCTGAAGACGCTGAGGGATGCCGCCACCCACGCCGTGCCGCTGGCCGAGGTCGTGCCCGACTGGCCCGACGCGCTGCAGCGCGACCGCGCGATCGACTCGCTCATCGCGGACGGGCTCGCAGAGGCGTCCGACGGGACGCTGCGGCTCCCCCGGTAGCGAGGCCGGGGACTGCACAGAATCGCGCCGGAACCCTGCGATTCCGACGCGATTCTGTCAAGGCAGTCAGCCTCGAGGACGCTGTGCTTACTCGTCGTCCTCGAGTTCGCGGGGCTTGACGTACGGGTCGGCGTCGCCGGCATACGTCGCGCCGACCGCGAGACCGGCGACGGACTCGTCGCGCTCGCGCGCCTCGCGCAGCAGGTCCTCGATGTGGACCGCGTTCTCGGGGATCGCGTCGGCGATGAACTCCAGACTCGGCGTGAGCCGCACGTTGAGGTGCTTGCCCACCTCGGAGCGCAGCATCCCGGTCGCCGACTTCAGCGCCTTCGCCGACTCCTCGCGCTCCTCGGCCGAGCCGAGCACGGTGTAGAACACCGATGCGTGCTGAAGGTCGCCGGTCACGCGGACGTCGGTGATCGTGACGAAGCCGAGCCGCGGGTCGCGCAGCCCCTTCTCGAGACGCTCGGCGAGGATCACGCGGATGCGGTCGCCCAGCCGGGCCTGACGTTCCGAAGACATGAGTGCTCCTTAAGGGGATGATTCCGGATGCCTCCCGAAGGAGGCATCCGGAATCAGTGACGCGGACTCAGCCGCGCGGCTTCTCGACCATCTCGGTGGTCTCGATCTCGTCGCCCACCTGGATGTCGTTGTACTTGCCGAGGCCGATACCGGCTTCGTAATCGGTGCGCACCTCGGTGACGTCGTCCTTGAAGCGACGCAGCGACTCGATCGCCAGGCCGTCGGCGATGACCACGCCGTCGCGGATGACGCGCGCCTTGGCGTTGCGCGTGATCGTGCCCGAGCGGACGATGACACCGGCGATGTTGCCGAACTTCGAGGAGCGGAACACCTCGCGGATCTCGGCGACGCCCGACTGGACCTCTTCGTACTCCGGCTTGAGCAGACCCTTGAGCGACTGCTCGACGTCGTCGATCGCGTTGTAGATGACCGAGTAGAACCGGACATCCACACCCTCGCGGGCGGCGCGCTCGCGCGCCTTCGTGTCGGGACGGACGTTGAAGCCGATGACGATCGCGTTGTCGATCGTCGCCAGGTTGATGTCGGACTCGGTGATCGCACCGACGCCGCGGTGGATGATCCGCAGCTGCACCGAATCGTCGACCTCGATCTTGAGGAGCGACTCCTCGAGCGCCTCGACGGCACCCGACACGTCACCCTTGATGATGAGGTTGAGCGACTCGACCTTGCCCTCTTCGAGAGCACGGGTGAAGTCCTCGAGCGAGATGCGCTTGCGGGCCTTGGCCAGCTGGGCGTTGCGCTCGGCCGCTTCACGCTTCTCGGCGATCTGGCGGGCCGTGCGGTCCTCCTCGGTGACGATGAACGTGTCACCGGCGCGGGGCACGGAGTTCAGACCCTGCACCTGGACCGGACGCGACGGGTAGGCCTCTTCGACCGGGTCGCCGTTCTCGTCGATCATGGCGCGCACGCGGCCGTAGGCCGTGCCCGCGACGATCGCGTCGCCGACGCGCAGCGTTCCCGACTGGATGAGGACGGTGGCCACCGATCCGCGACCCTTGTCGAGCTTCGCCTCGATGGCGACACCGCGCGCGTCCTTGTTCGGGTTGGCCGTGAGGTCCAGGCCCGCGTCCGCGGTGAGCAGCACCGCATCGAGGAGCTCCTGGATGCCCGTGTTCTGGCGGGCCGACACGTCGACGAACATGACGTCGCCGCCGTACTCCTCGGCGACCAGGCCGTACTCGGTCAGCTGCTGCCGCACCTTGGCCGGGTTGGCCTCGGGCTTGTCGACCTTGTTCACCGCGACCACGATCGGCACGTTCGCCGCCTGGGCGTGGTTCAGGGCCTCCACCGTCTGCGGCATGATGCCGTCGTCGGCCGCGACCACGAGGATCGCGATGTCGGTGACCTGCGCACCACGGGCACGCATGGCGGTGAACGCCTCGTGACCCGGGGTGTCGATGAACGTGATGGCGCGCTCGATGCCGTCGTGCTCGGTCCAGACCTGGTACGCACCGATGTGCTGCGTGATGCCGCCGGCCTCGCCCGCGACCACGTTGGTCTGGCGGATGGCGTCGAGCAGTCGCGTCTTACCGTGGTCGACGTGGCCCATGACGGTGACCACGGGAGGACGGATCTCGAGGTCTTCCTCGTTCTCCGCCTCCAGTTCGGCCTCGAGGTCGAGACCGAAGCCCTCGAGGAGCTCCTTGTCCTCGTCCTCGGGCGAGACCATCTGGATCTTGTAGCCGAGCTCGGCGCCGAGCACCTCGAACGTCGCCTCGTCCAGCGACTCGGTGGCCGTGGCCATCTCGCCGAGGTTGAAGAGGATCGTCACGAGCGTGCCGGGCTGCACGGTGTAGCCGCGCAGCGCCTCGAGCTTGTCGGCGAAGTCCGCGATCGACGCACCGCGTCGCATGCGGATGATCTCGCCGTTGCCCTTCTGGACGTTGACGCCGCCGACGACAGGCGCCGACCGCATCTCGAACTCCTGCCGCTTCGCGCGACGCGACTTGCGCTGCTTCGACTTGCCGCCGCCCTTGCCGAAGGCACCCGCGGTGCCACCGCCGGGACCGCGGCCACGACCGCCGCCACCGCCGGGACGACCCGCGAAGCCGCCGGGCGCGCCTGCGCCGGGGGCACCGCCGGGGCGCTGGAAGCCGCCGGCACCGCCGGGACGACCGGGGCCGCCGGGACGCTGCTGGAAGGGAGCGCCGGGACGACCGCCGCCACCGGGACGACCCGCACCGCCCGGGCGCGGGGCGCCGGGACGCGGGGCGCCGGGACGCGGAGCCTGCGGACGCGGGATGTTGCCGGGCGACGGGCGCTGGCCCATGCCCTGCGCCGACGCGAACGGGTTGTTGCCCGGACGCGGGCCGGCGGGACGCTGACCCATGCCCTGCGACGAAGCGAAGGGGTTGTTGCCGGGGCGCGGCGTGCCACCCGGACGCGGCGCCTGCGGCGTCGCGCCGGCGGGGCCGGGCTTCGGGGCGCCGGGCTTGGCACCCGGGGCAGCAGGAGCCGCGGGAGCGGCCTTCGCCTCGGGGGCGGCCGGAGCCGCCGGTGCGGCGGCAGCCGGAGCCGCGGGAGCCTCGGCGGCCGGAGCCGCCTTCGCCGCGGGAGCGGCCGGTGCGGCCTTCGCCTCGGGGGCGGCGGGCGCCGCCGGGCGCGCCGGACCGGGCTTGACGGCCGGGCCGGGCTTGGCCGCGGGACCGGGCTTGGCAGCCGGGGCGCCGGGCGTCGCGGCGGGGCGCGCGCCGGGCTTGGCAGCCGGAGCGGCCGGAGCCGCTGCGGACGCGCCGGAGCCGTCGGCTTCGAGCGCAGCGCGAAGCTTTCGCGCCACGGGGGGTTCGATGGTGGACGAGGGGCTCTTGACGTATTCGCCGAGCTCCTTCAGCTTCTCGAGCGCGACCTTGCTGTCGACGCCGAGCTCGGAAGCGATCTCGTGCACGCGTGGTTTGGCAGCCACAAATTCTCCTGTCTGGGGTCTGCCCAGACAGGGCAGACCGTTATCGGCGGACGGGTCTCATTTCGAGCCGTTCACTTTGTTTCCATAGCCGTTCAGCCTTTTCGCTGGATGTGCTCTTCGATGGTCTGCGTGTCAAGCGGGCCTGACACACGCAATGCCCGTACGAAGGCGCGGCGCCGGATGGCGGCATCCACGCATTCCCGCGTCTCGTGCACCCACGCGCCTCTTCCGGGCATCGATGCGCGCTCGTCGACGACGAGAGCGGAATCAATGGAGACCACCCTGAGGAGGGTGGACCGGAGAGCACGCGTGCGGCATCCGACGCACGTTCGTACGGCTTCCATCCTACACCGACTCGCTGCGCGGCCGCGCCGCGGGGCTCAGCTGTCCTCGAGGATCGAGTCGGGCTGGATGTCGATCTTGGCACCCGTGAGCTTGGCGGCCAGACGCGCGTTCTGCCCCTCCTTGCCGATGGCGAGCGACAGCTGGTAGTCGGGCACAAGCGCGCGGACGGCCTTGTTCGAGGCATCCAGGATGAAGCTCGACGTCACCTTCGCCGGCGACAGCGCGTTGGCGACGAACTTCGCGAGCTCCGGGTCGTAGTCGACGATGTCGATCTTCTCGCCGCCGAGCTCCTCGGTGACGGCGCGCACGCGGCGGCCGAGCTCGCCGATGCAGGCGCCCTTCGCGTTGATCGACGGGTCGTTGGCCTTGACGGCGATCTTGGTGCGGTGGCCCGCCTCGCGCGCGAGCGAGACGATCTCGACGAGACCCGCGGGGATCTCGGGGACCTCGAGCGCGAACAGCTTGCGGACGAGGCCCGGGTGCGTGCGCGAGACGGTGATCTGCGGGCCCTTGGTGCCCTTGGCCACCGACGTCACGTACACACGCAGGCGTGCGCCGTGGGCGTAGTCCTCGCCGGGCACCTGCTCCTCGGGAGGCAGGATCGCCTCGACCGAGCCGAGGTCGACGTGCACCATGCGCGGGTTCGGGCCCTGCTGCACGATGCCTGCGACGATGTCGCCCTCCTTGCCGCGGAACTCGCCCAGCACGGCGTCGTCGGCGATGTCGCGCAGACGCTGGCTGATGACCTGCTTCGCGGCGAACGCGGCGATGCGGCCGAAGTCCTCGGGGGTCGACTCCTCTTCGCCGACGACCGCGCCCTCGTCGTCGAGCAGCGGGATGAACACCGCGACGTGACCGGTCTTGCGATCGAGCTCGGCACGCGCACCCTCGGGCAGCTCGCCGGTGGGCGACGTGTGCTTGGCGTAGGCGGTCAGGATCGCCTGTTCGATGATGTGCACGAGCTCGTCGAAGGGGATCTCCTTCTCGCGCTCGACGGTCCGCAGAAGTCCGAGATCGATGTCCACAACAGCCTCCGTATTCAGCTCTCACCGGAGCGTCTACGCGCGCCGGAACCCTCCAACATTACCGGATGCCGCGGCCCGCCGCCCTGGGAGTCGCCTGACGCCCCTCTCCGCGAGAGCGTGGGGCCCTCATCCAGCGCCGCAGTCGTCCACGTGGGTGTCGGCGTGGCGGAACCTCGCGTCGGTCCAGGTGAGCAGCACCGGGATGAAATGCGACCCGGGCAGGAGCGTGCGCAGGTGGTCGTAGCCCTGGTACTGCAGACTGCGCACCTGCTCGCCCTGCGCGCACAGGGTATCGACGAACTCCCGCTGCAGGTGCGGCGGGATGACTTCGTCCTCGCTCCCCCAGGCGATGAGGATCGGGGTGCCCCACGGTCCGTTCGGCGTGTTGTCGGCCAGGCGCTTGCCCAGTGCCCCGGCGGTCAGATCGCCGACGTACAGCGGACGGTCCTCCGAGACGCCGAGTGCTGCGGCGACCGACACGATCACGCCCGGCTCCGTGGGGCAGCGCTGGGTCATCTCGCGCACGATCGACTCCGCCCCGGGAGCGATGTAGTCGGTGAGCTCCACGTCGTCGTACGTGTCGGCGTAGGGCACGAGCACCCACGAGATGAGGATCGACAGCAGCGCGTTCGCGTCGCCCGTCGTGAGCTCACGCGCCAGCTTCACCGGCTCCGCGGCGGGCGCAAGCACGGCGGTGCCCCGGATGTCGAGGTCGGGCGCGTAGTCCGGCGCGAGCTGCGTGGTCCACAGTGCCGCGTGGCCGCCCTGAGAGTGACCCCACACGACCGTGTGCGCAGAGAGCGTGAGACCCTCGAGCTCACGCGCGGCGATGACGGCGTCGAGCGACGAGCGCGCCTCGCCGCGGCCGATCAGATAGGGGAACTCGCCGGGCGCGCCCTGCCCCGAGTAGTCGGAGGCGACGACCACCCATCCCTTCTCGATCGCCTGGTCGAGGCCCGGGATCGCCCATTTCGTCGCCGACGCGTCGCGCAGGCTCGGCGCGCAGCCGCGCGCGACGCCCGTCGTGCCGTGGTTCCAGATCACGACGGGGCGCGGACCGGGCGGGGGGTCGTGCGGCACGATGACCAGTCCGCTGGCGACGGCGGGCTGCCCGTTGGCGTCGCGGGTGGTGTACAGGGTGCGGTAGACGTCCGCGTTCGCGGGCTTCTGCCCCGTGAACTCGTCCCACCGGATCAGCTTGCCGTGGTCGTACGGCACCACCGCGGGCGGGTCGTAGAAGGCGTCGACGACCTGGGCGCCGTCCTCGAACCACGAGTTCGCCCACCATCCCCCGGCGGCCAGCACGATGAGCAGCACCGACAGCGCGTAGCGCCCCGCCGCCAGCCACGCCGCACGGGCACGGCTCGGCCGCGCCAGGACGACGTCAGGGGATGCCGGCGGCCGAGGCGCCGCCGGATCCTCGCCCTCGGCGAGTCCTGGCGACGCGGCGGCGTCAGGGTCCGGGGCGGGAACGGCCGCCGGCTCTTCGCTCGGGGCGGGCTGGGCGGTCGCGGGCACCGAGCGCCGACCTTCGACGTAGGCGCGCACGGCGCGCACCAGCAGGGTGGCGCCGAACACGATGGTGCGCACACCGAAGACGAGCGCGACCACCAGCACCGTCACGTCGGGCCAGGCGTACGACAGCACGCCGAACGCGACCTGCGCCGCGCCCCACACCGCCGACAGCACGCGCTGGCTCACTCGGCCGCGCGAGAGCGCGTCGTACAGCGAGGCGAGGCCGCCGAGCACGAGCAGCACGGCGATCAGCTCCGGAAGCAGCTCCAGCGTGCGCCCGAGGCCGACGAGGACCGCGAGACCGAGCGCGATCCACAGCCCGCCGAACGTCACGCGCGACCACAGCGGCGTCTCGGGGGCGGCGAGCATGCGGGCCAGGCCCGACAGGATCGCGCTGATGCCCACGTAGATCGTGAGCACGAGCAGCGACGTCAGCGGCCGCGTGACGATCAGCAGGCCGACCAGGAGCGAGAGCGCGCCCACGACGACGAGCACGACCGGCGGGGCTCCGCGGACCAGTCGCGGCACGATGCTCCATCCGGCCGTGGGCCGGCGCGTGCCCTCGCGGATCATCCGGCCCATGTTAGGCGGCGTTCCCGTGCGTCCGGTCAGAGCCGGCAGCGTGCGGCGCGGCGCCGCAGCACAGCGCGACGCGGCGGCGCAAGCCCCTCGGCGCCCTGGACGGGCATCGCCTAGCGTGGCTCTCATGTCGTCCGACACCGGTTCCGCGGCGCGCGCCGAGGTGCGCGGCGCCGCCCGTCGCGCCGAATCGAACCCGGTGTTCGAGACGCTCGCGCGCGCCGGCTTCGTCGCCGACGGCGTCGTCCACATGCTGATCGGCGTGCTCGCGATCGTGGTGGCGTTGGGCGGCCAGGGCGAGACCGATCAGTCCGGTGCACTGCTGACCATCGCCGGGGCGCCGCTCGGCTTCGTGGTGCTGTGGGTCGCCGCCCTCGCCCTGGCGGCCCTCGGCGTCTGGCAGCTGTTCGACGGCATCCTGGTGCGCCGCGATTCGCCGGCGCGCACGTGGGGCGCGCGGCTGATCGAGTGGGCCAAGGCCGCCGTGTTCTTCGCGCTGGCGATCGTCTCCGCCGCGGTAGCCGTGGGCGCACGCCCCGACCCCGACGACAGTGTGCAGGAGGCGAGCCGGGGCGTCCTGTTCGTCCCCGGCGGTCCGATCGTGCTCGGCATCGTGGGCGTGGCCATCGGAGCGGGCGGCGTCGGGTTCGCCGTCATCGGTCTCACGCGCCGTTTCGTCCCGCGGCTCTCGCTGCCCTCGGGGCGGCCCGGCAGCATCGTGACCGGCATCGCCGTCGTCGGCTACATCGCGAAGGGGCTCGCCCTGCTGGCGGTCGGAGTGCTGCTCGTCGTCGCCGCCGTCAAGGTCGATCCCGGCGACACCGGCGGTCTCGACGCCGCGCTGGACGGCCTGATCGCACTCCCCCTCGGTCCGCTGCTGTGCGGGGCCATCGGGGCGGGGCTCGTCGCGTACGGCGTGTACCTCGTGCTGTCGGCGCGCTACCGCCGCCTCTGACGGACGGCGCGCGGTGCGGCATCCCTCCGCTCTTCAGTCGCGCGGTGCGGACCCCAGCGCGTTCACGGCGCGGATGAGGCGGTACAGGTCACCCACCCGGAACTGGTTGAGCCGCAGCACCAGCCGCGGCAGCGCGACGGCGTCGTCGTCCTCGCGTTCGGCCGTCAGCGCGCCGCGGCTCTCGATGCGGCCCTCGGCGACGAGATCGGCGAAGCGCTCGTTGAGCTCGTCGACCTCGGCCTCGGTGGGCTCGGCCTTCAGCCGCAGCACCAGGCGCTTGCCCACCCAGCGCAGCGAGTCGTAGTTGCGGTAGAACCCGGTGATCTCGTCGACCGCCGCCTCGACCGAGTCTGTGACGAGCACACGATCGAAGTCGCCCTTCGAGATCACCCCCGACGGCAGCAGGTGATCGTCGACGAACCGCTGCAGCCCCGCCCAGAAGGTGCCGCCGGGAGCATCCAGCAGCACGATGGGCGTCGGGTCGGCCTTGCCCGTCTGCTGCAGCGTCAGCAGCTCGAACATCTCGTCGAGCGTGCCGAAGCCCCCGGGGACGCACACGAACCCCGCGGACTCCTTGACCAGCATGAGCTTGCGCGTGAAGAAGTACTTCATGGCGACGTTGCGCGCGTTCGCGCCGACGATCGCGTTCGGCCTCTCCTCGAACGGCAGCCGGATCGACACCCCGAGCGAATGGTGCGGACCGGCGCCCTCGGCCGCCGCCTCCATGATCCCGGGGCCTGCCCCGGTCACGACCATCCAGCCGCGTTCGGCGAGCACGGCGGCCGTCTCGGACGCCTGCCGGTACAGCTGGTCCTCGGAGCGCGTGCGCGCCGACCCGAAGATCGTGACCTTGGGGATGCCGCGGTACGGCGCGAACAGCCGGAATGCGGCGCGCATCTCGCTCAGCGCCGCCGACGTGATCTTCAGGTCGAGGCGGTCGGTGTCGTCGAGCCCCAGGCCGATGCCGGTGGCGAGGATGCGTGCGATGAGGTCCGCGTCGTGCGAGATGCCCGCGGCGGCCATGGTGGCACGCAGCTCCTCGGTGACGGGGTGCGGGATGGTTCCGGTGTCGCTCTGGCCCATGACGCCAGCGTGCCACGTCACGCCGCCGTCCGGTGACCGGAACGTGAACGGTGGATGCCGCCGCCTCCGCTTCGCCGCCGACCCGGGGACGTGCCGACGCAGGATGGCACGATGCGCCGCACCCTCGGCATACTGGGCGGGAACGACGCGGGCGGGCACGGCGCACGGGAAGAGGCTTCGCATGACCGACGGCACCACGAACATCGCGATCACCGACGCGATCCGCGTCCCCCGCACGGGTGGCCTGCGCGTCGCGGACCCCGGTCTCATCGGCCTGCTGGGGTTCGTGATCGCCACCGTGATCGCCCAGCTCGCGCACCTGGGCCTGCAGGACGACGCGCCGGTGTTCTGGATCGGGGCCGCCTTCGGCGGCGTCGTGCAGGTGACCGCGGGCATGCTGTCGTACTTCGCGGGCGACAACTTCCACTTCATCGTCTACAACGCGTTCGGCTGGTACTGGATCGTCGTACCCGGATTCCTGCTGGGAGAGGAGCTCGGTTTCTTCGAGGTCACCGCGTCGGCGCGGGGCCTGTTCTCGCTCGTGTTCGCGATCCTGGCGCTGCTGTTCGTCCCCGCCGGAGCCGCGCACAACACGGTGCTGCCGATCACGCTGCTGTGCGTGTCGTTCGGGCTGGGCTTCCAGGCGATGGGTGCCTTCACCGGCGCGGAGGGCCTCGCGATCACCGGCTCGATCGTGCTCATCGTGGCATCGGCGCTGGCCGCCTACATGCTCGTCGAGAAGTTCTACTGGCGCACGATCGGCCGACGCATCGTTCCCCTCGGCCCGCCCTGGCTGGACGCGGACCCCAACCCGGAGTCCTGACGCGCGGCCACCCGTGCCGACGCGTGGTCCACCGTTCTCAGACCATGCCCTCGATGAGCTCGGCGGCACGCGCGGCGCCCCCGAGCGTGCGCAGCTCGGCCCCGACCCGCCCGGCCGCTTCACGGAACGACGGCTCGGCGAGCACCCGGTCCGCCGCCGCCTGAACCGCGGACGCCGTGGGCCTTCCGGTGCGCAGATTCACGCCCGCTCCGCTCCACGCCACCCGCGCGGCCACCTCGGGCTTGTCGAGATCGCCGCCCGCGATGACGAGCGGGATCCCCTGGCCCAGCATCGCGATCGTGCCGCCCCAGCCGCCGTTGGTGATCGCGAGATCGACACGGGGCAGCAGGGCGCCGAACGGCGCGAATCCCATGACACGCACGTTGGCGGGCACCGGGAACGGGAACTCGTCGCGGCCGGCCACCCCCGTCGTCGCGACGACGAGGACGTCGCGCCCCTGCAGTGCCGCCAGCGCGGGTCGCACCAGATCGTCGGGGTCGATGTTCTGCGTGCCCTGCGTCACCAGCACGACACGACGTCCGTCGAGGTCGCCCCACCAGGGCGGCAGTTCCGCGGCGGTGCCGGGCGCGGCCTGCGCGGCCACTTCGCCGACGAAGTGCACGTGCGCCGGCCGGTCTGTGCGGCCGTAGTCCAGCAGAGGCGAGCCGCTCGCGGCGATGAGAGTCGGTGAGAAGACGATGCGGTCCATGCTGCGGCCTCGCGTGGAGAGCCCGATGGCCGCCTGCGCCCTGTCGAGCGCGGTGACCAGCGGCCGCGAGATGAGGGGCACGAGTCCGCGCAGCGCCGCGTCACGCGTCCTCATGATCGGATTGGTGCCCGGACGCAGGCCCATTCCGCTCGGCGGTCCGCCCGGGCCCACCAGATTCAGCGGCACCACCGAGACCGTGGCCCACGGCATCCCGGATCGCTCACTGAACAGCACGGCGCCGATCGACACCTCGTCGGCGGCGAGTGCGTCCCACGGCTCGCGCTCCCACTCTGCGGAGAGGTCGGCGACCTGCGCCGGGGCGGTGGCGATGAAGCAGTCGACGACGTTGACGAGCATCTGCTGCATGCCCTTCTTGCCGACGAGGCGCGGGAACGTCGCGGCCAGGTCGTTCTCGTCGAAGTCGGGAGCCTGCTGCCACGGGATCAGCCGGGCCCCGGCCGCCTCGACCTTCGCCCGGAACCGTGACCCCGTGTAGAAGCGCACGTCGTGGCCCCGATTAACGAGCACGCGGGCGACCGCAGCCAGCGGTGCGACGTGACCGGTGAAGGGCATGGCCGTCAGCAGGTATCGACCCATGCGCGACATCCTCTCCTACCCGGATTCCGGTAGGCCAGAGGACGGACACGCGAGCTCTGATACTTCACCGGCTGTCTCGCACGGTGCTCGACGCTCGGTGCGTTCCCCTCGCCGCCGCTCGATCGCAGGGAGCCGTCCCGCAGCCCCGGAACGTGCGGGCTAGGCGCGCAGACGCGCGACGGCCTCCGCCGCGGGCACGACCTCGCGGTCGCCGGTGCGGCGGTCCCACAGCTCGACCTGACCGTCGGCGGCACCGCGGCCGACGACGACGATCTGCGGCACGCCGACGAGTTCGGCATCGCCGAACTTCACGCCAGGCGACACCTTCGGGCGGTCGTCGTAGAGCACGTCGAGCCCGGCAGCCTCGAGGTCGGCCGACAGCTGCGCGGCCACCTCGAACGCGACGGCGTCGCGGCCCGCGGCCACGACGTGCACGTCGAACGGCGCGACGGCGGCCGGCCACACGAGGCCCTTGTCGTCGTTGTTCAGCTCGGCGAGGTTCGCGAGGATGCGGGTGACGCCGATGCCGTACGAGCCCATCGTGACGGTCACGAGCTTGCCGTTCTCGTCGAGCACCTTGAGCCCGAGGGTCTCGGCGAAGAAGCGGCCGAGCTGGAAGACGTGTCCGATCTCCATGCCGCGGGCGAGCTCCACGGGGCCGGAGCCGTCGGGCGCGGGGTCGCCGGGGCGCACGTTCGCGACCTCGACGAAGCCGTCGCCCGCGAAGTCACGGCCCGCGACGAGGGTGTGCACGTGCTTCTCGTCGATGTTGGCGCCGGTGACCCACGAGGTGCCGTCGACCACACGCGGGTCGAGCAGGTACCGTATGCCCGTGGCCGACTCCTCGCCGAGGATCGCCCCGGTCTCGGACCAGGGCCCGATGTACCCCTTCACCAGCAGCGGGTTCTTCTCGAAGTCCTCCGCCGTCGCGGCCTCGACCGCGGCGGGCGCGAAGGCCACCTCGGCGCGCTTGTCGTCGACGTCGCGGTCGCCGGGGATGCCGACGATCACGAGTTCGCGCGTGCCGTCGAGGTGCGTGAGGGCGAGCACCACGTTCTTCAGCGTGTGCGCCGCGGTCCACTCACTCGCATCGGCCGTCGCGGGACCGGCGATGCCCGGTGCCGGCGCGTCGAGGTGCGCGTTGGAGTGGTCGACCAGCGTCTGGATGGTGGGCGTGTTCGGCGAATCGAAGATCACCGGGGCGCCCAGTCCGTCGAACGGGAGCGCGTCGGGCACGACGGTCGTGAACGCCTCGACGTTGGCGGCGTAGCCGCCGGCGGAGCGCACGAAGGTGTCCTCGCCGACGGGGGTCGGGTGCAGGAACTCCTCGCTGCGGGCGCCGCCCATGAGGCCGTTGTCGGCGGCGACGATGACGTACTCGAGACCGAGACGCTGGTAGATGCGCTCATAGGCGTCGCGCTGCGCCTGGTACGAGGCATCCTGGCCCTCGTCCGTGTAGTCGAACGAGTAGGCGTCCTTCATCGTGAACTCGCGGCCGCGCAGGAGGCCGGCACGCGGACGCGCCTCGTCGCGGTACTTGTCCTGGATCTGGTAGATCGTCAGGGGCAGGTCCTTGTACGACGAGTAGAGGTCCTTGACGAGGAGGGTGAACATCTCCTCGTGCGTGGGCGCCAGCAGGTAGTCGGCGCCGCGGCGGTCCTGGAGGCGGAAGATGCCGTCGCCGTACGAGGTCCAGCGGCCGGACGCCTCGTAGGGGTCGCGGGGCAGCAGCGCCGGGAAGTGCACCTCGAACGCGCCCGCGTTCGCCATCTCGTCGCGGATGATCGCCTCGATCTTCGCCTTGACCTTCAGCCCCAGTGGCAGCCACGTGAAGATGCCCGGCGCGGCGCGGCGGATGTAGCCGGCGCGCACGAGCAGCCTGTGGCTCGTGACTTCGGCGTCGGCGGGGTCTTCACGGAGGGTGCGGAGGAAGAAGTTCGACAGACGGGTGACCACGATCGTCAAGTCTAGGGCCCGTGCCTACACTGATCGGGTGCCCGCCCGCCGCCCTCGACTCGCTCCAGACCGTGCGCACGACGAGCTGATCGACTCTCTGGCGCGGCTGCGCGTCGACCTCGGTCTGCCGACCGCCTTCCCGGAGGAGGTGGATGCCGCGGCCGCCCGCGCCGCCCGGTCGGTGCCGACCGACCCGGCCCTCGCCGGACGGGACGACCTCCGTGACCTCGAGTTCCTGACGATCGACCCGGCCGGCTCGACGGACCTCGATCAGGCGATGCACCTCGAGCGCACCGCGACCGGCGGCATCCTCCACTACGCGATCGCCGACGTCCCGGCCTTCGTCGAGCCGGGCGGTCCGGTCGACGCGGAGGCGCGCCTGCGTGGGCAGACGCTCTACGCGGCGGACAGGCGCATCCCCCTGCACCCCGTCGTGATCAGCGAGGATGCCGCGTCTCTCCTTCCGGATCGCGACCGGCTCGCGTACGTGTGGCGGTTCGAGCTCGACGACGGCGCACGTCCGGTCGCGACGACGCTGCGGCGCGCGGTCATCCGGTCGCGGGCGCAGTGGACGTACACCGGCGCGCAGGTGGCGATCGATGCCGGCGCCGCGCCGCCTACGCTGCAGGCGCTGGCGTGGTTCGGGCCGCAGCGGCTGGAGCGCGAGGCCGAGCGCGGCGGCGCGAGCCTCAACGTGCCCGAGGCACGCGTGGTGCCCGGCGACGACGGCGGGTACCGGCTCGAACGCGAGGCGCCCCTGGTGGTCGAGGACTGGAACGCCCAGGTGTCGCTGCTGACCGGCATGGCCGCCGCCGAGCTCATGCTGCGCGGCCGCGTGGGCATCCTCCGCACGATGCCGGCGGCCGAGCCCGACGACGTCGCGGCGTTCCGCGCGCAGACCGTGGCGCTCGGCCTGCCGTGGCGCCTGGACGTCGCCTACGGCGACTACCTGCGCGCGCTCGACCGCCACGATCCGTCGGCGCTCGCGATCCTGGATGCCGCGACCGGCCTCTTCCGCGGTGCGGGGTACGTCGCCTTCGACGGCGAGCCGCCGACCGACCCCGTCCAGTCCGCGATCGGGGCGCCCTACGCGCACACCACCGCGCCGCTGCGCCGGCTCGTGGACCGCTGGTCGCTCATCGTGTGCGAGGCGATCGCGAACGACCGCGAGGTGCCCGGATGGGCGCGCGAGAGCCTGCCGTCGCTGCCGAAGATCATGGGGCGCAGCGATGCTCTCGCCAGCCGGCTCGAGACCGGGACGCTCGACCGGGTCGAGGCCGCTCAGCTGGCGGGCAGGGAGGGCCGGACGTTCGATGCGGTCGTGCTGGGCAGGCGCAACGGCACCGCCCGCGTGCAGCTGACGGATCCGCCCGTCGCCGCGCGGGTCGAGGGCCTGGATGCGGCCGCGGGGACGACCGTGCGGCTGCGCCTCACGTCGGCCGACATCGCGACCGGCGAGATCGCCCTGGCACCCGCTCCCGCGCCTTGACTGCATAGCCTGGAGGCATGACGACCGTCCTCCTCACCGGCTTCGAACCGTTCGGCGGCGACGCCGCCAATCCGTCCGGCGAGGCGGTGCACCTCGTCGCGTCGCGCTGGACGGGTCCCGAGGTGCTCGTGACCGCCGTCCTGCCGGTGACGTTCGCAGGCGCCGCGGAACGTCTGCGCGAGCTGATCTCCGAGCATCGGCCGGACGTCGTCATCGCCGCCGGGCTGGCCGGCGGCCGCGCCGCGATCGGCGTGGAGCGCGTGGCCGTCAACCTCGTCGACGCCCGCATCCCCGACAACGCCGGCGAGCAGCCGGTCGATGTGCCGAGCGTTCCGGGTGCGCCGGCGGCGCACTTCGCGACCCTCCCCGTCAAGGAGATCGTCGGGCGCATCGCGGCCGCGGGGATCCCCGCCGAGCTGTCGTACTCGGCCGGGACGTTCGTGTGCAACCACGTGTTCTTCACGGCGCTGGAGGCCGCGGCATCCCCGGTCCGCGCCGGATTCGTGCACGTGCCCTGGTCGACCG
The DNA here is from genome assembly GCF_042722305.1 of Microbacterium sp. NPDC058389. Classification (NCBI taxonomy): domain Bacteria; kingdom Bacillati; phylum Actinomycetota; class Actinomycetes; order Micrococcales; family Microbacteriaceae; genus Microbacterium; species Microbacterium sp. NPDC058389. The sequence continues at coordinate 146,822 of NZ_JBHXJQ010000007.1, forward strand.
AGCACGCCCCCGCCGACGCGGCGACGCTCCCGCTGCGCGAGATCGCCGACGCGCTGGAGATCGCGGTGCGCACGAGCGTCGAGGTGACCGAGGACGCCGTCGTACCGGGCGGCACTCTGCACTGACGCGGCCCCCTGCGCGGAGGCGCGGTCCGGACGTCAGTCGCGGGCGGCATCGATGGCGGCGGCCGCCGCCGCCGTCACCGTGGCGACGATCGCGGCGCGTCGCGCGGACGCCCGCGTCGCGGCAGCGGCCGGAACCATGAGCTCGTCGAGCTGCGGCAGTACCGGCCAGGCGTTGACGAGGCTCACGATGGTGAGGAGCAGCTCCCCCGCAGCCTCCCGGCCGACGCCGGGCAGCATGGTCTGCAGCCGCGTGACCTTCTCGGCATGGTAGGCGACGCGGGCCGGGTTCTCGGCGGCCGCACGGCCGCGCTCGAGGCCCTCCCAGAAGATGAGCCGCGGGATGACGCCGTCCGCGAGGTGGTGGTCGAACAAGCGCCCGGCGTAGTCGCCGGCGGCCTCGGGGCCGCTGCCCACCGGGGCGACGGCATCCATCGACTCCCGCAGCACCTCGGCGAGGACGGTCGCGAACAGCTCGTCCTTCTTGCCGAAGTACTGGTAGATGCGCTCCTTGTTCACGCCCGCGGCCGCCGCGATGCGGTCGACGCGGGCGCCGGCGAGGCCGTGCTCGCTGAACTCCGCCGTCGCGGCGTCGAGCAGCAGCTGCTTGGTGCGTTCGGTGTCCCACGCCATGTCGCCATGCTATCCCGGATTCCAACTGAATGGTTGCGGAATACTCGACGGCGTGATTCACTTGCAACCAACCAGTTGCAACCATTCGGTTGGATTCTTGGAAGGATGCCGCACATGCCCGCTTCGACCACCTCCACGCCCACCCGGGCCGACGCCTCCGCCACTCCCGCACCTGTTCCCGCTCACGTCCCCTCCATCCACGTCCGCGCCGCGATCACGTGGCTCGCCATCTTCCCCCTCGTCTCGGTCGGCATGCTGCTGCTCGCCCCGGTCTCGGAGTCGTGGCACCCGGTCCTGCGCGCGCTCGTGCTCACCGCCGTCGTCGTCCCGCTCGCGGTGTACGTCGTGGTTCCTCGGCTGCTGCGAGTGCACGGAGCGATCGTGCGCCGGCGGCGCGCTCGCTGACCTGCGAGGACGTCGTGGGTCGGCGTCGCTCGGTGTGAGGTCAGTGTCCTCCGGCCTCAGCCACGGCGTCGGCCCAGGTGCAGCACCTCACGGACGACCAGCCCGGCAACGAGTGCCCAGAACGCCGCGCTCACACCGGCGATCGCCACTCCGGACGCCGCGACCAGGAACGTCACGACCGCGGGCAGCCGCTCCCCCGGGTCGTCGATCGCCTGCTGCACCGCCGAGCCGAACGCCCCGAACAGCGCGATGCCGGCGACGGCCGGGATGACGGCATCCGGGGCCACCACCACCAGCGCGACGAGCGCTGCCGACAGACCGCCGAGGACGATGCCCGAGGCGCCCGTCGACACCCCCGCCACCCACCGGCGCTTCGGATCCGGATCCGCGTCGGGAGCGGCGGCGAGCGCGGCGCTGATGGCGGCCAGGTTGATCGCGTGCCCGCCGGCGGTCGCACCCAGCGCCGTGCCGACTCCGGTCACGAGCATCGCGGGTCGCCACGGCACCTCATAGCCGAAGCTGCGCATGATCGCGACGCCCGGGACGTTCTGCGACGCCATCGTCACGAGGAACAACGGCAGCGCGAGACCCACCACAGCGCCGAGGGTCAGGGCGGGCGCCGTGAACTCCAGCCGCGGCACCAGCACCCCCGGGTCGATCGAGGCGCCCGTGACCACGACGTCCACGCCGACCACGACGGATGCCGCCACGAACGCCAGCGGCACGGCCCAGCGCGGGGCGAACCGCACCCCGATGAGCCACACGATCACGACCGGAGCGACGCCCCACGGGTTCGCGACGATGCCGGTGACGGGCGCCAGGCACAGCGGCAGCAGCACGCCGGCGAGCATCGCCTGCGCGATCGACGGCGGGATCCGGGCGATGAGGCGGCCGAGCTGGGGCCACAGCGCGGTCAGCAGGATCAGCCCCGCCGTCACGAGGAACGCGCCGACCGCGGCCGGCCAGCCCCCGTCGACGGCGCCCGTCGCCGCGAGCACCGCGGCTCCGGGGGTCGACCACGCCACCGTGATCGGCATGCGGTAGCGCCACGCGAGGACGATGGATGCCGCACCCATCGTGAGGCACAGCACGAGCAGTCCGCTCGCCGCCTGCGCCGGGGTCGCGCCGACGGCGTCGAGCCCGGTGAGCACGACGGCGAACGAGCTCGTGACCCCGACGAGCGCCGTGACGATGCCGGCGACGATGGGGCGCGAGAGCGGCGCACGAGGCGGAGGGGCATCCCCGGCGCCGGCGTCCGCCCGCGGCTCGACGGCGTCGCTCATGCGGCCTGCCGCCCGCGGTAGACGGCGGTGCGCAGCTCGACGGCCCACACGTCGGCGCGAGGCATCCCGAGCTGCTCGGCGACCGCGATCTCGGACTCGACGTCGTACGGCACGCGCACGAACCGCACCTCGAACGGCGCGGGGCCGACCGCATCGGGCACCCCCTCGAGGATCACGTAGCTCGGCGTCGGCTCGTCCAGCGGATTGCCGACGCTGCCGACGTTGAAGAGGGTCCGGCCGTCGCGGGACTCGATGTAGGCGTCGTGGATGTCGGCGTACCCGACGACGGTCGGCTGGGGCCCCTCACCCGTCATCGCCGTGGCCCGGAACATGCCGTCGAACTCCTCGTCGGTGTGGTGGAAGTGCACGCGGACGTGGGGGCTCTCGGCCGAGGCGTGGAAGAGCCGCACGCGCCGGCCGCTCAGCGTCACGTCGTGGCTGAGCGGCAGCGTGCGCAGCCACGACCGCTGCGCAGGCGACAGCTCATCGCGCCACCACCGCATCTCCTCGGGCTCGTCGTCTCCGATCCCGTCGAGGAAGTCGTCCCAGTTGCCGCGGATGTTCACCTCGCACACCTCGCGCACGCGGTCGACGACCGCACCGCCGCGGGGTCCCTTGCCGGCGTTGTCGCCGAGGTTGACGATGCGCGTGATCCCCCGGCGCGCGATGTCGTCGAGCACGGCCTCGAGCGCCGTCAGGTTGCCGTGGACGTCGGAGATGAGGGCGATCCGTTCGAGGGGCACTCTCGTGATCCTGCCACGTCCGCGAAGCCGGGATGCCTCTAGTGTCGGGGTGTGCGTCGCCTGCTGCTGATCCTGACCGCCGTGGCGGCGGGCGCCGCCGCGGGCCTCCTGGCGTGGGCCGAGGCGGTGGACCGGCGCACGTCGCGCGCGGCGCTCGGCGACGCGTCCGTGCCCGGCGGGCGCGAGGCCGTCGTCGTGCTCGGCTACCGCGACGCGGGACCGCGCGCGAACCTCGTCAACCGGTACCGCGTGCGGGTCGGGCTGCGATCGCAGAGCTCGCAGGCGTCCGAGAGCGTGCTGGTGCTGTGCGGAGGCGCTGTCGGCGGCGCCGTGCCCGAGGCCGAACTCATGGCGCGGTACGCGCGCGAGCGCGGGTACACCGGCCCAGTGCGGCTCGAGACGGCGAGCCGCACGACGGCCGAGAACATCCGCAACGCGATCCCGCTGATCTCCGACGCCGACACGATCAAGGTCGTGTCGAACGCGCCGCACGCCGTCGTCGGCCGCGAGTACCTATGGGAGCTGCGTCCCGACCTCGCCCGCCGCCTCGCCCGCGGCGACGACGCCCGCCTCGGCGAGGCTCCGATCCTCAAGGTCGCCGCCGCGATCATCGCCGCGCGGCACCGCGCCGCGCAGCGCCGCTGAGCCTCGACGGTTGCGCCGCACGCACCGCGAATGGTGGGATGACCAGCGGAACATCTTCCTCGGGGGTCCGGTGCGTGCGCCGGAAGGACGGAGAATCGGATGCCGAAGCCTGCCTCGCGCGTGCTGCTGCTGTCGACCGCACTGGCGCTCGCGGGCGTCGTCGTCCTGGCGCCGGGCGCCGGCGCGGTCGAGCCCGGCCAGGTCGGGGTCTTCCCGACCTGGAGCGTCTCGGGGTCCGCCGGCGCATACACGGCGACGCCGACGTTCCCCGCCTCAACCGGCTTCCCCGCCACGACGGTGACGTCCACCGGGTCGACGCTGGGCTCGCCGTCCGGCGTCACGGCCTTCCTCGGCGCCGGCACGGACTTCGGTGCGGAGTTCGGCACGAGCCGATCCCAGCCCTATCTCACGCTGTCTCCGGCGGGGACCGACAGCTCCGCGACGACGATCTCGTTCGACGCCGCGCCTCCCGCGGGGTGGGGCTTCGCGTTGGGCGACATCGACGCCGACTGGGCGTACATCCAGGCTTTCGCGGACACCGCCCAGACCTCGCCGCTGCCGCTCTCAGCGCTCGGCTTCCAGTCCGCGGGCAACTACTGCGCCGCGACCCCGAAGCCCGGCACCTGCGGGAGCGCGCCGTACACGGACGCACCGGTGTGGGTCACGGCACCCGAGCTGTTCGACGGCATCAACTATCTGCCGGGGACGCTGCGCGGCAACAGCCTCCCCGGCGCGCCCGCCGCCACCCGTGACACGTCGGGCGCGTACGGCTGGTTCCAGCCGGACGCCTCCGTGCGCAGCATCCGGATCCTGTTCGGCATCCGCGACGGCTTCCCGACCGCGCAGCTGTGGCTGGCGAGCCCGGCGCCGAAGGTCGTGATCACCGGCACGGTGACGACCCCCGACGCTCCTGCCGGAGCGGCGGTACCGGACGGGACCATGGTGCAGGTCGAGCAGCCAGATGGCCAGCCGCTCCTCGACATCGAGGACCAGCCGCTCACGGTGCCCGTCGACCCCGCGACCGGCACATACACGATCGAGCTCCCGCAGGCCGAGGAGGGCTACATCGCGACCGTGATCGTGCCGCCGGACTTCGTCGCGCCCGATCCGGTACCCCTGCCCGGGCTGCCCGACGACCCCGAGACGCTGGTGGCGACGGCACCGCCCGTCGTCATCGTGCCGGTGGCCGTCACGCCGCCCCCGGAGCCGCCCGCGCCACCGGCCCCTCAGCCACCTGCACCCGCGCCCGCGCCGGCCGTCGGACCGCAGCTCGCGGAGTCCGGCGTCACCGTCGATCCTGTGCTCCTCGGCCTCGCCGGCACGCTCCTCGCCGCAGGGCTCATGCTCGCCCTCGGCACACGATCCCGCGCCACCCACTGACCTTCGCCTTCGGGTGTCCCGATTCGCGGCGTCAGCTCGCCTCGTACTCGGCGAGCGCGTCGGCGATCATGCGATGCCCCTGGGCCTCGAACGCGACGTCGCCGACCTGGTGCGCCCACGCGGCGGTGCCGATCGCCTCGCGCAGCCGCATGAGGAGCCAGTGCGAGGGATGCCGGGGGTCGCTGCCGTAGCCCTCGAAGAACGCCGCTTCGCACGCGGGGCTCTCGCGCCACTCCTGCACCGACAGGCGTGCGAAGTCCGTCGCCGCGGGCCGGAACGCGAAGCGGCCGAAGTCGATGATCCGCACCTCGTCGCCGTCCACGAGCCAGTTGCGCGGCTGCCAGTCTCCGTGTGTCGGCACGAGGTCGGCCTCCACGGGCTCGAGCGCCGCGAGCACGGCGCGCAGGCGCGCTTCGATATCGGGCGAGATCGCGTGCGGGGCGTCGAGCCAGCGCAGCGCTCGGGCGGTGGCGGCGGCATCCACCCCGTCAGACGGACGCGCCGCCTGCCCGTGGAAGTCTCGCAGCAGGCGGCCCGCCCGACGATGCACCTCGGGGTCGAGCCCCGCCGGCGTGCGGTACGCGAGCGCGCCCGGCAGCCACCGCGTCACGAGCACGCGGGCGTCGCGGTCGTGATGACGCAATACTGCCGCGTGGCCGGTCCGCGCCCACGTGTCGACGAAGCCGCCGAGGTGCGCGTCGAGCTCACGCCCGAAGTGGTGCCCGTCGGGTCCGGCCGCCTTGACGACGAACTCCTCGCCGCCGCTGCGCACCCGCAGCACGAGCGTCTCGACCTGGTTCCAGCTCAGGTCGGCGACGAACTCCGCCTCGGGCAGCCACGTGTCGACGAGCGACCGCTGACCGGTCGACAGCCGGCCGAGCGTCATCAGGACGTGATGACCTGTGCGGTGCCGACGGCGGCGTCCGGACCCATCTCGTCGGCGATGCGGTTCGCCTCCTCGATGAGGGTCGCGACGATCTCGGACTCGGGCACGGTCTTGATGACCTGGCCCTTCACGAAGATCTGGCCCTTCCCGTTGCCCGACGCCACACCGAGGTCGGCCTCGCGCGCCTCGCCGGGGCCGTTCACGACGCAGCCCATGACCGCGACGCGCAGCGGGACCGTCATGTCCTTGAGGCCCTCGGTGACGTTGTCGGCCAGCGTGTAGACGTCGACCTGGGCGCGACCGCACGACGGGCACGACACGATCTCGAGCTTGCGCTCGCGCAGGTTGAGCGACTGCAGGATCTGGTGGCCGACCTTGACCTCTTCGGCAGGCGGCGCCGACAGCGAGACGCGGATCGTGTCTCCGATGCCCTCGGACAGCAGGATGCCGAAGGCGGTGGCGGACTTGATCGTCCCCTGGAAGGCGGGACCGGCCTCCGTCACGCCGAGGTGCAGGGGCCAGTCGCCCCGCTCGGCGAGCAGCCGGTAGGCCTTCACCATGACGATCGGGTCGTTGTGCTTGACCGAGATCTTGAAGTCGTGGAAGTCGTGCTCCTCGAAGAGGGATGCCTCCCACACGGCGCTCTCGACGAGCGCCTCCGGCGTCGCCTTGCCGTACTTCTCCAGCAGACGCCGGTCGAGCGAGCCCGCGTTCACGCCGATGCGCAGCGACACGCCCGCGGCCTTCGCGGCCGCGGCGATCGCGCCGACCTGGTCGTCGAACTTGCGGATGTTCCCCGGGTTCACGCGCACCGCGCCGCAGCCGGCGTCGATGGCCTGGAAGACGTACTTCGGCTGGAAGTGGATGTCGGCGATCACGGGGATCTGGCTCTTCGCCGCGATGATGTGCAGCACATCGGCGTCGTCCTGCGACGGCACGGCGACGCGCACGATCTCGCAGCCCGAGGCCGTCAGCTCCGCGATCTGCTGCAGCGTCGCGTTGATGTTCGTCGTCGGCGTCGTCGTCATCGACTGGACGCTCACGGGGGCGTCGCCGCCCACCAGCACCTTGCCCACCTTGATCTGGCGGGTCTTGCGACGGGGGGCGAGCGTTTCGGGGACCTTGGGCATCCCGAGATTCACGGCTGGCACGCTCCCAGCCTACGCGGGTGGCGGTGCCCGGGCGTCGGTAACCGGGCGGGAGGCGGCATCCCGGGTCTGCTAGGGTGACCGCATGTCCGCGCGACTTCTTTGGTGGCCCACCGCATAGGCGGTGGGTTCGCGCGACCGACGACCGCCCCCGGGGCGGTCTTCTTTTTCGTAAGGGACGCCTCCCCCACGACGAAAGAACTGCAGCCATGACCGGCCTCGCCCACCGCTCCCTCCGCGAGATCGCCCAGAGCGGCCTCCCGTTCGCCCTCATCGCCCGCGACGGCACCACCGTCGAGGTGCTCGCCGGCGACGTCGTCGACGTCGACCTGCTGGGCGACATCCCGCTCGTCGACGCCGGCGGCACGCCGCGCGAGGTGCTGGCGCTCGTGCCCTTCCGCCAGGTGCGCGAACGCGGCTTCGAGTGCCACGACGACGGCGCGCCGCTGCGCTGCCTCGTCGTGACCGAGCGCGCCTCCATCCCCCGCGACGACGCCCTCGCACAGCTGCCCGCCGAGCCGATCGCGCTCGACGGAGCCGGCTTCGACATCGCCGACGAGGACTACGCCGACATCGTGCGCCGCGTCATCGCCGACGAGATCGGCCGTGGCGAAGGCGCGAACTTCGTCATCCGCCGTGACTTCACGGCGGGAGTGTCGACGGATGCCGCCACCGCCGCGCTCACGTGGTTCCGGGCGCTGCTCGAACACGAGCGGGGCGCGTACTGGACCTTCGCGGTCGTCACCCCTGGTCATGTCGCCGTGGGAGCGAGTCCCGAGGCGCACGTGAGCGCGCGCGACGGCGTCGTGACCATGAATCCCATCTCGGGCACCTTCCGTCACCCCGCGGGCGGCGCGACCGTCGAGACGCTCACCGAGTTCCTGCGATCGACGAAGGAGACCGAGGAGCTCTTCATGGTCGTCGACGAAGAGCTGAAGATGATGAGCGCCGTGTGCTCCGACGGCGGCCGCATCACCGGCCCGCACCTGAAGGAGATGTCGCGCCTCACCCACACCGAGTACGTGCTGCGCGGCCGCAGCAAGCTCGACCCACGCGACATCCTGCGCGAGACGATGTTCGCCCCGACGGTCACCGGATCGCCGATGCAGAACGCGTGCACGGTGATCACGCGCCACGAGACCACTCCGCGCGGGTACTACTCGGGGGTGGCGGCGCTGTTCACGCCCCGTGAGACCCTCCTCGCCGACGAGCCGACCCACGATCTCGACGCACCCATCCTGATCCGCACCGCGTACCTGCAGGACGGGCGCCTGCGCGTCCCCGTCGGCGCGACACTGGTGCGGCACTCCGACCCGTACGGCGAGGTCGGCGAGACGCACGGCAAGGCGGCCGGAGTCCTCGGCGCGATCGGCGCCGTGCCCCGCGACGTCGCCGCCGAGCAGGCCGCCGGCAACGCCCCCGAGGCGGGCGGTGCGGCCGTGCTCGACGCGGTCGCGGGCGGCACCGCAGAGATCGACGAGGATGCGCCGGCCGCCGCTCCCCGGCGCCTCGCCGACGACCCCGCGATCGCCCAGCTGCTCGCGTCGCGCAACGCCCGTCTCGCCGAATTCTGGCTGAACCCGCAGGGCACGACGGGCCCGGCACCCTTCGCCGGCCGCTCCGCCCTGGTCGTCGATGCCGAGGACCGCTTCACGACGATGCTGGCGCACCAGCTGCGCCACCTCGGACTCGACGTCGCGATCGTCCCTTGGAACGAGGTCGGCGACGAAGAGATCGCCACTGCCGAGCTGCTCGTGTCGGGTCCGGGGCCGGGCGATCCCCGGGATGCCGCGAACCCCCGTATCCGGCGCATGCGCGAGGTCGTCGCGCGGCGACGGGCGGCCGGCGCGCCGCTGCTCGCGGTATGCCTCAGCCACCAGATCCTCGCCGACTCGTTCGGCGTCGAGCTCGCGCCCCTCGACGCGCCGCACCAGGGCCTGCAGAAGACGGTCGACGTGTTCGGCGCTCCGGCCTCGATCGGCTTCTACAACACGTTCACCGCACGCGTCCCGGCCGGCACGACGCGCGCCGGCGAGGCCGAGGTGGCGGCCGACGGCGCCGGCGACGTCTACGCGCTGCGCGGACCCGGCTTCGCCTCGGTGCAGGGCCACCTCGAGTCGATCCTGTCGCGCGACGGCATGACGACGCTGCAGCGCCTGGTCGAGCAGGCCTTCGCCTGACGCCCCGGTCCGGCACCGGGCGGGCAGGATCGCCCGGGTTGCGCTTCGTCTCGCTCGTTCCTCGCTCGCTCAGCGACCGGAACAGCAACACCCGCACGCTGAGCGAGCGCCAGCGAGACGAAGCGCATGCACGGAAACGCCCAGGGCTGCCACTGATCAGCGGCCGGCGCGGGTCGCGAGCAGACGCCGCTCAGCCTCGTTGGCGGTCAGCTCCAGAGCCCGCAGATCGGCGGCGAGCGCTTCGTCGTCGCGGCCCAGGTCGCGCAGCAGCGATGCGCGAACGGCGTGCCACAGGTGCGAACGTGAGAGCGGGTCGGCGAGAGCGTCGACTTCGGTGAGCGCGACGTCAGCACCGTCGACCCGGGCAAGGGCCACGGCGCGGTTCAGGCGCACGACCGGCGTGCGGTCGTACGCGAGCAGCATGTCGTAGAGGGTGAGCACCTGCAGCCAGTCCGTCGTCGCGGCGTCCGGGGCATCGGCGTGGCACGCGGCGATGGCCGCGTGCAGCTGCCAGCGCCCGGGCCGGCGCAGCCGTGCCGCGCGTTCGAGCTCGTCGCGTGCGCCCGAGAGCAGCGCAGGGTCCCAGCGGGAGCGGTCCTGATCGGCGAGCAGCACGAGCTCGCCGTCGACGGAGCGCGCCGACTCGCGCGCCCGGTGGAACCGCAGCAGCGCCAGCAGTCCATGCGCCTCTGCAGCCCGCGGGAGCGCCCGGGCGATCACCTCGGCGAGCCACAGCGCGTCGTCGGCGAGATCGCGGTCTGCGGCGGCATCCCCTCCCGCGACGAAATGCGCCTCGCTGTACATGACCGACACGATCGTGAGCACGAGGTCCAGCCGGGCCGCCGCGTCGGGACCCGACGGCACGCGCAGCGGGATGCCGCTGTCGGCGATCTTGCGCTTCGCCCGAGAGATGCGCTGCCCGGTCGCCGGCTCCGTCGAGAACGTGGCTCGCGCGATCTGCGCGGTCGTGAGGCCGCACACCGCGCGGAGCGTCAATGCGAGCTGCGCCTCGGGGGCGAGGGCGGGGTGGCAGCAGCCGAACAGCAGCGGCAGCCGCTCGTCGGCGGCGGCCGAGCCGTCCTGGGGTGTCGGGTCCGGCAGCAGGGCGACCTTGTCGCGCAGGACCCGCGCGCGCCTCACCCTGTCGAGTGCGTTGTGCCGCGCCGCCTGCATGAGCCAGGCACCGGGCTTCGGCGGGATCCCGCGCCCCCGCCACTGCGTGAGAGCCTCCTCGACCGCCTCGGCGACGGCCTCCTCTGCCACGTCGAAGCTCCCGAACGAGACCGTGAGGGCCGCCGTGATGCGGGCGGACTCCTCGCGCACGACGCTCGCGAGAAGACGATCGGATGCCGCGACCCCGGCCGATCCCGAGGCCACGGGGCCACCCGCGGCATCGGGACCGCCGCGGGCCGCGGCATCCGCCTCGCTCACTGCTCGAACTGGCTGTAGTCGGTCACCATGGGGCGGATCTCGATCGCGATGCCCGGCAGCTCCATCGACGGCCACGTCTTGACGAGCGCGATGGCGGCGTCCAGGTCGGGGACGTCGAGCACGCTGAAACCGCCGACGACCTCCTTCGCCTCCGAGAACGGTCCGTCCACGACGACGGGACCGTCCGGGCCGTGCTTGACCGTCGTGGCCGTGTCGACGGGCAGCAGCTCCGCGCCGCTGTCGGCGATGTGGTCGGAGTTGGTCTGGAACCACTCCCATATGCGCCCGTAGACCGCCTGGGCGCGCTCCTCGGGCACAGCCGCGTCGAGCTCCGGCGTCGAGGTGAACATGATGACGTACTTCATGGCCCGTGTCCTTTCGTCAGGGGAACCGTTTCATCCCCACAGCGAACGGACAAGGGCGTTTTCGACAGCCTCGCCGAAAATCGCGACGAGCGTGTCAGCCGAGCGTCACCGGATTGAAGAGGTCTGCCAGCACGAGCACTGCTCCCATCGCGATCAGGGCGATCACGACGATGAACGTCAGCGGCACCAGCTTCGTCGCGTCGACGGGCTTCGGCGGAGGCCGGCGGAAGACCTTCGCCCATACGCGCTTGATGCCCTCCCACAGCGCGACCGCGATGTGTCCGCCGTCCAGCGGCAGCAGCGGGATGAGGTTGAAGACGAACAGCGCGATGTTCAGCGATGCCAGCAGCGACAGGAAGCCGGCGATCCGGTTGAGCACCGGGGCGTCCGCCGCCGCGACCTCGCCCGACAGCCGGCCCGCCCCGACGATGCTGAGCGGCCCGTTGGGGTCGCGCTCCGCGCCGGTCACGAGGTCGACGGCCGTGTCCCACACCTTCGCCGGCAGCTGCCAGATGATCCCGGCGACCGCGCCGACGTTCTGCACCGCCGCCTGCGGGCCTGCCCAGATGGGCTGCGTGACGTACTCGACGGTGGGGCCGATGCCGACGAAGCCGACCTCCTCGGTCGTGGTCGATCCGTCGGCCGCCGTCACGGTGGTCTCGATGGTGGCCGGCGTGACCTGGATGGTGTGCTGCTCGCCGTCCCGTTCGATCACGAACCGCAGCTGCTCACCGGGAGCCGAGCGGATGATGGCCGATGCCTCGGCGAAGTCCGCGACCGGCTCCCCGTCGATCGACACGATCGTGTCGCCGGGCTCGATCCCGGCCGCGGCCGCCGGGGCGGTGGGATCGGCGGACGTGCACTCGCTCGTCGTCGTGGACGGCACGCACTCCGACAGCCGCGAGACCGTCGTGGTGGCCGTCTGCAGCCCGATGCCCGAGAACAGGATCGTGAACAGGACGACCGCGAACAGGAAGTTCATGAGCGGGCCGCCGAGCATCACGATGATGCGCTTGTAGATCGGCAGGCGGTAGAAGACGCGCGTATCGCCCTCGCCCTTGAGGGTGTCGTCGTTCGCGTCGCGGGCGTCCTGCACCATCGTGGCGAAGAAGCCCCCCGCAGCGCGACCGCTGCGGCTGGTCGCCTCCTGGAGTGCAGGAGACGGCGGGTACATGCCCGCCATCGAGATGTAGCCGCCCAGCGGGATCGCCTTGAACCCGTACTGCGTCTCGCCTCGACGGCGCGACCACAGGGTGGGCCCGAACCCGATCATGTACTGCCCGACGCGCACGCCGAACTTCTTCGCCGGCCACAGGTGGCCGAGCTCGTGGAGCGCGATCGACACCGCCAGGCCCACGACCATGAGCACGACGCCGATCACGAACGCAAGGATCTCCACACGATCACGGTACCCGCGCCAGCCTTTGAGTTGGGTGTGACGGTGTCGCGTAGGCTCGGCTGGGGGCAGCCTGTCGACAGAAGCGAGGAGCCGTGACGCCACGCCACGTCCGCGCGCTGCGCGGCACCGCAGCTGCGTGGGTCGCGACCGTCGTCGCCGCCACCGCCCACACGCTCGCGGGCGGCGGTGCGCCCGCACCGTTGCTCGTCGCCGCCGTCGGGATCCTGGCCGCGCCCTTCGGTGTGGCCGTGGTCGGGCGCCGCCTGTCGGCCTGGCGCCTCGGGGCCACGGTGCTCGCCAGCCAGAGCCTCTTCCATCTCGCGTTCGCCCTCACCGCGGGCGCCGACCCGTCCGCCGCCCACAGCCACCACGTGACGGTGCTCGCCGGCGGCATCACCCCGGTCGCGCTCCCCGACGTCCCGATGCTGGTGGCGCACGTTCTCGCCGCGATCGCCACCGTCGCAGGTCTCTACGGCGGCGAACGGATGCTGCGCGCCCTGGGCCGCGGCATCCGCTCGGTGCTCGCGCGCGCCCGCGTCGTCGTCCCCTCGCCGCCCGTCCCCGCGCTCGTCGCGGCGGAGCGGGAGCGCACGATCCGCCCGGCGCGGACCGTGCTGTCGGGCCTGTCCCGCCGCGGACCGCCGGCTTTCGTCACCGCGACGCACTGAGCGTCGCTCGCCACCGCTCGAGCACCCGTTCGGGCGGTGATCTCCGCCGTGCGCACGGCGGCTCCGCCGCGCGCCGAAGACGAAAGACGAAAGACATGAACAGCACCACCACCCGCTCCCCCCGCCGCGCGCTCGCCCTCGGCGCCGTCGCCCTCGGCGCCGGCCTCACCTTGGCCCTCGGCGCGCCCCTGGCCGCCTCCGCACACGTGCACGTCGACCCCGAGACGGCCGCAGCCGGCGCCACCGAGACGATCGGCTTCTCGTTCGCGCACGGATGCGACGGCTCCCCAACGACGGCGCTCGCGATCGACATCCCCGAGGGCGTGGCCAACGCCACCCCCGTCGTGCAGGGCGGCTGGACCATCACGCGCGAGCTCGGGACGAACGGCGTGCCGACCCGTGTCGTCTACACGCCGGACACGCCCGTCGAGGACGGCCTGAAGGCCTCCGTCGCGATGGACGTGCTGTTCGCGGAGTCGGCCGCCGACTCCGCGCTGGCCTTCCCCGTGACGCAGACCTGCGCGGTCGGCGAGACCGCCTGGACGCAGATCGCCGCGGACGACCAGGATCCGGAGGAGCTCGACGCCCCCGCGCCCGTCGTCACGGTGGGCGCGATGGCCGACGCGGACGCGGACGGCGACCACCACGGAGGTGCGTCGGAAGCCGCTGACCACGACGACACGGCGGCCGCGGCATCCACCGATGCGGCCGACCCGGTGGCACGCTGGCTCGCCGCCGGCGGCCTCGTCGCGGGCGTCGCCGCGCTGATCGTCGTGCTGGTGCGGGGTCGCCGCCGCGCCTGATCGCCCGGAGCATGGCGCCCGCCCGCGCACCGGGCGGGCGCCATGCGAAGATGGATGCGCCATGCCGACCGACGCGCCTTCGAACCTGCCCCCGGTACTCCGCCCCGACGCGCCGCCGACCCACTCCGTCGCGGATCTCGCGACGCGCTTCGCCGCCGACGTGCGCGGCGACGTCGAGGGCGCGATGCTGACCGGCCTCACCCTCGCGACCGCGGACCTGCGTCCCGGTGACGTGTTCGTCGCCGTGCAGGGGGTGAATCGACACGGCGCCGAGTTCGCCCCCACCGCGGCCGAGAAGGGTGCCGTCGCGGTCGTCACCGACGCGGCAGGCGCCGACGCCGCCGCCGCGACGGGGCTGCCGGTGCTCGTCGTGGAGAACCCGCGGGCACTGCTGGGCGACCTGTCGGCATGGGTGTACAGCACCGGCCGCGACGACCACCTGCCGACGCTGTTCGGCACCACCGGCACCAACGGCAAGACGAGCGTGTCGCACCTGCTCGAGGGCATCCTCGGCCAGCTCGGCGTGACGACCGGCCTGTCGTCGACCGCCGAGCGGCACATCGCCGGGCAGATCATCGTGTCGCGCCTGACGACGCCCGAGGCGTACGAGATGCACGCCCTCCTCGCCCTCATGCGCGAGCGCGGCGTCGAGGCGGTCGCCGTCGAGGTCAGCGCCCAGGCGCTCAGCCGTCGTCGCGTCGACGGCATCGTGTTCGACGTCGCCGGGTTCACGAACCTCACCCACGACCACCTCGATGACTACGCCGACATGCGCGAGTACTTCGAGGCGAAACTGCCGTTGTTCCGCGCCGACCGCTCTCGTCGCGCCGTCGTGTGCGTCGACTCGGCCGCCGGCGCCGAGGTCGTCAGCCGCAGCGAGGTGCCGACCATCACGGTCGGGACGCCCGCGCTCGCCTCGGACCCGGATGCCGCGGCCGCCGCGGACTGGGTCGTCGAGATCCTCGACGAGCGCCAGGTGGGCACGGAGTTCCGCCTCACCGCCCGCGACGGGCGCACGCTCACCACCCTGGTCCCCGTGATCGGACGCCACATGGCCGCCAACGCGGGCCTCGCGATCGTCATGATCCTCGAGGGCGGCTACGCGTGGGAGCGTCTCGTCGACGCGCTCGACGGCGACCGCATCGAGGCGTACCTGCCCGGACGCACCGAGCTCGTGTCGGGCGAGACGGGCCCCGCCGTGTACGTCGACTTCGGCCACTCCCCCGACGCGTTCGAGAAGACGCTCGCCGCGGTCCGCCGCGTGACGCCCGGCAAGGTCGTCATGCTGTTCGGCGCCGACGGCGACCGCGACGCCACGAAGCGGCACGACATGGGCCGCACCGGGGTCGAGGGCAGCGACATCCTCGTCATCACCGACCACCACCCGCGCCACGAGGACCCGGACTCGATCCGCGCGACGCTCGTCGAAGGCGCACGCCGCGCCCGCCCGGAGGCCGAGATCCACGAGTTCTCGCCGCCCGAGCGCGCGATCATCGAGGCCGTGGCGCTCGTCGGCGACGGCGACGCGATCCTGTGGGCCGGTCCCGGACACCAGGACTACCGCGACATCCGCGGTGTCCGCACGCCGTACTCCGCCCGGGAGCTCGCCCGCCGCGCGCTGCGCGCGGCCGGCTGGCCCGTCCCCGAGCCGCACTGGCCGGTGCCCTACCCGGAGCACGAGACACCGGTATCCGACCCCCTGCGTCCGGTCTACCCGCAGGCCTGACGCCGGCGGGCGGGCTCAGGACGCCCGGGCGATCGCCTTGTCGGCGGTCCGGCGCGCCCACGCCTCGGCGTCGGCGAGCGCTTCGCGGGTGAGAGTGTCGGGCGCGTCGTGCGCGTCGACCACGCGGGCGATCGTGTCGACGATGCCGAGGAAGCTCAGCCGGCCCTCGTGGAACGCGTCGACGGCCTGCTCGTTGGCCGCATTGAACACGGCGGGGTAGGTGCCGGCGGCGCGTCCGACCTGCTTCGCGAGACGCACCGACGGGAAAGCGGCATCGTCGAGCGGCTCGAACGTCCACGCCGTCGCCTTCGTCCAGTCCAGCGGCGCGCCCACGCCGGCGACCCGGTTCGGCCAGTCCAGGCCGAGCGAGATCGGCAGCCGCATGTCGGGGGGCGACGCCTGGGCGATCGTCGACCCGTCGACGAACTCGACCATCGAGTGCACGATCGACTGCGGGTGCACCACGACGTCGATCTCGGCGTACGGGACGCCGAACAGCAGGTGCGCCTCGATCACCTCGAGGCCCTTGTTGACGAGCGTCGCCGAGTTCGTCGTCACGACGCGGCCCATGTCCCACGTGGGGTGCGCGAGGGCCTCCGCGGGGGTGACGTCCTCGAGGGAGGCGCGGCTCCGGCCGCGGAAGGGCCCCCCGGATGCCGTCAGCACGAGCCTGCGGACCTCGTGACGCTCCCCCGACCGCAGCGCCTGCGCGAGTGCGGAATGCTCGGAGTCCACGGGCACGATCTGGCCGGGCCGCGCCAGCGCGGTGACGAGATCGCCGCCGACGATCAGCGATTCCTTGTTGGCCAGCGCCAGGGTGCGGCCGGTCTCGAGCGCGGCGAGCGTCGGACCGAGCCCCACGGAGCCGGTGATGCCGTTGAGCACGACGTCCGCCTCGACGTCACGCACGAGCTGCTCCGCCTCGACGGCGCCGAGCGCCGTGCTCTCGACGCCGAACTCGGCCGCCTGGGCCTCCAGTCCGGCGCGGTCGGAGCCCGCGGCGAGTCCGACGATCTCGAACCGCCGGGGATTGGCCCGCACGACGTCGAGCGCCTGCGTGCCGATGGATCCTGTGGAACCGAGGATGAGGACGCGCCGCATCCGGCCAGCCTACCCGCGAGGCCGGATGCGGCTGCCGACTACTGCTGCGGCGTGTGCTGCACGCCGAGGATGTCGACGACGAAGATCAGCGGCGAGTTCGCGGGGATCTCACCCTGCGCCTGGTCGCCGTAGCCCTCGGCCGCCGGGATGACGGCGACGACCTGCGAACCGACCGTCTGGCCTTCCAGGGCCTTCTGGAAGCCCTGCACCACGCCGGTCGTCTGGAACGAGGTCGGCTCTCCGCGGCTCCAGCTGGAGTCGAACTCGGTGCCGTCGGGGAGGACGCCCAGGTACTGCACGAAGACCTGGTCGCCCGAGTTCACGGTCGGACCGTCGCCCTTCTTGAGGACCTCGATCTGCGTCGTGTCCGGCGCGGTGAAGTCGTCCGCGACGGTGATGGTGGGCTTGCCGTCCTCGTCGAGCGCGACTTCCGGCATTCCGGCGACGGGCTCCTGGTCGGCGCCCGTGGCGATCGTCGGCAGCTGCTCGACCGTCTGCATCACCACGACGACGTTCGAGGCGCCCTCGCTGAGCATCGAACCAGGGATGGTGAGCGACGTCGTCGAGCCGAGCGGAGTGCACAGCACGCCGGTGCCGAAGATGCTGCTGGCGTTGACGATGATCGGGACGAGCCCCGAGTCGTCGGGGGACGTCGTGGCCGAGTCCATCGCGACCTCGCCGGTCGACGGGTCCAGCACGATGTACTGGCCCGACACGAGCTGACCGGAGGCGAGGTCGTCGCCGTCGCCCTTCGTCGCCGTCGTGCGCTGCAGTTCGGTGAAGGCGAGATCGGTGGGCGCCTGGGCGGTGAGCGACGGGGCGCTGCCCGACACGGTGATCGCGTCAGAGTCCGAACCCGACTTCGGGTCGAGGCCGCAGTCCGAGGACGTCGCGGTCGGCGTGGGCGTCGAGTCGGCATCGGGCGTGTTCGACGACGAACAGCCGGCGAGCAGGACGGCCGACAGCGCGGCGACGGAAAGAGCGGCGAGCGGACGAATGCGCACGGAACAACCTCGAGTAGATGACAGGGGAACCTCCATCTTTTCGCATCTTTGCTCCGCCCGTGCTGAATGTTCGCTATGTCGGGCGGGAACGCGCCATGCCGTTACCGGAATGCAATCAGGAGTACCCTCTACGGGTGACTTCCGACCTCGTTCCCGGCGCCGACCACACCGCAGACGAAGTCACCCCCGAGCAGGAGTCGCCCGAGCCCTCGGAGGCTCCCGCCCGTCGGATGGGCTTCACCTACGTGTTGGGCCGCATGATCATCACGCCTCTCGCGCGCATCGTGTACCGTCCGCGTGTCGAGGGCAAGGCGAACGTGCCGAAGTCCGGACCGGTCATTTTCGCGAGCAATCACCTGTCGTTCATCGACTCGATCGCGATCCCGGTGGCCGCGCCACGGCCCGTCCACTTCCTCGCCAAGGCGAGCTACTTCGAGAAGCCGGCATCCCGCTGGTTCTTCACCGCCATCGGGGCGATCCCGGTGCAGCGCGGAGCCGGCCAGGCCGCACTCGACGCGCTCGATCAGCAGCGCGAGCTGCTCGACGAGGGCAGCACGGTCGCGCTTTACCCCGAGGGCACGAGGTCGCTCGACGGCCGCCTCTACAAGGGCCGCACGGGCGTCGCGTTCCTCGCGCTGCAGACCGGTGCCCCGGTCGTGCCGGTCGGCCTGATCGGCACCGACAAGGTGATGCCGGTCGGAGCGAAGATGCCCTCGACGACGCACCGGGCGACCGTGAAGTTCGGCGCGCCGCTCGATCTTTCGCACCACGGCCCCGCGACCTCGGGCAAGGCGCGACGGCTCGCGACCGACGAGATCATGGCGGCGATCCACGCCCTGTCGGGCCAGGAGCTCGCCAACGCCTACAACGAGGTGCCGGCGCAGAATACGATCGACCGCATCAAGCAGGTGCTCCCGCACGAGCGCCGCTGACCCTTCGGCAGGCTCAGGGACCGGGCGCGGAGCCACCGGTCAGGAGTCTGCGACGACGACCGTCGGCTCGTGGCGGACCGGGAAGTTCACCGAGTTCGCGATGAAGCACCACGCGTTCGCCTGCGCGTGCGCGGCGGTCGCGGCCTCGGTCATGGACGCATCCGCCACCGTGACGCGCGGACGCAGCACGACCTCGCGGAACGCGCCGCCGCCGCGACCGTCCTCGACCATGAGGCCGGATGCCTCGTCCTCGTACCCGACGACCACCACACCCGCCTGCACGCACGCGTGCAGGTACGACAGCAGGTGGCACTCGCTGAGCGAGGCCAGCAGCAGGTCCTCGGGGTTCCACCGGGAAGGGTCTCCCCGGAACGGCTTGTCGGACGACGCGAGCACCGTCGGCTTCCCGGCGATCTCGAGCGTCACGGCACGGTCGTAGTCGCGGTAGCCGGAGGTGCCGCTCCCGCGGTCGCCGGTCCACGTGCTCCGGACGGTGTATCGGTGCTCACCCAGCATGCGGACAGTCTGACATGACGGGCGAGGCCGAGGACGGCGGTAGGCTTGCGGGGTGCCGCAGACCTTCGCCGCAGCCGACGCCGTGGAACTTGCCGTCGTCGAGCGCAGTGGATTCGTCGAGTCGCGGCATTCCGGCATCGCGATCGTCCTGGCCGCTGACGGCACCGTCAGCGAGAAGCTCGGCGACCCGACGGCGCTGATCCTCCCCCGCTCCAGCCTCAAGCCCCTCCAGGCGCTCGCGTGCCTGTCGGCGGGTGCGCCGCTGGAGGGCGAACGTCTCGGCCTGTCGACCGCGAGCCACGCCGGGACCGACCGCCACGTCGCCGTCGTGCGCGAGATCCTCGCATCCGCCGAGGTGGGCGAGGATGCGCTGGGGTGCCCGCCGGCCTGGCCGAGCGACACCGCGACGCGCGACGAACTGGTGCGCGAGCTCGGCCAGCCGCAGCGCATCCGTATGAACTGCTCGGGCAAGCACGCCACGATGCTGCTCACGAGCGTCGTCAACGGGTGGGACACCGAGGGCTACCTGTCCCCCGAGCATCCCGTGCAGCTCCTCATCCGCGAGACGATCGAGCGGCTCATCGGCGAGAAGGTCGCCGCGACGGCCGTCGACGGCTGCGGTGCGCCGGTGTACGCGATGACGCTTTTCGGCCTCGCCCGCGCGATCCACCGCATCGGCAACTCGTCCACCACGTCGCCCTTCGCACTGCACCGCAGCGCCGGGGCGCTCGTCGAGGCCGTGCGCGCGAACCCGTGGACGATCGACGGCCCCGGCCGCGCCGACACCATCGCGATCGAGAGCCTCGGCGTCTTCGCCAAGGGCGGGGCGGAAGGCGTCATGGTCATGGTCGCGCCCGACGGCACGACGGTCGCCCTCAAGATGCTCGACGGCAGCGGCCGCGCCGCCACCGCCGTCGCCCTGCGCCTGCTGGAACGCCACGGCGCATTGGACTCGTCCGCCGTCACCGAGACGATGTCGCGGCTTCCGCTCGCGGTCTCCGGCGGCGGACAGGATGTCGGGGCCATCCGCCCCGCTTTCTAGAGGCGCTCCCAAGAGGAGCCCGAGCGCTCCAAAGGCGGAGCGGAAAGGATCGCGCGATGAGGATCAGTGTCCCCACCGAGGTCAAGAACAACGAGTATCGGGTCGCCCTCACGCCGGCGGGCGTGCACGACCTCGCCTCGGCCGGGCATGAGGTGTTCGTGCAGCGAGGCGCCGGCGACGGCTCGTCGATGCCCGACGCCGAGTACGAAGCGGCCGGTGCCGTGCTGCTCGACGACGCCGCAGAGGTGTGGGCGCGTGCCGAGCTGCTGCTGAAGGTCAAGGAGCCGATCGCGTCGGAGTACGGATACTTCCGTGACGACCTGGTGCTCTTCACCTACCTGCATCTCGCCGCGGACCGCCCGCTCACCGATCGGCTGGTGGCCGACGGCGTCACGGCGATCGCGTACGAGACGGTGCAGCTCCCCGGCGGCGGGCTGCCGCTGCTCGCCCCCATGAGCGAAGCGGCCGGACGCCTGGCCCCCATGGTGGGCGCGTCGACGCTCATGCGCTCGGCGGGCGGCCTCGGCCTCCTGATGTCGGGTGTCCCCGGAACCCGCCCGGCGACCGTGACGGTCATCGGCGGCGGCGTCGCGGGAGCGAACTCGGCCTACATCTCCGCCGGAATGGGCGCAGACGTGACGATCTTCGACACCAACATCCAGCGCCTGCGGTTCCTCGACGACCACTTCCAGGGTCGGGTCAAGACGGCGGCTTCGAATCCGCTCGATCTCGACCGCGCGGTCGTCGCCTCGGACCTCGTGATCGGATCGGTGCTCATCCCCGGCGCCAAGGCTCCGAAACTGGTGACGAACGACATGGTGTCGCGCATGCGGCCCGGCTCGGTGCTGGTCGACATCGCCGTCGACCAGGGCGGCTGCTTCGAGGACACGCATCCGACGACCCACGACGACCCGACGTTCCGCGTGCATGACACGGTGTTCTACTGCGTCGCGAACATGCCGGGGGCCGTGCCGAACACGTCCACGTCGGCGCTCACGAACGCGACGATGCCGTACATCCGCCAGATCGCGCGCCACGGCTGGCGCGAGGCGCTGCGCGCGGACGCCGCCCTCGCCGCAGGCCTCAACACGCAGGGCGGGCGCATCGTGAACCCCGGCGTGGCGACCGCGCACGGCCTCGACCTCGCGCCTCTGGAGTCCGCACTGGCCTGACCTCCGACGACGGGATGCCGCCTTCCCGGGCTCTGCAAGAGCCTGGGCAGGCGGCATCCCTCGTTGCGGGGTCCGCCGTCAGCTCAGCCCGCCGTCGATCGAGCGGGTGAACTCGGCAGGGTCCTCGGGCACGAGCACGGGCGTCTCGCGGTTGAGGCTCTCGCCGCGGAAGAACGGCTTGGCGCCCGGGAACATCCACCACACCAGCATCAGGACGACGCCGAGCAGGAGCGAGCCGATGCCGAGGACGAACGTCCCGCCGATGCCGAACAGCACCGTGTAGCCGTAGTCGACGTCCCACATGTCGATCGCGGACTGGACGAAGGCGTACGTGAGCATGAGCGCGCCGAGCAGCGGGAAGATGCCCTTGAACCACAGGTTTCGCGCTGAGGTGAACAGGTCCTTGCGGAAGTACCACACGCTCGCGTACCCGGTGATGCCGTAGTAGAACGCGATGGCGAGACCGAGCGAGAGGATCGAGTCCTGCAGGATGTTGTCGCTGATGAGCGTCATGCCGATGTAGTAGACGCTGGCCACGATGCCCATGACGATCGTCGAGAACGACGGCGTCTTGTACTTCGGGTGCACGTTCATGAACCTGCGCGGCAGCGCGCGGTACGCCGCCATCGCGAGCGTGCCACGGGCCGTCGGGAGGATCGTGGTCTGGGTCGACGAGACCGCCGAGATCAGCACCGCGACGACGAGGACCCAGCCGAAGGGGCCGAGCAGGCCGTCCTTGATGGACAGGAAGAAGTCGTCGGCGTTCGCCTCGTTGCCCAGGCCCGTCCCGGTGTCGCCGAGTCCGGCGTACATCATGGCGGCCACCGTCACACCCACGTAGGTGACGAGGAGGATGACGCACGTCAGGAGCGCCGCGCGACCGGGGATGCGCTTGGGGTCCTTCGTCTCCTCGTTGAGCGCGAGGCACGTGTCCCAGCCCCAGTAGATGAACAGCGCCAGCAGCACGGCCTCCGTGAAGCCGTGCCAGTCGGTGAACGCCGCCGGGTTGAACCACGACCAGTCGATGGGGGTGGGGTTCGGCGCCGTGCCGGTGAAGTACTGCCACACCGCGGCGATCACGAAGATCACGAGCGCGAGGTACTGGATGCCGAGCAGCACGTTCTGGATGCGTTCGCCGATCTCGACGCCGCGCCAGCTGATCCAGGTCATCGCGAGGATGAACACGACGCCCGTCGCCGTCACGAGCGGGACGTTGTCGGACAGAAGGGCGTCCTCGGGGCTGCCGATGATCCCGTCGACCAAGGCCCACAGGTAGATGCCGCCGATCTGCGCGAGATTGGCCAGCACGACCATGCCGGCCACGGCGACGCCCCAGCCGCCCAGCCAGCCGGTGATCGGACCGAACGCCTTGGTGCCCCACGTGAACGTGGTGCCGCAGTCGGGGACGTCGTTGTTGAGCTCGCGATAGGCGAAGGCGATGAACAGCATCGGGATGAACGCGATGATGAACGCGATCGGCGCCTGGGCGCCGACAGCGAGCACCACCCAGCCGAGCGTCGCGACGAGGGAGTAGACCGGTGCGGTGGACGCGAGGCCGATGACGGTGGAACCCCATAGTCCCAGCGTGCCGGCCGCGAGCCCCTTGCCGTCCGGTCGATCGAGATCGATGGGTGAAGTGGCCACAGTGCGACGTTAAGTGCCCGGAGAGGGCCCGGTCAACGCGGGGTCCTGACGGATCGGCTGGAATCGGAGGCGGGCAGGACGATGCGGACGGGGTCGGCGCCCGCCGACATCAGCCATGCCCGGCCGCGCCCCGGCTCGCAGAACGGCGGCACGCCGCGGTACCCGGCGAGGATCCGCAGCTCGGCGGCGCACGACGTGTCGACGACGAGATCGTGGTCGCCACGCACGTCGGCGAGGAGGCGCCAGTGCCGTTGCCAGTCCTCGGGCTCGCCGATCAGCACGAGCCGACCGGTCGCCGCCGTGGAGGGATCGGCGGCGTACTCGTCGAGCGCACAGACCCGTGCTCCCCCTGCCTCCCACGTCGCGAGGGCCTGGCGGCTCGATGGTGACCGGCGGGCGACGACGCCCGTCAGTCGGGTCGACGGCTCCCACGGGGCGATGGCGGGGGCGGCTTCGTGGGACCCGCGCTGCATCGGGGACGCCAGCGCCACCTGGATCGTGCGGCCGTCGAGCCGACCGCGCCCGGCCGGTGCCCCCGCATCGAACGACGAAGGATCGCCGCCCGCCCCGGCGTGATCGATGCGGGTGGGGTACGGCAGCACCAGCCGCCGCGGGAACAGCTCGGCCAGCCGCGCCACCGCTCCGGGCATGCGGTGCGCCCCCGCGACGACGAGAGCGCCCGCGTCTCCTGCCCGCCGGATCGTGAGGTCGAGCCGCTCCCACACCGCCGCCGCGTAGTCGGCGGGGAACCGGCCGGAGATCGCGTCGAGGTCGTCGGCCACCACGAGTGTGCCGGCCGCCGGAGGCTGCTCGGCGAGCGCGGCGACGGCGTCCCACAGCCCCTCCGGGTCAACGGGCAGCCGCAGGGATCGCGCCGCCTGCGCGCACACGAGGTCGAGGACGTTCGACACGCCCGATCCCGGGCCGCCCAGCACGAGCAGCGCGCGATCGGCGGGGGTCAGCGCGACCACGGGCTGACGCTGACGTTCGGGCTCGTCGGCGACACCGAGCAGCACGGCGCCGGTCGGGGCGTCCGGGCGGTCGGCCAGCTCGGCGAGCGGCACTCGATCGGGCAGCTCGGGCAGCCACGGTCGACGTGGAGTCTCCTCGCCACCGCGCGCCGAGGCGGCTGCGACATCCTCCGGTCCCGACAGCGCGATGCGCACGGGAACGGGCTGCGCGTCGGCGGAGCGCCGGATGAGGGCGCTGCCACGGCCGGCTGCACCGCCCGGCAGCAGCGCGGCGTCGTCCACTCCGAGGAGAGCCCGGCTGTCGGCCGCGTCGGTGACGCGCAGGCTGAGTCGCAGCGGGCAGTTCGCCAGCAGGTTGTCTCGGATCACTCCGGCCGCCCGCTGCGTTCCGAGCACGAGGTGGATCCCCAGCGCCCGCCCCCGCGCCGCCAGATCGGCGAACACGGCGTGCAGCTCGGGGTGGTCGGCCAGGAGTGCCGCGAACTCGTCGACGACCACCACGAGCCGCGGCAGCCGCACGCGCGGGTCGAGGATGTCGCGGGCACCCGCCGTGGCGATGGCCGACTCGCGTCGACGCAGCTCGGCCCGCAGGCTCTCGATCGCCCGGCGCGCGCCCGCGCCGTCGAGGTCGGTGATGACTCCCGTGACGTGCGGTACACCCGCCAGCGCGTCGAAGGCGGTGCCGCCCTTGAAGTCCGCCAGCAGGAAGGTCACCTCATCGGCCGACCGCGTCGCGCACAGCGACAGGATCCACGTGATCAGCAGCTCGCTCTTGCCCGAACCGGTGACGCCGGCGACGACCGCGTGCGGCCCGTCCTGCACCAGGTCGACGACGAACGGCTCGGCGCCGACGCGACCGATGACGGCGGGCAGGCCTCCTCGGGTCTGGCCGGGCGTCGGATGCCCCGCCCGCAGCGCGGCCAGGAGGATCGGCTCGGACGCGCCACGGGCGATGCCGAGGCTGTGCTCGGCACGCGCGGCGAGTCCGGTGGCGACCGCCACCGCCTGCGCGAGCGACACCGCCTCGACCGCCAGCGGAACCTCCTCGCCCGAGAACTCGAGTCGCGCAGCGCCGGGCGAAGCGACGGTCACCACCGCGGCGCAGCGCGGCGGCAGCGGGTCACCGGGCCGGCAGCGGGCCACGGCGATGTCGGCATCCGCGGGGACTCGACCTCCTGGCCCGACGATCGCGAGCCGGACGCCGGAGCTGGCCGAGCCGTGCGGGAGCACGGCTGCCCGCTCCTGCTCGCCGTCGCACGGACCCACGATCCGCAGGTCGCCGGGAGCATGCGCGAGACACAGCTGCAGCACGAGGGCGCGCTGCACGGCAGCGGCGACCGTGTCAGGGCCGACCACGACGACCCCTCCCTCGGCGGGCACGGTCACCGGTGCCGATGCGAGGCGGGCGGCCCGGCGACGCAGGGCCGCGGCATCCACGTCCCCGTCGCCCCCGGTGATCCTCACGCCGCTCGCCCGTTCGCCCGCGCCGACCACGATCGATCCGACCGCGCCGCCGCGCCACACATCGTCCTCGCGGACGTCGAACCGTGCGACGTCGGGATGGCGCACCCACAGCTGGGCGCGCTCGGCGTCGTGGCGCACGGTCACCGTGGCCGCCACGCGCGCACGGGCCCGCGCCGCATCGACCGCGGCGCGTCGCCCGTCGCGACGTGCGACTCGCCGTGCATCGAGCAGCGTCGCTGCCGCGATCAGGGGGCCGAGCAGGGCGAACCACAGCGAGAAGGCCGAACCGGTGAAGAGCCACAGGGCGACGGCTCCGACGACCGGCACGACGGCGGCGACGAACGGCAGCGGAGGGCGGGCGGGGGCCGTCCACGCTGCAGGAAGCGTCAGCGCCTCATCGTCCGGCAGGCTCGCGGGGAAGCCGTCGCGCGGCACGACGTCGACGGGCGAGAGGGAGCGGGGAGTCGGTCGCACCCCCACAGTCCACTCCCCGGCCGGCGACCGCGGGCAGCACGAGCGCGGTCCTGGGGAGAACCCGCGTCAGTCGTCGTCTGTGGAGGAGGCCGCGCCGTCCGCGGCGGCGGCGGCCGCGGCATCCACGTCGATGGGTCCGGTGTCGGCGTCCGCTGCGTCGGCCGCGTCGTCGCGCTCGCGGGCCGCGGCAGGGTCTTTGACGTCGAGCACGACGATCGTGATGTTGTCGCGCCCGCCGTTCTCGAGCGCGGCCTCGAGCATCGCCGTCACGGCGGCGGCCGGGTCGGCGTTCTCGTCGAGGAAGTGCCGGATGCCGTAGTCGGTCAGCTCTTTGGTCAGGCCGTCGGAGCAGATCACGAAGCGGTCGCCGTCGGCGACGTCGAGGCGGACGTAGTCCGGCTTCACGCCGTCGCTCGGCCCGACGGCACGCGTGATGACGTTGCCGTACGGGTGGTTCTCGGCCTCTTCGGGACTCAGGCGGCCGGCGGCGACGAGCTCCTGCACGACGGAGTGGTCGGTCGTGATCTGCACGATCGCGCCGTCGCGCACGAGGTACACGCGGGAGTCGCCGATGTTGAGCGTCACCCAGTGGGCCGCCTCGCCGGTCGTGTCGAGGAAGACGCCGGTCACCGTCGTCCCGGTGCCGTCGTCGGTCGCCTCCGGATGCGACGCGATGTCCTTCACCGCACGGGCGAGCGCCTTCTCGATCGTCTTCGGGTTCACGAGGCCCGCATCGGCGACCGCCGTGAGGCGCTCGATGGTACTCGCGCTCGCGATCTCGCCGCCGACGTGCCCGCCCATGCCGTCGGCGACGACGAACAGCGGGTAGTCCGCGAAGAACGCGTCCTGATTCACCTCTCGGCGACGACCGGTGTCGGTCGCCGCGGCCCATGAGAGCTCGAGCACGCCACCGGGAACCGGGACGGTGCGCGATTGGGTGGATACCTCAGGCACGCCCTGTCCTCCCGATCGACGGCATCGAGACCGGGCGGCCCCGCGTCTTCACATACTAGTGGGTCACTCCGTCGCGTCCTCGGACTCGGCGAGTGCGTCGACGACGATCTGCGTCGTGGTCGGCGGCGGGCCGAGCGGCACCGTGGCGACCGCGAGCGGCTCGTCCTCGTCGATGGCGCCCTCGAACTGCGCGTTGTACAGGCGCCAGTAGGCGCCCTTCGCAGCGAGCAGCTCGTCATGCGAGCCCTGCTCGACGATCGCGCCGTTCTCCATCACCAGGATGAGATCGGCATCGCGGATCGTCGAGAGCCGGTGGGCGATGACGAACGCGGTCCGGTCCTCGCGCAGCCGCGACATCGCACGCTGGATGAGCAGCTCGGTGCGCGTGTCGACCGACGACGTCGCCTCGTCGAGGATCAGGATGCGCGGATCGGCGAGGAACGCGCGCGCGATCGTGACGAGCTGACGCTCGCCGACGCTGAGATTGGTGGCCTCGTCGTCGAGCAGCGTGTCGTACCCGTCCGGCAGCGCGTGCACGAACCTGTCGACGTAGGCGGCGGTCGCGGCCGCGACCAGCTCCTCCTCGGAGGCGTCGGGTCGTCCGTAGAGGATGTTCTCGCGGATCGTGCCGGCGAACAGCCACGTGTCCTGCAGCACCATGCCGGTGCGGCGGCGCAGGTCGTCCCGCGTCATGTGCAGCGTGTCGACGCCGTCGAGCGTGATGCGCCCCGAATCGACGTCGTAGAACCGCATGATGAGGTTCACCAGCGTCGTCTTGCCGGCACCTGTCGGACCGACGATCGCGACCGTGCTCCCCGGGCGCGCCGCGAGGGTCAGCCCGTCGATCAGCGGCTTGTCGTCGACGTACCGGAACGAGACGTCCTCGAACTCCAGTCGGCTCGCGGTGTCGCCCACGGTCTGGGCGTCCTCGTCGTCGGGAGTCTGCTCGTCCTCGTCGAGCAGCTCGAACACGCGCTCGGCGCTCGCGACGCCAGACTGCAGCAGGTTCGCCATCGACCCGAGCTGGCTGAGCGGCTGCGTGAACTGGCGCGAGTACTGGATGAACGCCTGCACGTCGCCGATCGTCATGAGTCCCGCGGCCACCTGCAGGCCGCCGACGACCGCGATCGCGACGTAGACCAGGTTGCCGATGAACATCATGGCGGGCATGATCACGCCCGACAGGAACTGCGCGCCGAAGCTCGCACGGTACAGTTGCTCGTTCTCGCGCAGGAAGTCCGCCTCGACCTCCTGCTGGTGGCCGAACACCTTCACGATCGAGTGGCCGGAGAACGTCTCCTCGACACGGGCGTTGAGCACGCCCGTGTGCGCCCACTGCTGCACGAAGAGCTTCTGCGACCGTCGCGCCACCAGCACCGTGATGAGGAGCGTCAGCGGGATCGTGACGAGCGCGATGACCGCCAGGAGCGGCGAGATGACGAACATCATGACCAGCACGCCGATGACCGTCAGCAGCGAGATGACCAGCTGCGACAGCGTCTGCTGCATCGTCTGCCCGATGTTGTCGACGTCGTTGGTGACGCGGCTCAGCAGCTCGCCGCGCTGCACGCGGTCGAAGTACGACAGCGGCAGGCGGTGGATCTTGTCCTCGACCTGCAGGCGCAGCCGGTGCATCGCGCGCTGCACGATGCCGTTGAGGATGCGGGCCTGCAGCCACCCGAACACACTCGAGAAGAGGTACACCGCGAGCACGGCCGAGAGGATCCACGCCAGCTGGTCGAAGTCGATCCCCGCGCCCGGCACGAAGTCCATCGCCGAGATCATGTTCGCCTGGTCCTGGTTTCCCGACGCGACGAGCTGGTCGATGACCTGCTGCTTGGTCACCCCCGCCGGGACCTGGAGCGAGATGAACCCGGCGAACACCACGTTCGTGCCCTCGCCGAGGAGCTTCGGACCGATCACCGACAGCGTGACCGACAGGATGCCGAGCACGAGCACGCCGATCAGCCGCGGCGTGTCCGAGCGCAGCGTGCCGAGCAGGCGCTTGGCACTGGGGCCGAAGTTCTGGGCCTTGGCCGCGGGGGCGCCCGCGCCGCCGCCGAAGGGACCGCGACCACCGGGGCCGGCCGGACGCGCCGGCGCCGAACTCTGCTGGCCGCTCATGCCGCCGCCTCCGCCGCGAGCTGCGATTCCACGATCTCGCGGTACGTCTCGCACGTCTCGACGAGGTCGTCGTGCACGCCGATCCCGACGATCCGACCGTGGTCGAGCACCACGATCTGATCTGCGTGCTGGATGGTCGACACGCGCTGCGCGACAACGAGCCGTGTCGCGTCGGGCAGGTGCGTGTCGAGCGCACGCCTGAGGGCGGCATCCGTCCGCAGGTCCAGCGCCGAGAACGAGTCGTCGAAGATGTAGACCTCGGGACGCTTGACGAGCGCCCGCGCGATCGCCAGCCGCTGCCGCTGACCGCCCGACACATTCGTGCCGCCCTGCGCGATCTGCGACTCGAGGCCGTCGGGCATCGCCCGCACGAAGTCGGCGCCCTGCGCGAGCTCCAGCGCATCCCACAGCTGCTCGTCAGTCGCGTCGTGGTCGCCGTACCGCAGGTTCGACGCCACCGTGCCCGAGAACAGGAACGCGCGCTGCGGCACGAGTCCGACGCGCGTCCACAGCTCGTCCGGGTCGTACTCGCGCACGTCGACGCCGTCCACGCGCACCGCGCCGGAAGTGACGTCGAACAGTCGGGGCACGAGGCTCACGAGAGTCGTCTTGCCCGACCCGGTCGAGCCGATGATCGCTGTCGTCGTACCGGGCTCGATCGAGAAGCTGAGGTCGTGCAGCACCGCGTCCTCAGCACCCGGGTAGGCGAAGTCGACGTGGTCGAACTCGACGCGGCCGACAGGTGCGGGAGCGGATGCCGCCACCGCCGGCGCCGACACCGACGGCTCGGTCTCGAGCACCTCGCCGATGCGGTTCGCACACACGGCCGCGCGCGGGATCATCACGAACATGAACGTCGCCATCATGACGCCCATGAGGATCTGCATGAGGTAGTTGAGGAAGGCGAACAGCGTACCGATCTGCACCCCGTTGTCCTGGACCTGGAACGCACCGAACCAGATCACCGCGACGCTCGAGAGGTTCATCACGAGCATGACCGCGGGGAACATCAGCGCCATCAGGTTGCCGGCTCGCAGCGCCGTGTCCTTGACATCGTCGCTGGCCTTGGCGAATCGCGCGCGCTCCTCGCGCTCGCGCACGAAGGCGCGCACGACGCGGATGCCCGAGAGCTGCTCCCGCATGATCTGGTTGACCCGGTCGATCCGCTTCTGCATCTGCGTGAAGGCCGGCACCATGCGGGTCACGATCAGCCCGACGATGATGAGCAGCACCGGGATCGACACCGCCATCAGCCACGACAGCCCGACATCCTGTCGGATCGCCATGATCACGCCGCCGATCGCCAGGATCGGCGCCGAGACCATGAGCGTCGCCGACACCTGCACGAGCATCTGCACCTGCTGCACGTCGTTCGTGTTGCGCGTGATCAGCGAGGGGGCCCCGAACTGGCCGACCTCGCGCTGCGAGAAGGCGACGACGCGATGGAAGAGATCGCCGCGCATGTCGCGGCCGATCCCCATGGCCAGGCGCGATCCGAAGTACACCGCGATGATCGAGCAGATCACCTGCGCGAGGCTCACGAGCAGCATGACGCCGCCCGTCCGCCAGATGTACGGGATGTCGCCCTGGACGACTCCCTGGTCGATGATGTCGGCGTTCAGCGTCGGCAGCCACAGCGATGCGATCGACTGGGCCAGCTGGAACACCACCACGGCCACGATGAGCAGCCAGGCGGGGCGGAGATATCGCCCCAGGAGCTTCCCGAGCACGGCGGTCCTTTCCGGCGCGCGGCTTCGCCCGCTTCACGGACCGCGCACGAGAAGTGGCGCTACGCCTGCCCGCGCATCGCCGACAACCCGGCGCGTACGCCGTCGGCGAACTCCGCGACAGCGCCCGCGCACCGCGCCCCGGCGGGCCCCGGCGGCCGTGACACGGCCGCCGGGAGACGGCTCAGGCCGCGGCCTCCGGCGGGGGGAACAAGCCGTCCAGCAGCTGCAGATCGGCCTCGGTCGGCGTCCACGCGGTGGCCGCCTCGGCGTTCGCGCGCACCTGCTCGGGCGTGGTGGCGCCGGCGATGACGCTCGACAGCGACGGATGCGACAGCAGCCACCCGAACGTGGCCTGGAGCATCGTGATGCCGCGCTCGTCGCAGAACGCCTGGTACGCCTCGAGGTCGTCCCAGGGCGCCTCGTAATAGAGGTTCGCGCGCTGGCGCATGATGCGGGAGTCGACCGGGGCGTCGTCGCGCGTGAACTTGCCGGTGAGCAGTCCGTTGTGCAGCGGGAAGTAGGGGAAGAACCCGAGGCCGTATCGCTCGACCGCCCGCAGCACGTTGCGCTCAGACCCGCGCGACAGCAGGCTGTACTGGTTCTGCGCCGAGATGTAGGGCACGCCGCGGCGCATGAGGGCGGTGAAGTGCGCCTCGGCGATCTGCCAGCCCGAGAAGTTCGAGTGGCCGATGTAGCGCACCTTGCCCTCGCGCACGAGGTCGCCGAGGGTGTCGAGGGTCTCCTCCATCGGCGTGTCGTTGTCGGGCACGTGCAGCTGGTACAGGTCGATCCAGTCGGTCCGCAGGCGGGTGAGGGATGCCTCGACCGCGCGTCGGATGTACGACCGCGAGCCCTTTGCACCCGACAACGGGTAGCCCATGTCGCGCCCCGGATGCCCGAACTTCGTCGCGAGGATCACCTGATCGCGACGCCCCTGCAGCGCCTCGCCCATGAGCGTCTCGGACAGTCCCGGCTGCCCGCCGTACATGTCGGCGGTGTCGAGGAACGTGATGCCGGCGTCGATCGCGGCATCGAGGACGGCGCGCGTGCCCTCGAGCGTCTCGGTGCGGGTGCCTTCACGGCCGAAGTTGTTGCAGCCGAGGCCGACGGCGGACACGAGCAGGCCGGACGCGCCGACACGGCGCAGCGGAACAGTGGGGGTCATGCCTCCACGTTATCCCCGCTGCGGAGGGCTCTCCGCCGGGGTCCGCCGAGGCCGCGAGCACGGAACAGCCCCTCACCCGAAGGCGAGGGGCTGTTCCGTCGAGATCACTCCTTGGGTGCCTCGGGGGCTTCCGGCGCGGCTGGCGGCTCGGTCGCCGGCGGCTCGGTGGCCGCGGGCGCCTGGGGCGCGGCGGGCGGAGCCGGAGGCGTGACCGGCGGCTGCGCGGCGGGCGGAGCCGGAGGCGTGACCGGCGGCTGCGCGGCGGGCGGAGCCGGAGGCGTCACCGGCGGCTGCGCGGCGGGAGCCGCGGGCGGAGCCGGCGGAGGCGTGTAGCCCGCCGGCGGCGCAGGCGGCGCGGTGTAGCCCGCCGGCGGCTGGTAGCCGGCCGGGGCGCCCGGTGCGGTGGCGGGGTTGGCCGGGTAGCCGGCCGCGGGAACCTGGCTGGGCACACCGGCCCAGACGGTCTTGTCGGCGAGGAAGTTGCCCGCCCACGGAGCGGCGGGGATCGCGGTGTTCCAGCGGGAGCGGTCGAAGGCGTTGATACCGAGCCACACGATCGCGAGGAAGAAGTAGAGGATCAGCCAGACGGCCTCCTTCTGCAGCTTCAGTCCGATGCGCCAGGCCGCGGCGAGCGAGTACAGGAAGGCCGCGAGGCCGATGAGCCAGCCCAGGACCGGCACCCAGCCGAGAACGGCTGTGCCACCCCACAGGATCAGCAGCCACCACGGGTTGAGGTCGCCGAGCTTGACGAAGATCAGCGTGTTGTAGAACGGCACCCAGGCGCGCCACTTGCCCTGCACTCCCGCCTTCTCGAAGATCTTCATGAGGAACCAGGAGCCGATGATGTAGGCGGCTACGGCGAACAGGAAGAAGAGCGGAGCGAGGATCAGGAACGCCCAGACGCTCCCATACCCGCTGTCGTCGTACGAATCCATGGTGCGACCTCCAAGAGAGTCGGGTGGGCGCATTGTCGGCACGCCCGCGGGGCACCTGCCCCGCTCGACACATGCTATCGACGCTCTCAGCTTCCTGTCAGCATTCGTGACGTAAAGGGGGGATAGCCCCTCTGGGCGACGGTGGATAGCCTGAGCACAATTCCCCGACCGAAGGGCCATCCATGACCGACCCGACCCCGTCCGCCGCCACTCCCCCGCCGCTGCCCGACCAGTCCGCAGCAGCCGCCGCCGCGAGTGCGCCGGCCCCGGCGCCCGCCGCCACGGCCTCCGACCCGGACGACACCGGAGTCCCGCCGGTCGTCGGCGAAGCCGCCGACGTCGGCCGTGGGTTCTTCGCGGCGCTGTTCGACCTGTCGTTCCGCACGTTCATCACACGGCGCCTCGCGAGCGTGTTCTACCTCGTCGGCCTCATCGCGATCGGCATCGGATTCGTCGTGTACTTCGTGGGCGGCATCCTGAGCGGCATCTCGATGATGTGGTTCAACCCCGGAGCCGGCATCAGCGCGCTCATCGCGACGATCATCGTCGTGCCGGTGCTGACGTTCCTCGCGATCATCCTGCTCCGGTTCATCATCGAGGGCGTGGTCGCCCTGATCGCGATCGCCGAGAACACCGAGCGCACCGCCCAGCACACCAAGCGCTGACGCCTCGACGGGCTCGGCGACCGGCGCCTGGGCCCGGCGACGCGTCAGGCGAACAGTTCGAGCTCGCCGACGGCGGACTCGCGGACGCGCAGGCCGGCGGCATCCGCCCATCGCACGAAGCCCGCGGCGGACGAGATGCGCGGACGCTCGTCGGCGAGGCGGCGAACCAGCGCGCCCTTCGCGTGCTTGTTGAAGTGGTTGAGGGCACGCACCGCGCCGTCGGTCGCCTCGCTCACGACGCGCACGTAGCGGGTCGGGATGCCGTCGGGCACGGGTCCGAGCGCGACGTACGCCTCGGAGCGCAGGTCGAGAACGAAGCGCGGGTCGCGGTCCCCGAGCGCGGCCGACACCGCCTCGGCCCACACCCGTCGGAGCGCCGGCACGCCGGGCAGCGAGGTGCCTGCACCCAGCCGGTAGGCGGGGATCGGGTCGAGCGCCCCCACGGGCCCGAACGGTGCCGAGTGGACGAGGACGTGCGCTCCCAGCCAGCGGCGTGAGGCGGACGGGAGGGATGCCGCATCCAGCGCGTCGAAGAGCACACCGGTGTAGCGGTCCACCGCGGCCATCGTCGGGGCGTCGCGCAGCGCGGCGTTCACGGCCACCTCGCTCCGCTGCTTCGGCCCGAGCTTCAGCACGCGCGCGGCGGCGTCCTCGTCCGCCGACAGCGCGATGAGCGCGTCGACGACGGCGCTGCGCTGCGGCGCGAGCGCCGGCAGGGCGAGACCCGACGCGTCGAACGGGCGCCCGGCGCCGCCGGGACGCTTGGTCTCGGACGGCGGCAGCAGGATCAGCATGGGCTTCTCGGATTCTCAGGCGAAGGGCGGTCTCTGCGGCAGAAAACGACTCGGCCGATCCCCGAAGGGACCGGCCGAGTGCGGTTGTCGCTGTGCGATCAGGAGATCAGCGCGGCGTTCCCCGCGACGATGGTGAGGTCGTCGCCCTCCATCGAGAGGAAGCCGTCCTGCGCGTTCGCGATGATCTTCGTGCCCGAGGTCTCGGTGATGCGCACCTGACCCTCGGCCAGGATCGCGAGCACCGGCTCGTGTCCGGTCATGAAGCCGATCTCGCCCTCGACGGTCTTGGCGACCACGAGCGAGGCTTCACCCGACCAGACCTCCGCGTCCGCGGAGACGAGGCTGACGTTGAGCGGCATGTCAGCCGTTCTCCTTCTGGATGCGCGCCCACTGCTCCTCGACGTCGGAGATGCCGCCGACGTTGAAGAACGCCTGCTCGGCGACGTGGTCGAACTCGCCCTTGACGATCGCGTCGAACGACTCGATGGTCTCCTTGATCGGAACCGTCGAACCCTCGACACCGGTGAACTTCTTCGCCATGTAGGTGTTCTGCGAGAGGAACTGCTGGATGCGGCGCGCGCGGGCGACGACGATCTTGTCCTCTTCCGAGAGCTCGTCGACACCGAGGATCGCGATGATCTCCTGCAGCTCCTTGTTCTTCTGGAGGATCTGCTTCACGGCGGTGGCCACGCGGTAGTGGTCCTCGCCGATGTAGCGCGGGTCCAGGATGCGGCTCGTCGAGGTGAGCGGGTCGATGGCGGGGTACAGACCCTTCGACGCGATCTCACGCGAGAGCTCGGTGGTGGCATCGAGGTGCGCGAACGTGGTCGCCGGCGCCGGGTCGGTGTAGTCGTCGGCGGGGACGTAGATCGCCTGCAGCGAGGTGATCGAGTGACCGCGCGTCGAGGTGATGCGCTCCTGGAGCACACCCATCTCGTCGGCGAGGTTCGGCTGGTAGCCCACGGCGGAGGGCATGCGGCCGAGCAGCGTCGAGACCTCGGAACCGGCCTGCGTGAAGCGGAAGATGTTGTCGATGAACAGCAGCACGTCCTGCTTCTGGACGTCGCGGAAGTACTCCGCCATCGTCAGCGCCGACAGGGCGACGCGCAGACGCGTCCCCGGCGGCTCGTCCATCTGGCCGAAGACGAGAGCGGTCTTGTCGAAGACGCCCGCCTCCTCCATCTCACCGATGAGGTCGTTGCCCTCACGGGTGCGCTCGCCGACACCGGCGAACACCGACACACCACCGTGGTCCTGCGCGACGCGCTGGATCATCTCCTGGATGAGGACCGTCTTGCCGACGCCGGCACCGCCGAAGAGGCCGATCTTTCCACCCTGCACGTACGGGGTGAGAAGGTCGATCGACTTGATGCCGGTCTCGAACATCTCGGTCTTGGACTCGAGCTGGTCGAACGACGGCGCCTGGCGGTGGATGCCCCACCGCTCGGTGACCTCGACGGTCTCGCCCGGAGCGGCGTTGAGGACGTCACCCGTGACGTTGAACACCTTTCCCTTGGTGACGTCGCCGACGGGGACCGTGATGGGGCCGCCGGTGTCGCGCACTTCCTGGCCGCGGACCATGCCGTCGGTGGGCTTCAGCGAGATGGCGCGGACGAGGTCGTCGCCGAGGTGCTGGGCGACCTCGAGCGTGATCTCGCTCGACTCGTCGCCGATGGTGATCGTGGTCTTCAGCGCGTTGTAGATGTCGGGGATCGCGTCGTGCGGGAACTCGATGTCGACGACCGGGCCGGTGACGCGCGCGACGCGTCCGACCGCGGTCGCGGTCTTCTCAGCGGTGAGGCTCATGGCTTCTTCTCTTTCGTGTGGTCTTTGCGCAGCGGGTCACTTGCCGGAGGACAGAGCGTCGGCGCCGCCGACGATCTCGGCGATCTGCTGCGTGATCTCGGCCTGGCGCGCGTTGTTGCGCAGGCGCGTGTAGTCGGTGATGAGCTTGTCGGCGTTGTCGCTCGCGGACTTCATCGCCTTCTGCGTCGCGGCGTGCTTCGCGGCCGACGACTGCAGCAGGGCGTTGAACACGCGGCTCTGGATGTACACCGGCAGGAGCGCGTCGAGGACCGTCGCGGCATCCGGCTCGAACTCGTAGAGCGGGTAGACCTGGGCCGAAGACTCCTCTTCGGCCTCGACGACCTCCAGCGGCAGCATGCGGACGGTCTCAGGAGACTGCGTCATCATGCTGACGAAGCGGTTGTAGACGAGGTGGATCTCGTCGACGCCGCCGCTGTCGCCGCCGCGGTCGTACGCGTCGAGCAGCGCCGCCGCGATCTCTTCCGCGGTGGAGAAGTGCGGCGTGTCGGTGTCGCCCGTCCACTCCCCCGCACTCTCCATGCGACGGAACTGGAAGTACCCGACGGCCTTGCGGCCGACCAGGTAGAACACCGGCTCCTTGCCCTGCTCGCGCAGCAGCTGTGCGAGCTCGAGGCCCTCACGGAGGATCTGCGAGTTGAACGCGCCCGCCAGACCACGGTCGGACGAGAAGATCACGACGGCGGAGCGGCGGATCGTCTCACGTTCGACGGTCAGCGGGTGGTCGACGTTGGAGTGCGTCGCCACGGCGGAGACGGCCCGCGTCACGGCACGCGCGAAGGGCGACGACGCGCGCACACGCGCCATCGCCTTCTGGATGCGCGAAGCCGCGATGAGTTCCATCGCCTTCGTGATCTTCTTGGTCGTCTGAGCAGAACTGATCTTCTGCTTGTAGACCCGGAGTTGTGCGCCCATGGTTGTTAGCCCAGGCCCGCCTTAGCGGCGGCCCTTGACGATCTTCTCCTGGTTCACGTCTTCGGCCTCGGCCGCCGCGACCTCTTCGTGGCCGGGCTTGCCGATCGCCTGGCCCTTGCCGGCGCGGAACTCGAGGATGAACTCGTCCGTCTTCTTGCTGAGCTCGGCGACCGTGTCGTCGTCCAGGACGTTCGTCTCACGCAGGGTGTCGAGGATCGTCGTGTTGCGACGCAGGTAGTCCAGCAGCTCGCGCTCGAACGACAGCACGTCCTCGACCTCGATCGTGTCGAGCTTGCCGTTGGTGCCGGCCCAGACCGAGACGACCTGCTCCTCGACCGGGTACGGCGAGTACTGCGGCTGCTTGAGCAGCTCGGTCAGGCGCGCGCCACGGGCGAGCTGACGACGGGATGCGGCGTCGAGGTCCGAGGCGAACATCGCGAAGGCCTCGAGCGAACGGTACTGGGCGAGCTCGAGCTTGAGCGTGCCGGAGACCTTCTTGATCGACTTGACCTGAGCGTCACCGCCGACGCGAGAGACCGAGATGCCCACGTCGACCGCGGGACGCTGGTTGGCGTTGAACAGGTCGGACTGCAGGAAGATCTGGCCGTCGGTGATCGAGATCACGTTGGTCGGGATGTACGCCGAGACGTCGTTGGCCTTGGTCTCGATGATGGGAAGACCCGTCATCGAACCGGCGCCCAGCTCGTCCGACAGCTTCGCGCAGCGCTCGAGCAGACGCGAGTGCAGGTAGAAGACGTCGCCGGGGTACGCCTCGCGGCCCGGCGGGCGGCGCAGCAGCAGCGACACGGCACGGTAGGCCTCGGCCTGCTTCGACAGGTCGTCGAAGATGATGAGGACGTGCTTGCCCTCGTACATCCAGTGCTGGCCGATGGCCGAACCGGTGTAGGGCGCGAGGTACTTGAAGCCGGCGGGGTCCGAGGCGGGAGCGGCGACGATGGTGGTGTACTCCATCGCGCCGGCGTCCTCGAGGGCGCCCTTGACGGCGGCGATCGTGGAGCCCTTCTGGCCGATCGCGACGTAGATGCAGCGGACCTGCTTGTTGACGTCGCCCGACTCCCAGTTGGAGCGCTGGTTGATGATCGTGTCGATCGCGATCGCCGTCTTGCCGGTCTGGCGGTCGCCGATGATGAGCTGGCGCTGGCCGCGGCCGACCGGGATCATCGCGTCGATGGCCTTGATGCCGGTCTGGAGGGGCTCGTGCACCGACTTGCGTTGCATGACGCCGGGCGCCTGCAGCTCGAGGGCGCGACGGCCGACGGTGGCGATCTCGCCGAGGCCGTCGATCGCGTTGCCGAGCGGGTCGACGACGCGGCCGAGGTAGCCGTCGCCGACGGCGACCGACAGCACCTCACCCGTGCGGGTGACCTGCTGACCGGCCTCGATGCCGGCGAAGTCGCCGAGCACGACCGTGCCGATCTCGTGCTCGTCGAGGTTGAGGGCGAGGCCCTGGGTGCCGTCCGCGAACGTCACGAGCTCGTTCGCCATGACACCCGGCAGGCCCTCGATGTGCGCGATGCCGTCTGCGGCGTCGATGACGGTGCCGACCTCGGTGGCCGCAGCCCCCGAGGGCTCGTAGGCGGCGACGAAGTCCTTCAGCGCGTCACGGATGACGTCGGGGCTGATAGAGAGATCTGCCATTGTTTTCCTTCGTTCATGGGGCCTCGGCCCCGAAATCTCCGCCGGTGGCGGGAAGTCTGTGTCAGCCGGCGAGCCGCTGACGGAGGTCGGCCAGACGCGACGAGACGCTCGCGTCGATCACGTCGTCCGCGATCTGGACGCGCAGGCCGCCGACGACGGTCGGGTCGACGATCGTGTTGAGCGAGACCCGCGTGCCGTAGCGCTTCGTCAGCGCGGCGGTGAGCCGGTCGCGCTGCGCGGCGCTCAGCGGCGCTGCGGCCACGACCGTCGCCACGGAGCGGCCGCGCTGGTCGGCGACCAGCTTGGTCGCGCGCGACAGCAGCTGCCGCACGCGGCGCTCACGGGGCTGGCGGATGAGGGATGCCGCGATCAGCGTCGCCTCTTCGCTCGCGCGGCCCTTCAGCAGCGACTCGACGAGCGTGGCCTTCGCGGCGGAGTCGCCGAGACGGCTCCCGAGCGCGAGCTCGAGCTCGGGGTTGTCTGCCACGGTCCGCGAGAAGGCGAACAGCTCGGCTTCGACGTCGGCGTTCGCATCGGCCACGGCCGCCGCGCGCACCGCGAGCTCTTCGATGCCGTCGATCAGGTCGTCGGCGTTCGACCAGCGCTGCGCGACGGCGGTCGTCAGCAGCGACGCCGTCGTGGGCTTCACGGCAGGGCCGAAGACGGCGGCCACGACCTGCCGGCGAGCCTCCGCCGGTGCGGCGGAGTCGGCCAGCGCGCCGCTCAGCTGCGACGAGTCGCCCACGGCGCGTGCCGCGGCGAAGAGCTCGCGGGCGACGTCGAGGTCGACGCCGGTCGCGGCGTCGAGCGCCGCGGTCGTCGCCGCGAGGGCCTGAGTGGTCGCGCTGCCCATTACGCCTTGGCCCCTTCGGACTCTTCGAGCTCCGCGAGGAAGCGGTCGACGACGGCCT
The DNA here is from genome assembly GCF_042722305.1 of Microbacterium sp. NPDC058389. NCBI lineage: Bacteria > Bacillati > Actinomycetota > Actinomycetes > Micrococcales > Microbacteriaceae > Microbacterium > Microbacterium sp. NPDC058389. The sequence goes on from NZ_JBHXJQ010000007.1 coordinate 186,635, forward strand.
GGGCCTTCGCGTCGTCCGACAGGGTCTCGCCGATGACGCCGCCGGCGAGGTCGAGGGCGAGCGTGCCCACCTCGCTGCGCAGCGACACGAGCGCGGTCTGGCGCTCGGCCTCGATCTGAGCGTGTGCGGTCGAGGTCAGGCGTGCGGCTTCCGCCGAAGCGGTCTCCTTCGCCTCGGCGACGATCTTCTTGCCGTCCTCACGGGCGGCGTCGCGGATCTCACCGGCCTCCTTGCGCGCCTCGGCGAGCTGCGAGGTGTACTCCTCGAGCGCGGCCTCGGCCTTGCGCTGGGCCTCGTCGGCCTTGGCGATGTTGCCCTCGATCGCCGCAGAGCGCTCGTCGAGCAGCTTCTTCATCCGGGGAAGGGCGACCTTCCAGAAGATGAAGAGGATGATGACGAAGCAGACGGCAGACCAGATGATGTCGTACGGCGCGGGCAGCAGGGGGTTGTGAGTCTCCCCCTCTTCCGCCGCGTACGCGACAAGAGCGTTCAGCATCCTGTCTCCTTAGGACTGTGTATCGGCGATCAGACGAAGATGAAGTAGGTCGCGATGCCGATGAAGGCGAGCGCCTCGGTGAAGGCGATACCGATCCACATGAGCACCTGCAGGCGACCCGCGAGCTCGGGCTGGCGGGCGACGCCCTCGATCGTCTTGCCGACGACGATGCCCACGCCGATGGCCGGACCGATCGCCGCAAGGCCGTAGCCCATCGTCGCGACGTTGCCGCTGAGCTCTGCGAGAACCGTAGTTGCGTCCACGGGGGTGTTTCCTTTCGGTTGTGGGCGGCCTTCCGGCCGTCCCGCTTTCAGTGCTCTTCGGCGACCGCGAGCTGGATGTAGACCGCGGTGAGAAGAGCGAAGACGTATGCCTGGAGGACGGCCACCAGGATTTCGAACAGGGTGAAGACGAAACCGAACGCGAGGCTTCCCGCGCCGAGGGCGATCCACCAGCCGCCGAGCTCGACGACGAAGAACTGCGTCGCGGCGAAGAAGAGGACCAGAAGGAGGTGGCCGACCATCATGTTCATGAGCAGTCGGAGCGTGAGCGTGACCGGACGGATGATGAACGTCGAGATGAGCTCGATCGGCGTCACGATGATGTAGATCGGCCACGGGACGCCCGACGGGAAGAGCGAGTTCTTGAAGAAGTTCTTCGGGCTCTTCTTGATGCCGGCGTAGATGAAGGTCACGTAGCTCACGACCGCGAGCAGCAGCGGCACCGCGATGATGCTCGTCCCGGCGATGTTCAGGAACGGGATGATGCCCGTGATGTTCATGAACAGCACCATGAAGAAGATCGTGGTGAGGATCGGCAGGAAGCGCTGGGCATCCTTCTTGCCGAGCAGGTCCTCGCCGATGTTCACCCGGACGAAGTCCAGGCCCATCTCGACGAGGCTCTGGAAGCGGCCCGGCACGACCCGCATGCGACGGGTGCCCAGCCAGAAGATCAGCACGATGGCGATCGTCGCCAGGAACTGGATCAGGTGGATGCGCGTGACGGGGATGACACCGAACGCTTCGAAGAGGACCGGAGGGAAGAACTCGTCGATCGACGGACCGTGGAACACGGGCGGTTCATCCGTGGCAAAGGGGGCGATCAGGGTCGCAGCATGAATAGACAGCGCTGGCTCCAGCTTCGGGGCACCGGTGAGAACCGTTGCGACGATGGTCGGTGAGCGTCACTCCGCCGCCACCACTCTCCACCAATTCAGGCAGGTGAGGGGCACGCGGGCGGGCGCGTGTTCAGCCTATCAAACTTGAGAGCTCGCTGAATCCGCTCGGGCCCTTTTACGCCTGCATTGGACGAACGTCAAGCACCCGCGCCGGAATCGTCCGTGCGCTCCCCCGCCTCGGGGTCGGTCGGAAGCTCCACGTCGACGACCGGCACGCGCATGCGCATGAGCACGACGACGTCGATGACGAGCGATGCGAGCACGCTGGCGACCAGCGCGACGAAGAAGACCGGGCCGACGATCCAGGGCTGGTCGCGCAGCACGAACAGCGCGATCAGGAACACGACGAACTTGAGGAGCCAGCCGCCGAGGACGATGCCGAAGAAGATCGGGACGTACAGGGCGTCGCCGAACCACCGGTTCGCGATGAGGATGCTGGCGGCCGTGATCCCGAGGAACACCGCCGCGATGACCACGCCGGCCAGTGCGCTCCACAGGCCGTCCACCCCCGCGACGAGGTAACCCACGATCGCGCCGACGACGGCGAGTGCGGCGGTGACCGAACCCGACCACACCAGGACGGTGCGCAGGATCGGTGTGCTGGAAACGGGACTGGCGCTCATCGGGCGGCCTCCTCGGTCGCGGGAACGGGCGTGGTCGGATGGTCGGGGGTGGGCGCAGAACCGGGCTCGGGTGCCGGTTCGGGCGTGGGATCGGATGCCGCGGCCACCGGCCGGCGGCGCGAGGGCGTGAACGTCACCGCGAGGCACGCGGCGATGCCGACGACGCCGTACACGACGCCGAACAGGTAGTCGCCGGGCCACTCGAGCGTGGTGCCGATGTACATCAGCAGCACGGACAGGCTCACGAGGGCCGTCCACGCGTAGAAGATCAGCACGGCGTCTCGGTCGGAGTGCCCCATGTCGAGCATGCGGTGGTGCAGGTGCTTGCGGTCGGGCGAGAACGGGGACTTGCCCTTGCTCATGCGCCGCACGACGGCGAGCCCGAAGTCCAGCAGCGGCAGGAGGACGACCACCACCGGCAGCAGGATGGGGATGAACGCACCCAGGAGCTGCGAGCGGCCGAACTCGTCGTTGTCGCCCACCATGGCCGGCGTGAAGTTGCCGGTGAGGGCGATGGCGGAGCACGCCATGAGGAGCCCGAGCATGAGAGCCCCGGCATCCCCCATGAAGAGCTTCGCGGGGCTCCAGTTCATCGGCAGGAAGCCGATGCAGGCGCCCACGAGCACGGCGGCTATGAACGAGGCCAGGTTGAAGAACGTGCTGGCGCCGGTGTCGCGCACCACCATGTACGAGTACGCGAAGAAGACGCCGTTGGCGATGAGGCACACGCCTGCGACGAGCCCGTCGAGCCCGTCGATGAAGTTGACCGCGTTCATCACGACCACGATCGAGAAGACCGTGAGGGTGAAGCTCACCCAGCTCGATCCGATCGCGAGCCCGCCGATCGGCAGCGAGTAGATCTGCAGCTGTCCGAACCAGGCGATCACTCCGGCGGCGAGGAACTGCGCGCCGAGCTTGATCATCCAGTCGAGGTCCCACAGGTCGTCGGCCACGCCGATGATGACGATCAGCGCCGTCGCGCCCAGCAGCGCGTAGATCTGCTGCGGCTGCGCCCACACGATGTCGAAGAAGGGATGCTGCGCCGACACCGCGAACGCGGCCACGACGCCCAGGAACATGGCGATTCCGCCCAGGCGGGGCGTCGGCGTCTTGTGGACGTCGCGCTCACGGATGCCGGGGTACAGCTTGTACCTGAGGCTGAGCCGCCACACCGCCCACGACAGGATGAAGGTGACGGCGGCGGTCAGGATGATCGTGAAGACGTACTGCTTCACGAGCCGTCCGGCTCCGGCTGCGCGTCCGGATCGGGCTCGAGCAGATCGCCGAGCACGCCACGCAGCTGCGCACGCGTGACTGCGCCGTCGCGCAGCACCTTGACGCTCGGCACGGGCCGGGCGTCGGCGTCGTCGCCGGTCGCCGGCGCTGCCGACCCCACCAGGCTCGTCGCGTCGATGATGGTCGAGGGGATGCCGTCCTTGGACGGGCCGTCGCCGAGGTACACCGCGACGCTGTCCTGCAGCATGTCGCGGGCGTCCTCGGGCGTGATGCCGGCCGCCATGCCGGTGAGGTTGGCGCTGGACACCGCGAGCGGGCCGGTCTCTTCGAGCAGCTCGAGCGCGATCCGGTGCGCGGGCATGCGCACCGCGACGGTGCCACGGGTCTCGCCGAGATCCCACGACAGCGACGGCTGCGCGGGCAGGACGATCGTGAGCCCGCCGGGCCAGAACTCCTCGACGAGCCGCTCGATGGGCTCCGGCACCTCGGCGACCAGCGCCCGCAGCGTCGCGACGCCGGCGACGAGCACCGGCGGCGGCGACTGCCGTCCGCGGCCCTTCGCGGCGAGGAGCCGGGCCACGGCCTGGTGGTCGAAGGCGTCGGCGGCGACGCCGTACACGGTGTCGGTGGGGATCACGACGAGCTCGCCGCGGCCGATGGCCTGGCGGGCCTGGCGCATGCCGCTGAGCAGCTGCGCCTCATCACGGCAGTCGAAGATGGGGGACATATCGCCGGATAGTTTAGCCGCGCCCGCTCCGAGAACTCCGCGCGATCCGGCGGCCGTTCATGGTCGCAGCGCCGTCGTGGCGCGGTCGCGCATCGTGAGGTCGGGATGCGTCGCGGCGGCCCGCCAGCCGTCGGCCTCGAGGATGCCGCGGATGGCCTCCCCCTGCCACTCGCCGTGCTCGATGACGATGATGCCGCCGGGGTGCGCGAGTCGCAGCCCGACGCCGCTCAGCACGCGGACCACGTCGAGGCCGTCCGCGCCGCCGTAGAGCGCCGCCGGCGGGTCGAAGAACCGCACCTCCGGGTCGCGCGGGATCGCTTCGTCCGGCACGTACGGCGGGTTCGACGCGACGACCGAGACGGTGCCGTCGAGCTCCGGGAAGGCGTGGGCGAGGTCGATGAACGCCAGGTGCGCGTTGCCGGCCCCGACGTGATCGAAGTTCTCCTTCGTCCACACGAACGCGTCGACGGAGTTCTCGGCGGCGTACACCTCGGCGTGGGGCACCTCGGTGGCCATCGCGAGGGCGATCGCGCCGGAGCCGGAGCCGAGATCGACCGCGATCGGAGACGGGGATGCCGCCTCCCGCAGCGCGTCGATCGCCAGCTGCGCCACCATCTCGGTCTCGGGCCGGGGCACGAAGACGCCGGGGCCGACCCGCAGCTCCAGGTGGCGGAACGGCGCCGTGCCGGTGAGGTGCTGCAGCGGCTCGCGCGTCGCGCGGCGCGCGACGAGGCCGTCGAGGCGCTCGGCGTCCTCGGCCGACAGCGCGTCGCCGCGGATGGCCGCGGCCTGCACTCCCCCGCGCCCGGTGCCCAGCACGAAGCCGACGAGGAGCTCGGCGTCGACGGCCGCATCGGGCACCCCGGCAGCGGCGAGGCGGTCGACGGCGCGGCGGAGCGCCTCGGCGAGAGGCAGGGCGGGGATGGAGGAAGTCATGACCGACCCACTCTATTTCGCGCACCCGTCACACAAGGACTCACATCGGATCCCGGGTCCTAGGCTGGGTCCGATCTGCCGTGAACCCTGCGAAAGGCCCGACATGCCCGGCATCCACTCCGATATCACCGCTGCTTTCGGCAACACCCCGCTGGTCCGCCTCAACCGCGTGACGGACGGCGCCGGGGCCGAGGTCTACGCCAAGCTCGAGTTCTACAACCCGGGCTCGAGCGTCAAGGACCGTCTCGGCATCGCCATCGTCGACGCCGCCGAGGCGTCGGGTGCGCTGCAGCCCGGCGGCACGATCGTCGAGGCCACCAGCGGCAACACCGGCATCGCGCTCGCCCTGGTCGGCGCCGCACGCGGCTACAAGGTCATCCTGACCATGCCGTCGTCGATGTCGGTCGAGCGCCGCCTGCTGCTGAAGGCCTTCGGCGCCCAGCTCGTGCTCACCGACCCCGCGGGCGGCATGAAGAACGCCGTCGCCGAGTCCGAGCGCATCGCCGCCGAGACGCCGGGCGCGATCCTCGCCAAGCAGTTCGAGAACGAGGCGAACCGCCTCATCCACCGCAAGACCACCGCCGAGGAGATCTGGCGCGACACCGACGGCGACGTCGACATCTTCGTCGCCGGCGTCGGCACGGGCGGCACCATCACGGGCGTCGGCCAGGTGCTCAAGGAGCGCAAGCCCGACGTGCGCGTCGTCGCCGTCGAGCCGTCGGCCTCGCCGCTGCTGTCGACCGGCACGCCCGGCCCTGCCAAGATCCAGGGCATCGGCCCCAACTTCGTGCCGCCGATCCTCGACACCACCGTCTACGACGAGGTCGTGACGGTCGAGTTCGAGGACGCCATCTCGACGTCGCGCGCTCTCGCGGCGAACGAGGGCATCCTCGTCGGCATCTCCAGCGGTGCCGCGGTGTGGGCCGCCATCCAGCTGGCCAAGCGCCCCGAGAACGCCGGCAAGAAGATCGTCGTCGTCACGCCCGACACGGGCGAGCGCTACCTGTCGACCGCGCTCTTCGAGGATCTGCGCGAAGATTGACCCGTCACGACGACGGCGCGACCGCATTCCGACCCGTTCGGACGCCGTCGCGCCGTCGTCGTCTTGTCCGCCGCACCTCGACACACTGGGAGCACCCGTGCCCGGCATCCATCCCGACATCACCACCGCGTTCGGCGAGACGCCGCTGGTCCGGCTCAACGCGCTCACCGAGGGTCTCGACGCGGAGATCCTCGTCAAGCTCGAGTTCTACAACCCCGGCTCTTCGGTGAAGGACCGCCTCGGCTACGCCCTGATCGAGGCGGCCGAGCAGTCCGGCGCGCTGCAGCCGGGCGGCACGATCGTCGAGTCCACGAGCGGCAACACCGGCATCGCGCTGGCACTCATCGGCGCCGCGCGCGGCTACAAGGTGGTGCTGACGATGCCCGCGTCCATGTCGAAGGAGCGCCGTGCGCTGCTGAAGGCCTACGGGGCCGAGCTCGTCCTCACCGACCCGTACAAGGGCATGACCGAGGCCGTCGAGACCGCGCAGCGCATCGCCGCCGAGCGCCCGGGCGCGGTGCTGGCCCGCCAGTTCGAGCACGAGGCGAACGCCGCGATCCATCGCCGCACCACGGCCGAGGAGATCTGGCGCGACACCGACGGTCACGTCGACGTGTTCGTGGCAGGTTCGGGCACCGGCGGGACCATCACCGGCGTGGGGCAGGTGCTCAAGCAGCGCAACCCCGACGTGAAGGTGGTCCTCGTCGAGCCGAAAGACTCGCCCGTGCTCTCGGAGGGTCGCGCGGGGGGTCACCGCATCCAGGGCATCGGACCGAACTTCGTGCCCGACGTGCTCGACCGGTCGGTCGTCGACGAGGTGTTCGACGCCGAGTTCGACGACGCGATCCGTGTCGCCCGCGACCTCGCGACCCGCGAGGGCATCCTCGCCGGCATGTCGGCGGGCGCCGCCGTGGCGGCGGCCCTGGAGATCGCCGCACGTCCCGAGTCGGCCGGAAAGCGGTTCGTCGTCATCGTGCCCGACTCGGGCGAACGGTACCTGTCGACCGCCCTGTACGCGCACCTGCGCGACCCGGAGGAGGGGGCGAAGTGACCGACGTGCGCATCGGATTCCTCGCCCGCGTCCGCGAGGATGTGGCCGCCGCCAAGCTCCGCGACCCCGCCGCCCGTTCGGGCATCGAGATCGCCGTGCTGTACCCCGGCCTCCACGCCATCTGGGCGCACCGCGTGTGGCACGCGCTCTGGGTCCGCGACTTCCGGTTCGTCGCACGCGCCGGATCGCAGGTCACGCGCTGGCTCACCGGCATCGAGATCCACCCGGGCGCCACGATCGGCCGCCGCTTCTTCATCGACCACGGCATGGGCGTCGTGATCGGCGAGACCGCCGAGGTCGGCGACGACGTCATGCTCTACCACGGGGTCACGCTCGGCGGACGTCAGCGTGAGGGCGGCAAGCGCCACCCCACGATCGAGGACGGCGTGGCGATCGGCGCCGGGGCGAAGGTCCTCGGCCCGATCACGATCGGCGAGGGCTCGGTCATCGGCGCGAACGCCGTGGTCACCAAGGATGCGCCCGCCGACAGCGTGCTGGTCGGCGTGCCCGCGAAGCCGCGCGCCCGCCGCGTCGGCGACGACACGCGCGCGCTGCTGACCACACCCGAGTACTTCATCTGATCCTCGCCCCACAGCGGGGGACGGGATGCCGCGTCACGCGGCGCTGCGGCGGTGGATGGCGGCGGCGGCGGCGCGCGAGGGCGCATCCAGCTTGCGCAGGATCGCCGACACGTGCACCGAGACCGTCTTGGAGCTGATGTACAGGCGCTCCGCGATCTGACCGTTGCTCAGGCCCTCGGCGACGAGCTCGAGCACCTGCTCCTCGCGGGCGGTGAGGGCCGAATGCGACGAGGCACCCGTGAGGCCGGCATCCGTGAGCACGTCGTTCGCGCGCCGTGCGAGCCCCTCGGCGCCGATCTCGCCGGCGTACGCCGCCGCACCGGCCAGCACGTCGCGGGCGGCGGCGCGGTCGCCCGCCGCGAGCAGCTCCTCGCCGTGCCGCACGCGCCCATAGGCACGCGCGTAGGCGGGGCCCACGCCGTCGGTCGCGGCCTCCCATGAGCCCTCTCCGAGCTCCGCGGTGAACACGGCCGCCCACAGCGGCGCCACCGGCCAGTCCGCCCAGGCGCCGACCACAGCGCGGTACGGCGCGATGTCGGCGTCCTCGCCCTGCTCGCGCAGCATCGCGACCGCACGGGCGGCGACCGACGTCAACGGCAGCGCGAGCGCGGCGGAGCCCTGGGAGCGCAGTGCGGCCTCGGCATGACCGAGCGCGGCGCGCGCGTCGCCGCGTTCCAGGGCGAGCAGGCCGCGGTCGTACGCCAGGCCGAGTCGCGTCTGGAACTCGTACGCGCCGAACGCATCCAGCTCCTCGCGCGCCGCCGCCAGTGCGTCCTCCGCCTCGCCCACGCGGCCTCGCCACAGCGCGAGGCAGACCTGTCGCTCGCGCAGGAACGCGGAGTACAGGCTCGGCTCGATCATCGGCAGCAGCCCGGCGCCCATCTCGGCAGCCGCCCGCAGCTCGCCGGCGTACATGAGCGCCTCGATCGTGTTCGCCTCGACCATCGCCAGGACGCCGCGATCGGAGCGATGCGCGCGGGCGTACGCCATGCCCTCGTGAGCGACGGCGACCGCCTCGTCGTACCGCCCGACCAGCATGAGCGAGTTGGAGTAGTTGATGAAGTACCGCATCATCGCGCGTACGAACCCCTCGGCGAAGGGGCGCGCGGATTCGAAGTCCGCCACCGCTCGGGCGTCGCCGCCGCTCGTGCCGCACGTCGCCGCGATGAGCATCGCGTGGGCGACGAGCTCGCGGGCCTCCGGGTCGCCGGCGGCCGCGGCCGGTTCGGCGGTGGCCTGGGCGACGAGCGCCATCTCACGGCCCACGCGCTGGTCGCCGCCCATCATCTGCACGCGGGCCGAGGTGACGAGCAGTCCCGCCCGCTGCACGTCGTGGCGCGGATCGTCGCCGAGGATCCGCAGCGCGCGCTCGATGCTTCCGGTGCCGTCCGAGACGCCGGACTGGAACTCGGTCGTCGCCAGCTCGCCCAGCATCGCCGCCTGTCCGACGGGGTCGTCGGCCGGCCACGTGTCGACCGCCTCGCGCGCGAACGCGACGGCGCGCTCGAGCCGGTTGGCCGACACCAGCGCGGCGGCGGTGCGGCGCAGCACCTCGGCCCGCGGCATCCCGCTCACCCCCTCGGGATCGGGCACGGCGTCCCACAACTCCAGGGCGCGCTCCCCCGCCTCGGCGGCCGTCCACCAGGCGGACGCGCCGATCGCGGCGCGCTGCGCGACCACCGCGGCGGCCAGCGCGCGGTCCGGCACGTGCGCGGCGCGCCAGTGGTGCGCGATGTCGGCGAGCACCCGCGGCGTCGCCGGCGCCGACTCCAGCGCCTGCGCATACGTCGTGTGCAGCCGGGTGCGTTCGGTCGGCAGCAGCTCGTCGTACACGGCCTCCTGCATGAGCGCGTGGCGGAACGCGTACGCGTCGTCGCGGACCACCACGATCTGCGCGTCCACCGCGCTGCGCACCGCGGTCTCGAGCGCGTCCTCGTCACCGCCGAACACCGTGCAGACCACCGCGTGGCCCACCTCGACCCCGCCCGTCGCCAGGACGCGGGCGAATCGCCCGGCGTCGGCATCCAGACGCTCGTAGCGCAGCAGCAGCACGTCGCGCAGCGACATCGGCAGGCGTTCGTCCGAGAAGCTCGCGAGCTCTTCGACGTAGAACGGGATGCCGTCGCTGCGGGCCGCGATGTCGTTGAGCACGCCGGCGGTCAGCGTCTCCCCCGAGACGGCGTTCGCGAGGGCACCCACCTCGACGGGGCTGAGCCGTGCGAGCGGGCGGTGCACGAGCAGGCGCGCGCGATCCAGTTCGGCGAGCACCGGGCGGAGGGGATGCCGGCGCCCGACGTCATCCGTGCGGTACGACAGCAGCACGAACAGGGGCAGCGCCGCGGTGCGGCGCACGAGCCGCGACACGATCTCGCTCGTGGTGCCGTCGGCCCAGTGGAGGTCTTCGACGATGACGACGAGGCGGTGGGTGCGCGCCAGGTCGGAGAAGAGCTCGACCACGACATCGGCCAGCCGCTCCGTGTCGCCGGGGGCGTCGGCGAGCGACGGGACGAGCACGCCGAGCGCGTCCGCACCGGGTCCGGCCGCCGCACGCACCGCGTCGGCGCCGAGGGCGTCCACCAGGCCTCGCACCAGGTCGGTGATGGCCGTGAGCGGCGCGGGGCCCGAGCCCGAGTCCACGCAGGCGCCGCGCAGCACGATCGACCGATCACGGCCGTCCGCCCGCTCGACCTCGTCCACGAAGTCGCGGAGCAGGCGCGTCTTGCCCATGCCGGCATCGCCGGAGACGATGACCGCGCGGCCCGTCTCGCCGACAGCGGCGAGCTCCTGCCGCAACGCATCGAGGTCCGCCTGACGACCGACCAGCGGAACCCTGCCGACCTGCATACCGTCCATCATTCCACCCGGCCCGGCGTGCGGGACGCCCGGCCGGATCAGGAGGTCTCCCTCTTCCGGCGTCTTCAGCTGCGGCGCTGCTGCACCTTGTCCTTGATGAACAGCGGCGGCAGCAGCCACGTCGCGAGCGCCGTCACGAGCCACACGATGAGCGTGCCGATGATCCACGCCACGGCGCCGTCGATGCCGATGCCGGCGGCCGGGATCAGCACGGCGATCAGCAGGGCGACGAAGGTCGAGAGCAGCCCGATGCCGCCGATCAGCGCGTTCGCGTGGCGGCGGGTGATCTTCAGCAGCCACGGCGCGAGGATGCTCTGCAGCACCGCGAAGATCACGACGGCCAGGACGATCCCCCACCAGTCGTTCCAGTGCAGGTAGAAGCCCGGCAGGATCAGGTCGGCCGCGATGAGCCCGAGCGCCGCCGACACGAGGAAGATCAGGGCGCGGATGAGGAACGTGAGCACGCTCGAAGCCTAATGGGACGGCATGACCCGCCGACGGCGCGTGTCACCGCATTTCGGGCCGTGTCGCGCCGACGCCGTTCGTCACGCGTCGGTGCCGAGCGCGGCCAGCCGTGCCTCTTCGTCGGCCTGGATCGCGGACTCGATGATCGGCTCCAGCGCCCCGTCCATCACCTGGTCGAGGTTGTACGCCTTGTAGCCGGTGCGGTGGTCGGCGATGCGGTTCTCGGGGAAGTTGTACGTGCGGATGCGCTCGGAGCGGTCCATGCCGCGGATCTGCGAGCGGCGGGCGTCGGATGCCGCGGCCTCCAGCTCCTCCTGCTGCTTGGCGAGCAGGCGGGCGCGAAGGACGCGCATGCCGGCCTCGCGGTTCTGCAGCTGCGACTTCTCGTTCTGCATCGACACGACGATCCCCGTCGGCAGGTGCGTGATGCGCACCGCCGAGTCGGTCGTGTTGACCGACTGGCCGCCGGGACCCGACGAGCGGAAGACATCGATCTTCAGGTCGTTCGGGTCGACGTGGATCTCTTCGGGCTCGTCGACCTCGGGGAACACCAGCACGCCGGTCGTCGAGGTGTGGATGCGTCCCTGCGACTCGGTCGCCGGCACGCGCTGCACCCGATGCACACCGCCCTCGTACTTGAGGTGCGCCCACACGCCCTGAGCGGGGTCGGACGAGGATCCCTTGATCGCGACCTGGACGTCCTTGTAGCCGCCGAGGTCTGACTCGTTGCGCTCGAGCAGCTCGGTCTTCCAGCCCTTCGAGGCCGCATACTGCAGGTACATCCGCAGCAGGTCGGCGGCGAACAGCGCCGACTCGGCGCCGCCCTCGCCCTGCTTGATCTCCATGATCACGTCGCGCGCGTCGTCGGGGTCTCGCGGGATCAGCAGACGGCGCAGCTTCTCCTGAGCCTCCGCGAGCCCGGCCTCCAGGGCCGGGATCTCGTCGGCGAACGCGTCGTCCTCACGGGCGAGCTCGCGGGCGGCATCCAGATCGTCGGATGCCGCCACCCAGTCCTCGTGGGCCTTCACGATGCGCGAAAGCTCGGCGTAGCGCCGGTTGACGCGCTTCGCACGCGCGGCGTCGGCGTGCACCGCGGGGTCCGAGAGCTCCTCCTGGACCGCGCGGTGCTCGTCGATCAGCCCTTTGACGGACTCGAACACGGGATCACGCCTCGACAAGCTCAGCGGATGCTGTTGTCGTGCGCGTGGCTGTGGCCACCGCTGTGACCGTTGCCGGCCCCCGGGATCGACTTCATCTGCATCGTCTGCATCTGCACCAGGAACTCGACGTTCGACTGGGTCTCCTTGAGCTTGCCGAGGACGACCTCCAGCGCCTGCTGCGGGTCGAGGCCGGCCAGCGCACGACGGAGCTTCCAGGTGATCTTGACCTCGTCGGCCGAGAGCAGCATCTCTTCGCGACGCGTCGACGACGCGTTGACGTCGACGGCCGGGAAGATGCGCTTGTCGGCGAGCTGGCGGCTCAGGCGCAGTTCGCTGTTGCCGGTGCCCTTGAACTCCTCGAAGATCACGTCGTCCATCTTGGAGCCGGTCTCGACGAGGGCCGTCGCGAGGATCGTGAGCGATCCGCCGTTCTCGATGTTGCGCGCGGCGCCGAAGAAGCGCTTGGGCGGGTACAGCGCCGACGCGTCGACGCCACCGGTCAGCACGCGGCCCGAGGTCGGCGCCGAGATGTTGTAGGCACGGCCCAGACGCGTGATCGAGTCGAGCAGCACGACGACGTCGCGACCGAGCTCGACGAGGCGCTTGGCGCGCTCGATGGCGAGCTCGGCGACCGTCGTGTGGTCCTCGGCGGGGCGGTCGAAGGTCGAGGCGATGACCTCGCCCTTGACCGTGCGCTGCATGTCGGTGACCTCTTCGGGGCGCTCGTCGACGAGCACGACCATGAGGTGGACCTCAGGGTTGTTGATCGCGATGGCGTTGGCGATCTGCTGCAGCACGATCGTCTTGCCCGCCTTCGGGGGCGCGACGATGAGGCCGCGCTGGCCCTTGCCGATGGGGGCGACGAGGTCGATGATGCGCTGGGTCAGCTTCTCGGGCGCGGTCTCCAGGCGCAGACGCTCCTGCGGGTACAGCGGCGTGAGCTTGCCGAACTCGACACGCGTCGCCGCGTCGTCGACCGACAGGCCGTTGATCGCGTCGACCTTGACCAGCGCGTTGTACTTCTGGCGGCTGGACTGCTCGCCCTCGCGCGGCTGCTTGATCGAGCCGACGACGGCGTCGCCCTTGCGCAGGTTGTACTTCTTGACCTGGCCGAGCGAGACGTAGACGTCGCTCGGGCCGGGCAGGTACCCGCTCGTGCGCACGAAGGCGTAGTTGTCGAGCACGTCGAGGATGCCGGCGATCGGGATGAGGACGTCGTCCTCGCCGATCTCGGTCTCGAACTCGTCGCCGACCGGCTGCGTGCCGCGGCGCTTGTTGCGCTGACGGCCGCGGCCGTTCGCCTGGCCCTGCTGCTCGTCGGCGGCCTCGGCCTTGGCAGGCTCGGCGGCCGGCGCCTCGGCCGGCGCGTTCTGCGCCTGGCTGTTCTGGGCCTGGCCGTTCTGCGCGTTCTGACCACGGTTGCGGCTGCGGCTGCGGCTGCGGCTGCGGCTGCGCGACGGGGTCTCACCGTCACCGTCGGCGGCGGGCGCCTCGGCGGCCTCGCCCTCGGCCGGTGCCTCGGCGGTCTCGCTCTCGGCAGCAGGCGTCTCGGTGGATGCCTCAGCCGGTGCCTCGGCGGGCTCGACGACCTCTTCGGCGGCCGGAGAGGCCTCCGCAGCGGGCGCGGCCTCAGCGGCCGGCTGCTCGTCGGCGACGGGCGCGGCCTCGGCCGGCGCGGCCTCGGCTGCGGCGTCGGCGGTGGTGCTCTTGGCGCGGCGGGGCGCGCGCTTGCGCGGCGCCTTGACGGGCGGCGCGGGCTCGACCGGGGCCTCTTCGGCCACGACCTCGGCCGCGACGGCCTCGACGACGGCCTCTTCGGCCACGGCCTCGGCCACAACGGCCTCGGCGACCGCCTCCTCGGCGGCCTCTTCGGCCTCCGGAGCGGGCTCGGCGACGGCCTCGGCCACCGCCTCTTCGGCCACGGCCTCGGCGACCTCGGCCTCGACGACCGCCGCCTCGGCGACGACGTCTGCTGCTTCCGCCTGGGCGACCAGGTCGCCGGCGGTGTCGACGTTCTCGGCGCCCTCGGGCGCCTCGGCGCGCTCGTCGGCCGGAACGTCGGCGTGGATCTCGGAGATGGACTCCACGAGTTCTCCCTTGTGAAAAACGAACGGATATGCACGATCGCACGGCGCTGCGGGGGCAGCTGCCCAGCCATTCGGCAGGGTTCAGTCCCGGCCGACGGGGTGAGGGACCGCGAGGGTTCTCAGCGGGCGTCGGCAGGTAAGAATGCCGTGCGGTGGTTTCGCAGAATTGCGACGGAGGCCAGATTCACGGGTTACGTGGAACCCTCCGCGTACTCCCTCACTGTACCACCCTTGAAGTCGACGGCGAGCATGAGCGCCTCCCACGGGGTGTCGGCTGCCAGGTTCGTCGACGATGCCGCGAGCGCCGCCGCCTCGAGGCGGCGCCCCGGTCCGTCGGCGAGCACGAGCACACTCGGGCCCGCTCCTGAGACCACCGCGGCGAACCCCTCGGCTCGCAGCGTCCGCACCAGCTTGTCGGTCTCGGGCATGGCGCTCGCCCGATAGTTCTGGTGCAGCTTGTCCTCCGTCGCCGCCTGCAGCAGCTCCGGACTCTGGGTGAGAGCCGCGATCAGCAGCGCCGACCGCGACACGTTGAACACGGCGTCCTCGCGCGGCACCTGCATGGGCTGCAGGCTCCGGGCGAGCGCGGTCGACATCGTGAACTCGGGGACGAAGACGAGCGGCGAGACACCGCGGTGCACCAGCAGCTTCTTGTGCTGCGGGCCGTCCTCGTCCACCCACGCGATCGTCAGCCCGCCGAACAGCGCCGGGGCGACGTTGTCTGGGTGCCCCTCCAGCTCGGTCGCGAGGCGCAGCAGCGCATCCGGGCCGAACTCGACGTCGCCCTCCAGCAGGCCCTTCGCGGCCAGCAGGCCCGAGACGACGGCTGCGCCCGACGATCCGAGACCCCGCCCGTGCGGGATCACGTTGCGCGCGTGGAGCCGGAGTCCCGGCATCCGTCGTCCCACCGACTCGTATGCGTACGCGATCGATCGCACCACGAGGTGCGAGGCGTCGCGCGGCACGTCTGCGGCACCGGCGCCCTCGACCTCGATCTCGAGCTGTCCCTCGGGCAGCGCGGTCACGTCGAGCTCGTCGTACACGCTCAGCGCGAGGCCGAGCGTATCGAAGCCGGGACCGAGGTTCGCGCTCGTCGCGGGGACCCGCACCAGGACGCGGCGCCCCGGTGCGGGGACGACGGCTGCGTTCACGCCGAGGCCGCCGCGGGGGCGAGATCGAGGACGGATGCCACCTCGGACGTGGTCGCGTCGACCACCGTCGGCTCGACCTGCGAGCCGTCGGCGTTGCGCAGCGCCCAGTGCGGGTCCTTGAGGCCGTGGCCGGTGACCGTCAGCACGACGCGCGCACCCTGCGGCACGATGCCCGCCTCGACACGGTCGAGCAGACCGGCGACGCTGATCGCCGACGCCGGCTCGACGAAGATGCCGACCTCGCTCGAGAGCAGCTTCTGGGCCGCGAGGATGCGGTCGTCGTCGATGGCGCCGAAGTAGCCGTCGGTCGCCGCGCGGGCGTCGATCGCGAGATCCCACGAGGCCGGGTTGCCGATGCGGATCGCGCTCGCCACGGTGTCGGGGTCCTTCACGACCTCGCCGAGGACGAGCGGCGCCGATCCGGCGGCCTGGAACCCGAACATGCGCGGCACGCGGGTCGACACGCCCGCCTGGGCCTCTTCGGTGTAGCCGCGCGTGTAAGCGGTGTAGTTGCCCGCGTTGCCGACCGGGATGAAGTGGAAGTCGGGCGCGTCGCCGAGCTGCTCGACGATCTCGTACGCCGCCGTCTTCTGGCCGTCGATGCGGTCGGGGTTGACCGAGTTGACCAGGTGCACGGGGTAGTTGTCGGCGAGCTCGCGCGCGATCTCGAGGCAGTCGTCGAAGTTGCCGCGGATCTGGATCAGGCGACCGTTGTGCGCGACGGCCTGGCTGAGCTTGCCCATCGCGATCTTGCCCTCGGGCACGAGCACGGCGGCCGTGATGCCCGCGTGGGCGGCGTACGCGGCGGCCGAGGCCGACGTGTTGCCCGTCGAGGCGCAGATGACGGCCTTTGCGCCGTGCTCGATGGCACGCGACACGGCGACGGTCATGCCGCGGTCCTTGAACGACCCGGTCGGGTTCATGCCCTCGAACTTCACCCACACGTCCGTGCCGGTGCGGCGCGACAGCGCCGGTGCCGGCAGCAGCGGCGTGCCGCCCTCGCCGAGCGTGACGACGGTCGAGGTGTCGGTGACACCCAGTCGATCTGCGTACTCGCGGAGGACTCCGCGCCAAACATGAGCCATGTCGGTCTCCTTCACACCCTCACTTGCCAGAAAAGTTCAATCGCCTTCGACCCGGAGCACCGAGACGACGCGTTCCACGACGCCGCTGGCGGCAAGACGCGCCACGGTGTCGCTGAGGTCCTGTTCGACCGCCTTGTGCGTGCCGATGACGAGGCGCGCCACACCGGGCTCGCCGTTGCCCGCCGAGACGACGGTCTGCTCGACGGTCGCGATCGACACGCGCCCCTCGCTCAGGGTGCCCGCGACCGTCGCGAGCACGCCCGGCTGGTCGTCGACCTCGAGCGTGATCTGGTAGCGCGTCGTGACGCGGCCGATCGGCACGATCGGCAGGTTCGCGAGCGTCGACTCCCCCACGCCCACACCACCGGCGATGTGGCGGCGGGCGGCCGACACGACGTCGCCGAGAACGGCGGACGCCGTCTGCACGCCGCCCGCGCCGGCGCCGTAGAACATCAGGTTGCCGGCGGCCTCCGCCTGCACGAACACGGCGTTGTTGGCGCCGTGGACGCTCGCCAGCGGGTGCTTGCGGTCCACGAGAGCCGGGTACACGCGCACCGAGATGGATTCGCCGGATGCCTCGACCAGGCGCTCGCACACGGCCAGCAGCTTGATGACGTAGCCGGCGTGGCGAGCGGCATCCATCATCGACTTGTCGATCCCGGTGATGCCCTCGCGGTGCACCGCATCGAGCGGCACCGTGGTGTGGAACGCGAGGCTCGCGAGGATCGCGGCCTTCTGCGCGGCGTCGTAGCCCTCGACGTCGGCCGTCGGGTCGGCCTCGGCGTACCCGAGGCGCTGCGCGTCGGCGAGCACGTCCGAGAACTCCGCGCCCTCGGTGTCCATGCGGTCGAGGATGTAGTTCGTCGTGCCGTTGACGATGCCCATGATGCGCTGCACGCGGTCGCCCGCGAGCGAGTCGCGCAGCGGACGGATGATGGGGATCGCACCGGCGGCCGCCGCCTCGTAGTACACCTCTGCACCCACCTGGTCGGCGGCGTCGAAGATCTCGGGGCCGTGCGTGGCGAGGAGCGCCTTGTTCGCGGTCACGATGTCGGCGCCCGAGTTGATCGCCTGCAGCAGGTACGTGCGCGCCGGCTCGATGCCGCCCAGCAGCTCGATGACGATGTCCGCGCCCACGATGAGCGACTCGGCGTCGGTCGTGAACAGCTCGCGCGGGAGGTCGGCGTCGCGCTTGGCGTCGACATCGCGCACCGCGATGCCGGCCAGCTCCAGGCGTGCGCCCGCACGGTCGGCGAGCTCGTCGGCGTGCTGACGCAGCAGCGCCGCGACCTGCGAGCCGACGGCTCCGGCTCCCAGCAGCGCGACACGGAGGCGGCGGTAGTCGGTCACTTCGTCTCGCTTCGCTCGCTCAGTACAGGCATGCGTGGTTTCCCTTCCGTCGGTGAATCGCCGGGCTCGTCCGTGAGGACGGACCCGACGGCGAGGCCGGCGTCGCGCGCGAGCAGATCGTCGATCGACTCGCCGCGCACGATGACGCGCGCCTCTCCCCCGCGCAGCGCCACGACGGGCGGACGCGGGACGTAGTTGTAGTTGTTCGACAGCGAGAAGCAGTAGGCGCCGGTCGCCGGCACCGCGAGCAGGTCGCCCGGGGCGACGTCGCCGGGCAGGTACTCGGCATCCACCACGATGTCGCCGGACTCGCAGTGCTTGCCCACGACGCGCGACAGTGCCGGCGCGGCGCCGCTCGTGCGCGAAGCGATGCGCGCCGAGAACTGCGCGCCGTACAGCGCCGGCCGCGCGTTGTCGCTCATGCCGCCGTCCACGCTCACGTACAGGCGGGTGTCGCCCGACTCCAGCGCCACCGGCTTGGTCGTGCCGACCTCGTACAGGGTGACCCCCGCGCGGCCGACGACGGCCCGCCCCGGCTCGAACGCCAGGTTCGGCATCGGGATGCCGCGCACCTCGCACTGCCGGGCCACGGCGTCGGCGATGCCGAGGGCGAGCGCCTCGATCGGCGTGGGGTCGTCGACCGACGTGTAGGCGATGCCGAAGCCGCCGCCGAGGTTCAGGACCGGCAGCTCGCCGCCTTCGCGCAGCTCTGCGTGCAGCTCGACGAGGCGGGCCGCGGACTCCTCGAATCCGGCGGTGCCGAAGATCTGCGAGCCGATGTGGCAGTGAAGGCCGACGAACTCGAGACCGACCAGCTCGCGGATGCGGGCGACGGCGGCCGGCGCGTCCTCCAGTGTGAAGCCGAACTTCTGGTCCTCGTGAGCGGTCGCCAGGAAGTCGTGCGTCTCGGCGTGCACGCCGGTGTTGACGCGCAGCAGCACCGCCTGCGTGGCGCCGCGGCGCTCGACGATGGCCGCGAGGCGCTCGATCTCGATGAGGCTGTCGATGACGATCGATCCGATGCCGACCTCGACAGCGCGTTCGAGCTCGGCGACCGACTTGTTGTTGCCGTGGAACCCGAGTCGTGCAGGGTCGGCACCTGCCGCGAGGGCGACGGCGAGCTCGCCGCCGCTGCACACGTCGACCGCGAGCCCTTCCTCGGCGACCCAGCGCACCATCTCGGTGCTGAGGAACGCCTTGCCGGCGTAGTAGACGCGCGCCTGCGCGCCGTGCAGCGCGGCGGCGGCGCGGAAGGCGTCGAGCGTGCGACGGGCGGTGCGGCGCACCTCGTCCTCGTCGAGCACGTACAGCGGAGTGCCGAACCGCTCGCGCAGCGCGGTGGCCGGGATGCCGCCCAGTTCGAGGACGCCGTCGGCGGTGCGCCGGGCGTCTGTCGGCCACACGGCCGGAGCGAGGTCGTTCGCCTCGACGGGGCGCTGAAGCCACGCAGGAGCGACGGAGCGGGTGTGCGGGTCGGCGGACACTGTGGACCAATCGGTGGGAGCTTCGACGCTTGCAGATCCGTCGCGGTGGTCGGGCGAGGGGAACCTGCGTGTGCCGCGGCCCGGGAGGTCACGAGTGTGCAGTGATACCGGCGCCTGGCAGTGCTAGAAGTCTAGGGCACACGGCATCCCGCGCCCGCGCCCATGACGTCGCACGGCATCCGGACGCGCGGGTGGCGAGCGATCAGGCGCACGTGCCGTTCTGCCGCAGCGCGGGATCGGTGGCGATGCGGCCGTCGACGTCGAAGTCCGCAACGAGCTGGGGGCCGTCGACCTCGACAGCGGTGAGCGTCGCGCCGGCGGGGAGCTGGTCGGCGATGCACACGTTCCAGTCGCGCAGCACGGCGTTCGCCAGACCGCCGAGCTGATCGCTCAGCCCGTCGGCGGTCACCTCCGACTGCCCGAGCGTGAACGATGCCGGAGTGAGCACGATGTCGCCGTCCGCCACCGATGGCGTCAGCGCGACGCCGATCGGGATCTGCGCCCCGAACAGCGTGAGGTCGAGGGTCATCGTGACGTTGGGCGCGTCGAGCCCGACGGTGTCGGCCGGGAAGCCGTCGATCGACGACAGCAGCTTCTGCAGCTCCTGCTCGTCGAGCGACACCTTCGCGGTCGCGCCGGCCAGTTCGGGCTCGCCGCGCACCGGGATGCCCCGCGCGTTGACGGTGACGTCGCCGGTGACGCCGGTGTCACCCAGCGGCACGTCGTCCGACGAGACCGTGAGGTCGTCGATCGTGCCGCCGATCAGCTGCGGCAGCACGGCGCCGGCGATGTCGACGTCGATCTCCTGGTCCGCCGGAAGTGACAGCTGCGTGCGCACCTGATCCTGCACGACGCCCGTCACGATCTGCCGCGCGATCGCCTCGGCGGCGAACCACGCCCCGACCGCCAGCACCGCGACGATCGCGAAGCCGACGATCCACGGCCACACGCGGCGGCGCGACGGCTCGACCGGGCCGCCGGGAACCATTCCGTCGGGAAGGGGCAGGGTGGGCTGAGCGTCGGCGTCGCTCATGCCTACATCCGCTCCGGAGCGGCGACACCGAGCAGATCGAGCCCGTTGCGCAGCACCTGGCCGGTGGCGTCGTTGAGCCACAGCCGCGTGCGGTGCACGGCCTCGACAGGCTCATCGCCCAGCGGGATGACGCGGCAGTTGTCGTACCAGCGGTGGTAGAGGCCCGCGAGCTCCTCGAGATAGCGCGCGACGCGGTGCGGCTCGCGCACCTCGGCGGCGAACGCGACGATGCGCGGGAACTCCTGCAGCGCGCCCAGCAGTGCCGACTCGGTCTCGTGCGTCAGCAGCTCGGGGGCGAACTCGGAGCGGTCGACGCCCGAGCCGTGGGCGTTGCGGGCCACGTTGTGCGTGCGCGCGTGGGCGTACTGGACATAGAACACCGGGTTGTCGTTGGTGCGCTTGCGCAGGATCTCGGGGTCGAGCGTCAGCGGCGAGTCGGCGGGGTACCGCGCCAGCGAGTAGCGCAGCGCGTCCGTGCCGAGCCACTCGCGCAGGTCGTCGAGCTCGATGATGTTGCCGGCGCGCTTGGACAGACGTGCACCGTTGACCGACACGAGCTGCCCGATGAGCACCTCGATGTCCTTCTCGGGGTCGTCGCCCGCGGCACCCGCCAGCGCCTTCAGACGGTGGACGTAGCCGTGATGGTCGGCGCCCAGCAGGTAGATCTTGTGCGCGAAGCCGCGGTCGCCCTTGTTGAGGTAGTACGCGGCATCCGCGGCGAAGTAGGTGTACTCGCCGTTGGAGCGGCGGATCACGCGGTCCTTGTCGTCGCCGAAGTCGGTGGTGCGCACCCAGACGGCGCCCTCGTCGTCGAACACGTGGCCCTGCTCGCGCAGCCGGTCGACCGCCTCGTCGACGAGGCTCGGCTCGCCGTCGGCGCCCTGGGCGTGCAGCGTACGCTCACTGAAGAACACGTCGAAGTGCACGTTGAACTTCTCCAGCGACGCCTGCAGGTCGCCGAGCTGGAGCTCGTACGCCCGGTCCCGTGCGACGAGGAGCTGCTCGTCGTCCGGCAGCGACAGCAGATCGGGGTGCGCCGCGAGCACGCGCTGCGCGAGGTCGTCGATGTACGAGCCCGGGTAGCCGTCTTCGGGGGTGGGCTCGCCCTTCGCCGCCGCCAGCACCGAACGGCCGAACCGCTCCATCTGGGCTCCGGCGTCGTTGACGTAGAACTCGCGCACGAGCGTCGCGCCGCTGGCGAGCAGCAGTCGCGCCAGCGAGTCGCCGAGCGCCGCCCAGCGGGTGTGGCCGATGTGCATCGGACCGGTCGGGTTGGCGCTCACGAACTCGAGGTTGATCGTGTTGCCGCGCTGCGAGTCGTTCGTGCCGAACGCGGCCCCGGCGTCGACGATGGTCTTCGCCAGGGCACCGGCGGCGGCGGCATCCAGCCGGATGTTGATGAACCCGGGTCCGGCGACCTCGACGCCCGCGACGCCGTCGACCTCCGCGAGGCCGTCGGCGATCTCGGCCGCGAACTCGCGCGGGTTCGCGCCGACCGCCTTGGCCAGCTTGAGCGCGGCATTGGAGGCCCAATCGCCGTGATCGCGGTTCTTCGGCCGGTCGAGCACGAAGTCGGCGGTGGTGAGCCCGTCGGCCGCACCGGGTCGTCGCGCCTCGGCGAGCGGGGCGACGACGGCGAGCAGAGCGGCGGAGAGGGCTTCAGGATTCATAGACCGACAAGTCTAGTTGCCCGCCCTCGCGCGCCCGCTCAGGCGATCTGGACGAGGGCACCGAAGTCGTCGAGCGAGGGATCGGATGCCGGCGGCACCGCCTCGTCCGTGAGGCCCGAGAGCATCTCCAGGCCGTCCGTCACGGCGTCCGGGACGACCCAGGCGTCCACGCGCAGGCGCTTGAGGCCGACGTAGCCGCCGTAATAGCTGAGGAACGCGCAGTCGGCGGCATCCCGACCCGTCGCGATGCGGACCAGTCCGCGGCGGTTGGCCAGGCGGGTCGCATCGATGACGTACCAGGCGCCGTCGAGGTAGGCCTCGGCGACCGCGTGGAAGTCCATCGGGCGCAGGCCGGGCGCATAGCACGCGGCGTACCGCGCGGGCATGTCCATCGCCCGCAGCAGGGCGATGACGACGTGCGCGTAGTCGCGGCACACGCCCTGCCCCGTCATGAGGGTGGTCACCGCGCTGTCGGTGCCGTGGCTGAGGCCGGGCGTGTAGGTCGTGCTCGTCGAGACGAACTCCGACACGGCGGCGATGAGGTCGTGGCCCGACAGCCCCTTGAACTGGCGGCGCGCCTGCTGGAACACCTCGTCGGACTGCGCGTAGCGGCTCGGACGCAGGTACGTGATCGCTTCGAGGTCGCTCGTGCGACCCGTCGCCGCCTGGCCGTCGACGGTCGCCTCGTAGCGGATCTCGAGGCGTCCGGGCTCGCCCGTGAGGCGGTGCAGACGGCTCCCCTGCTGGTCGACGATCTCCGTCGGCGTGTAGACGCGATCGCCCTGCGTGAACGTCAGCGACTCGTTCGACACAGGCACGCCCTGGGCGGTCGCCAGCTGCAGGATGAGGTCGACGGAGGCCCCCAATTCGAGGTCCATCTGAGCGGTCACGACGCGTTGCACCGAAGTATCCTCGCACGCCGCGGAGGCCGCTTCGTGCGGGGCCGCCGGGGGTCCGCCGGGAGTGTGCTGGAAGCGCTCCCGACCGAGCTCGCCGACCAGGGATTTTCTCCTGTTCACAGGCCGATGCGAACGTTCGCGGAGTCTTGACGTACCCTCTTCGCATGCACGCTCCCGGACGCCTCCGCGCACGGCGGTTGTGGCTGCCCCTCGCGGGCGTCGCGCTGGCCGTCGCCGCGGTGTGCGCGGTGGCCGTCGTCCGGCCCTGGGGCACCACCGAACCGGCGGTGCCGGCGACCGCGGCCGCCGACGATGCGGGAGTCGCGGCATCCGCCCCTCCCGCGCCCCTCGTGATCGACGACGACGCGAGCGTGCTCGTATTCGGGGACTCGTGGGTGTACGGGTCGGCGGCGACCGTGCCGACCCTGGGCTTCGCGTACCTGCTGGCCGACGAGCTGGCGGTCGAGACCGTCGTCGACGGCGTGCGCGGCAGCGGCTACCTCAAGCCCGGGATCGACGGCCCCGCCTACGGCGAGCGCATCGCCGCCCTCGATCCGGCTCTCGACCCCGACGTGATCATCGTCGAGGGTTCGATCAACGACCGTCGCGCGTATCCGACCGGATACCGGGATGCCGTCACGTCGGCGTGGGACGCCCTGCAGGAGCGCTTCCCCGATGCCGAGATCGTGATCCTCGGCCCGGCGCCGCAGGTGCTGCCCGTCGAGGAGCCGACCCGGGCGATCGACGAGGACCTGGCGGAGCTGGCCTCGGCGCGCGGCTGGTGGTACATCTCGCCGATCGGCGAGGACTGGATCACCGAGGCGAACTACCTCGACGTGATCGACACCACGGAGGTCGGCAACGACCATCCCTCGACCGCGGGCCACGCGTATCTCGCGAGCCGGCTCGCCGACGACCTGAAGCGGCTCGAGCAGCAGCCCGCGCTCGCCGCCGACGCCCCCTGACCTGGCGGGGACGCCCGTTCCGGGATGGTAACCTCGATCGGCACGCCTCCGTAGCTCAGGGGATAGAGCGTTGGTTTCCGGTACCAAAGGTCGCAGGTTCGATTCCTGTCGGGGGCACCAGTCGGGAGTAGGGGTCGCGGGACATTCAGTCCTCGCGGCCCCTTTCTCGTGACAACACATTGACAACACTTGAGACACGCTTGGCCTGATCGAGCTTGTCCGCCACGGCATCCGCTGCACCCGCCGGCCACATTCGCCACAGCGCCCTCGCCAGCAGAGAGATGATGGACTCATGCCGGCCGTCCACCGCCCCGGGCTTCGCATCAACGCAAGGGTCACCATCTCCGAGTCCGAGCTGTCATGGCGGTTTTCGCGTTCCTCGGGCCCGGGCGGACAAGGTGTGAACACCACAAGCTCACGAGCCGAACTCGTCTGGGATGCAGCATCCTCAGCCGCCCTCTCCCCTCAACAACGAGAGCGGCTCCTCACGCACCTGAGCGGCCGCCTGGTGGGCGGAGTGCTGACGATCACGGCATCCGAACACCGCGAGCAATTGCGCAATCGGGATGCCGCACGCGCGCGACTGGCCACGGTCGTCGCCGACGCCCTCCGCCCACCCCCGCCGACGCGACGACCCACCAAACCCAGTCGAGGCGCAGAAGAACGACGTCTGAAGGCCAAGAAGCATCGCACTGACGTGAAGCAGCTCCGTCGACCACCCCACGATTGACCTCTGACAGCCACCATCAGCGGCAGGAGCGGCCGAACGAACCAACCATGCGCCACATCAGGGACATGCGACACCTCATTCGCAGACCCGTCGCTTCGAGAACCGCCACCGCGTTTCCACAGCCGCAACGCAAGTGAGCGGGCCGCCACGATCCACGATGCCATGCTGGGCTGTCGGCCCTCGGTACAAGCGCCGACAGCCCACCATGAGAAGGAGATCGATGAAGAAGTTCCGTGCCTCAATTGCGTCCATCGCCACCGTTGGCGTGCTCGCCGGAGTGCTGCTCACCGCAGCACCCGCATCTGCGGCTGCCGACCTCTACTACCGGGCCACCACCCTCGCGAAGTGCCAAGCAGGGCAGGCCGATCTTCGCGCACAGGGCGCGAAGATCCTGGTGAGCTGCAACTACCAGCACAACGGATTCTGGCGGGTCACGTACACGTGGTGACCGGATAGCTTGACGGTCAGGCGAGGGGTAGGGCGGAGACAGCTCCCATGCCCTGCCCCTCGTTGCGAGGTTGGTAGCGGCGATCCCATCGGCGTCGCGGTCTGCACGCGGTCGGCACGTTCGCTTGTGCCCAGGCAGGCTCGCGACTTGGCGATCGGGTTGCTCGGGCCGAGCGATAGCGACTGCTTATCTCGCGGGCGAGCCAGGAGCGGCCGCCCGCGCGAGCGGCGCAAATCCATGAATTCTCCCTCTAGCCGGTCCGGCTCTTCCTGGGCCCACCGTGCCCGCGGAGCTCCCAGGATTGCCGTTCTGGTCGGGATACGTTGGCGGCATGGAGACGAAGATCGCCGGAACCACGATGCCCGTGCTGGAGATCACTCTGGCGGGGGGTGAACGGATCATCGCGGAGGGCGGTGATGTGTCCTGGTTGACACCCGGGTTCGACATCGAGACGTCGACCGGGTTCGGGTCCGGTGGCCAGGGCGGCTTCATGAGTGGTCTGAAGCGGATCGTCGGCGGTGGGCAGTTGTTCCTCACCCAGTACACAGCCTCGGCCTCGGGCGGCTTCGTGGCCTTCGCGGCGCAACTGCCCGGCACCATCCGGGAGTTGGCGATCGACGCTGCCGACGAATACATGGTGCAGTCGGGTTCGTACATGGCGAGCACTCCGGATCTCGAAGTGTCGGTGGGCCTGCAGAAGAAACTGGGCGCCGGCATCTTCGGCGGCGCCGGCGTCGTGTTCCAGAAGCTCACCGGCACCGGCACGGCGTGGGTGCAGCTCGCCGGCGAGATCGTCGAGTACGAGCTGCAGGCGGGCCAGTCGCTGCTGATCCACCCCGGTCACCTGGCGTTGTTCCGCGCGAACATGCAACTGGAGTTCGCGAGCATCAAGGGCATCAAGAACAAGCTGTTCGGCGACTCGATGTTCCTTGCTCAGCTTCACGGACCCGGGCACGTCTGGCTGCAGTCGATGACGCCCGCCAAGCTGGCCGCGGCGATCGAGCCCTACCTGCCCGACAAGTCGTCCTCGTCAAACAACAGCTGACGCCCCGCGGCCCCTGTCACGACTCCCGGACGGAGTCCTCCGGGGTCGTGTTCGCGGGCGCCGCGCTTGCGGCGCGTCGGCGGCCGTGGCGGTAGAGCAGGTAGGCGATGCCCGCGAGCGCGACGAGCCAAACGGCACCGATGACGCCGCCCTCGGGGCCAAAGCCTCCACCGGTGACCCACACCTGGGCGCCGTCGGTGGGTTCAAGGAAGATGAGCCCGGTCTTCTGCACGTTGATGCCGTCGACCTGGACGCCCCAGACGTTGCCTTCGGCCCAGTTCCAGCCGCCGTGGATGCCGATGATCAGCCACAGCGAGTTCTGCCACAGCACGATGAACGCGGCGAAGATCGCGTACATCATGATCGTCGTGAAGCCCAGCGGCTTGGTGAGCACCCCGTGCATCAGCGTGAACAAGAGAGCGGGGAGCACGATCGCGAGCCATCCGGGCATCTGCAGCGCGGAGTTCTGCATCAGGAAGCTGCGGATCAGGACCTCTTCGTTGCCGCCCTGTACGACGTGCGTCAGCACGAGGACGAGCACCAGCAGTAGCGCAGAGGACCCGGCCGTCGTGCCGGCCGGTGGGTCGATGAGCCGGTAGTTGCCGGTCGCCCAGAGAAGCAGGATCGGGACGGAGATGATCAGCGCCCCGATCGGGATGCCCAGCAGGAGCAGGAGAACCCCGCGACCGGGCCGCCGGAACCCCATGGTTTTGATGTGGCGGCGTTCGAAGAGCACGACCCAGAGGATGATGAGCGCCGTGGGGATGAGGCCGGCGGGGATCTCGAGCCATTGCGCCTCAGGAGACCCCGGCTCCGGGTGCAGTGTGAGCTCGAACACCCCCATGAGGCCGAACTGGACGATGAAGATCATCCCCAGCAGCACCAGCGGGTACGCGATCCACCAGCGGGTGACGCGCTTGCCGGTAGCGGCGTCCTGGACGAACGGGGTGTCACGGATCGGCATCGGAGTCTCGGGAGTCAGGCCGTGCCGGCGACCGTCAGGGACGGCAATTCGGTGTCGCCACGAGAGTCCCATCGGCGGTAGACGATGAACGCGACCGCTGCGGCGATGAGGAGGACGATCACCGCGGGGAGGCTGGCCTCGGTGCCGAAGTCGCCACCGGTGAGCCAATCGGGCGCGTCGGCGGCGGGCTCCAGGAAGATCGCCGATGTCGTCAGCGGAGGAAGCCCTGAGACGGGTACGCCGTAGATGTTGCCCATGGTGAAGTTCCAGCCCGCGTGGATCCCGATGACCAGCCACAGCGCACCGGTGCGCAGCACCAGGAACGATGCCATCAGCGCGAACAGGAAGATCATCGCAAACGGCAGCGGGTGGATCAGCACGCCGTGGATCAAGGTGAACAGCAGCGCGGGCAGCAGGACTGCCAGCCATCCGGGGAACTTCAGTCCGCCGTTCTGCAGCAGGAACCCTCGGGTGAGGAGCTCCTCCACGCCGCCCTGCACGACGAACGTGAGCGCCAGCAGCACGAGGAGCCCGGCCGCGCCGGCACCGCTGTTCGCGCCTGCCGGTGGGTCCACCTGGACGTACGCGCCGGTCGCCCACAGGAACAGCGTCGGGATCGAGAGCAGCACAAGACCGGCGACGAAGCCCACGAGGAGGGTGACGAGCCCACGTCCGGGACGACGGAAGCCCAGCGTGCGGATCTTGCGGCGTTCGAACAGCACCACCCACAGGACGAGGACGATGCCTGCCGCCGCGAACCCGATCATCTCCTGCAGCTGGGCCTCAGGCGTGCCCCGGCCGACCGGCCACACCTGTGAGAACACAGCGAGAACAGCGGACTGGACGCCGAGGATCAGCACGAGGAACACGATGATGTAGGCGAGCCACCACGGCGTCACCCGCTTCCCGGTCGCGGCATCCTGAACGAAGGGTGTGGTGCGAACAGACATCAGTCTCCTTGCTGGGGGGGCGAACGACAGGCGGGAGCGGTGCTGGTGGCCTCACGCTATCGCACGACTCGACCTCAGCCTCGAACGCGTCGCACCGTGGCGTGGCTGAGGGAGTGACAGCGCGGTTCCGTCGATTGGCCGAGCGCGATACCGACGTGTTCGTGCCGCCACCTGGATGTCCGCGGGAAGCGTCTACCGAAGGATCCGTGACAACATTCTGACAACACGTCGCGGAGATCGGGGCAGATCGGCCCGCCCGACACGGACCCAGCTTGCCCGCAATTGCGCGGATTTTGACGCTAGAGACGCGCTCCCCGAGCCCTGAATGAGGTTTCCGGTACCAAGGTCGCGGGTTCGATTCCTGTCGGGGGCACCAGTCGGGAGTATGGGTCGCGGGACATTCCGTCCTCGCGGCCCCTGGTCGTCCCCGACCGACTCGTAAGCCCTTCGCGCAGATCCCGGTCAAGAGCGTCACTGGTCGAACCTCGTCGCCCGCCGCGTTCATGCCCGTGTGACGCTCCTCTACAGTTCGCAACCCCGTCGACCATCTGGAGTTCGGGGTCTAGGGTCGCTGGCATGAGCGAGCAGAAGACGATGGTGCAGACATCCATCGCGCTCGGAGAGGCGCACTATCTCTTGGCGCAAGGTCACGACCCCGAGGAATTGAAGCAGCGGATCGGCGCTGCCATTCACTCGGGTGGGGCGTTCGTGGACTTCGTTGTCGTCGGGAATCGGACGGTCAGTGCGTTCCTCGACGGGCGTGAACGGATCATACTCACCGTCGAGACCGTGCTCTTCGACGAACGCGACACCGGCGACGTGGAAGCGCCATTCGGCGGCAGCTATGACATCGACGTCAATCGCATCGTCGAGGGCTTGGACCCGATCTAGAGCACACCGACCAGTCAGGGAGCATGCCGACGCGGCGTGGCATCCACGAGCGGAGCGGGGGCCTGCCGACATGCTCCGATCCTGATCATCCGCTCATCGAATCGTGGTCGCTACCCCTCACGCGTGACGGCGAGATGACCATGGGGCAGTCAGCGGGTAGCGTCCTTCCTGTGGGAACTCTCTACTACGGGGCGCAGGACACGCCGATCCACATCGAGGATCGGGCGCTCGCGCATCTGAAAGTGGTGATCGCCACCAAGCTCCGCCGTAACGAGAGCTTCACGCTGTCCTGGCAGCATCCCGAAGAGGAGCCGCGGGGCCGCTCGACGATCTGGCTGCACCCCTCGATCCCGCTGATGTTCGTCTTCGATGACCCCGAGCCCCCGGAGCTCAGCCGGGCATGGATCGAGAAGCTCGCGCATTCGGCGAACACGTCCGGCGGCATCCTGCTCGTCGACGAAGTTCTCGACGACCCCTCAGGCGAAGACTGAGTGGAGCCACCCACCGCGAGCGTAGGCGTCCGCCGCCGTGGAGACTCGACCCTCTGAATGCTCCCGTATGGAGATCCTCACGACCGGTGCGATCACGAGCCACACCGGGCATCTACTGACTGCCGACGACGCTCAGCTCATTGGTGGTGTCGTCGTGGGCCGGCGGTTCGGGTGGTTCGGGCACGAGATACAGGCCGCTCGGGGTATTGGCTATGTAGGCCAGTGCGTCGATCCACGCCACCAGTCCTCGTCGCTCACCGCCGTGACGCTCGGCTCTTCGACATTCTGGAGTCGCCGTGGCGATCTCGTTGCCCGGCTGGACCTCGCACTCCGACCATTGCGCAGCGGCGTTGTCGCACCCCGGCGGACCGCCCACGGCTGGCAGACCCGAAGGCAGCGACGACCCACCGCAGTCAGCGTGTCAACCCCATCGCTGCGGCAGGGATCGGGCGTTTAGGTTCGTGGCGAACCTGCCGAAGACTTGCGGAGGACAACACGATGACCCGACCGACGACCGACCCGCGGACACTTCACCATGACGACGGCTTCCCCGACCAGGAGCAGGAGCAGCCGGGTCTCATCGATCGCACCCGCCCCACACCCGACCACGGCGAGGACTCCTACCGCGGTACCGGCCGCCTGACGGATCGACGGGCACTGATCACCGGCGGCGATTCCGGCATCGGCCGTGCGGTGGCGATCGCTTTCGCACGCGAGGGCGCGGATGTCGCGATCGTGCACCTGCCCGAAGAACAGGAGGATGCCGATGCCACCGTCGATCTGGTCACCGTGGCCGGCCGTCGCGGCGTGTCGCTGGCCGGCGACATCCGCGACGAGGACTTCGCCGCCCAGATCGTGGACGATGCGATCGGTGACCTGGGCGGCCTGGACATCCTCGTGCTCAACGCCGCCTATCAGAAGGACCGGGACGGTCTGGAGAATCTGACGACGGACGAGCTGGACCGGGTCTTCCGGACGAATCTGTACGCGATGATGTTCACCGCGCGAGCGGCGATCCCTCGCCTCCAGCCGGGCGCGTCGATCATCGTCACCTCGTCCATCCAGGCGTTTCAGCCGTCGCCCGGGCTCCTCGACTACGCGATGACCAAGGCGGCGCAGGTCGCGTTCGTCAAAGCCCTCGCCGAAGATCTCGGGCCGCGCGGCATC
Source organism: Microbacterium sp. NPDC058389 (assembly GCF_042722305.1). Lineage (NCBI taxonomy): Bacteria > Bacillati > Actinomycetota > Actinomycetes > Micrococcales > Microbacteriaceae > Microbacterium > Microbacterium sp. NPDC058389. The sequence continues at coordinate 217,392 of NZ_JBHXJQ010000007.1, forward strand.
CGGGTCAACGCCGTCGCGCCCGGCCCGATCTGGACGCCGCTGATCCCCGCCACCGGATGGGATGCCGAACGGCTCGCGACGTTCGGCCAGGACACGCCGTTCGGGCGGGCCGGTCAACCGGCGGAGCTCGCGGGAGCGTATGTGTATCTCGCGTCGCACGACGCATCATTCGTCTCGGGCGCCGTGCTTCCCGTCACCGGGGGCAAAGGACTCTAGCGCCGAGGCTGCCGTTCGCAATGTAGGTGTCCGCTCGCGGACGAACAGGACTAGCCGTCGAGGAAAGGCAGTCGGACGTGCGAGACCGGATCCAGCCCGGTGACTGTCACCCATCCCTCGGCGAGGTAGGCGGCATCCGTCCCCGGGTCGGGCGTGTGGGGAAGATCCTCGACAGCGAGGCGGATGTGGTGCTCGTCGCGCTCGGTGAGCGTCGTCTGCACGATGCCGAACGGTGCGAGTGTCGCCTGGCGGACTCCCAGGTTCTCGGCCGAGTTGGGTGCGTTGACGTTGATGACCGTCGACCTCGGGCTGCGCAGCAACCCCGGCAGCAGCTGCAGTGCGGCACCGGCCGCCACATCCCAGTGGAAGGCGTCCGGCCGCATGCCCACGTCGAGCGAGATCGCCATCGCCCACGCGCCGTTGAGCCCGCCGGTCAGCGCCGCCCCGACGGTCCCCGAGTGCAGGATCGCGCGGCCGACATTCGCCCCATGGTTGATGCCCGACAACACCACGTCGGCGGGATTCCCGAACGCGCCTCGCGCCGCGATCATGGCGATGAGCCCCGGACCGCCGTGGACCGCGAACGCCGGAACATCTGCCAGTCCGGCGAGCCGGCGTCGCTCCACCGCGATCCGGCCGTCGTGATCCTCGGCCATGATCGAGGCGCTCGACCCGCTCGACTGCACCGCCGGCGCCGCGATCGTGACGTCGAGGCCGGCGTCCCGGGCGGCCCGCGCGAGCACGTGGAGACCGGGGGCAGAGATGCCGTCGTCGTTCGTCACGAGCACACGTGTCATTGCTCGTCCTCTGTCTCCAGGAGGGCTACCAGCCCGTCGGGACTGACCCGTCCTGTCACCGGCTGCTCGATGTCGGCATCCAGCTCGTCGGCGATCGGCCGGACCGACACCTTCTCGCGCAACCGCCCGATGGCATCGCGATCGCCCGACCCGAGCCCGTGACGGGTGACGTTCATGGCGCCGGCCGCCGCGCCGAGAGTCACCGCAGACCGTGCGGACTCGCCTGTCGCCAGGCCCGCCGCGATCCCTGCGGTGAGCAAGTCCCCGGCTCCACGAGTGTCCGCCACCTCGAGCTCCGGGGTACGCACCTCGAGAAAGCCGTGCTCGTCGAGCAACAGCAGCGGGTCGCTCGATCGCGACACGACGACGACCGCCGCGCCACGGTCCCGCAGCGCCCTCATCGCGCCCATGATCTCGTGCAGCGAGTCGTCCGGGATCAGCCCGTCATCGATGAGCTCCTCGTGGCTCACCTTCAGCACGTCGACCCCGCCCTCCAGGGCGGCCGCGAGCCGCTCACCGGCGAGATCCGCCAGCACCAGCGTCCCGGTATCGCGGAGATCGGATGCGAGGCGCCGGTAGGTATCGGCGGGCAGGGCCTCCTCCCCCGCCGGGCCGCTCAGGATGACAGCGTGCGACGCCATCCCCTCCTTGAGCATCATTCCGTACAGCTCGTCTAGTTCGTGGCGGCCGATCGGTTCCCCCTCGTCCTCGACGACGGCGATGCGCTCACCGCCTCGGCGGTCGTGAATGTACGCCGAGCCGCGACCCTCGCGTTCGATGGCCGAGACATCGATCCCTTCGTCCTCGAGCAGATGCCGCATCACTCGGCCCGTCTCGCCCGTCAGCACCGCGCACATCGTGACCGACACGCCGAGCCGCAGCAGCATCCGCGCCTGCCACACCCCTTGCCCACCCGCGTGGACGTGGACCTCCGCGCCGAACGGGTGGTCCTCGATGGTCACGGTCAGCGTCGGCGAGGGGGCGAAGATCGTCACGTCGCTCATGCCTCGACGCTAGGGTGCGTGCCCCAGGGGAAACAGGGCCTTGCGTCGTGGACCAGGAAACGCAAGGAAGGGAGTGCGCACTGGCGGGACACACATGTTCTCGGGGGACGTCGGCCGGTCGGCCCGATCCATGTCAACCCCCTCGTCGCACCCGCCGAAAGCACCTAGCGTCCCAACACCGACGAGAGGAACGCTCTATGTCTGACACCTCGAGCCAGCCGGCTCTGCGTGCCCTGGCTCTCAACTGCACGCTCAAGGCGGATGGGGAGTCGTCGAGCACCGCGAAACTGTTGGAAGAGGTTCTCACCGCATTGCGAGAGCACGGCGCCGAGGGCGACCAGGTGCGTATCGCCGAACTGGACGTCCGTCCCGGCGTGGAAACCGATATGGGCGACGGAGATCAGTGGCCCGCGATCCGCACGAAACTCCTCGCCTCGGACATCGTCGTGCTGGGCACGCCGGTGTGGATGGGACACCCGTCAAGCGTCGCCCAGCGAGTGATCGAACGGCTTGACGCCGAGCTCGCAGAGACGGACGAGCGTGGGCGCCCCGAGCTCTTCGACAAAGTGGCTGCGGTCGCCGTCGTCGGCAACGAGGACGGCGCCCACAAGATCATCGCGGACATGTTCCAGGCCCTCAATGACGTAGGCTTCACCATCCCAGCCCAAGCGGGAACCTACTGGGTCGGCGAAGCGATGCAGAGCGTCGACTACAAAGACCTTCCGAGAACTCCGGATGCCGTCGGTCAAGCCACCGCAACGCTCGCACGCAACGCGACTCACCTGGCTCGGCTCCTCCGAGAGCGGCCGTACCCGCCGGCCGAGGGATAGCGGCAGGCGCCGGCGCGACGATGTGCGGTGGGGTCGCGCGGAACACGAACGACTCGCACAGGCGCCGCCGCCCGAAGGCCAGTCCGCAAGCATGCGGGCTCGGCATTGTCATCGACCTGGATGTCGCTGACGGTCCCCACGAATCGTCGGTGCGCAATGTCAAGTGGAAGGAGCCGCCTGCTCCGGGGCGCCTCACAACGTTCCCCTGATCGGACGCCCTTCCACGCTGCTACGTTCATCGCCATGCAGAAGCTCTGGCTGTTCGTGATGCTGGCCGGCGTCGCGTTCGTCGTGATCGCTTTCCTCGTCTGGTTCAACGATGCGGACTGCGGGTCTGACAGAGACTGCGGCTACTTGGTGGGACTCGCTATTTGGTTCTGGACTCTCCTCGTTCTGGGGATCGCGACCGTCATCGCAGGCTTCTTCCTGCGCTCTAGGCGCAACACACGCTGAAGATGACCTGGTGCGTGCGCCAGGCGTGACGGCAGCTCAGGGCGTGAGCGCGGCAATGACGGTGTCGCGCGCGAGTACGGGGGCGTCATCCGGCGTGACCTCTCCGCGGTACACGGCCTCGGATGCGCCGTGCAGGATCGCCTGGATCACGGTGAGCTGCCAGGCGATCGGGCCGTCCTTGCGGAACTGTCCGGCCGCGCGGCCTCGTTCGAGGAGGGCGCGCACCCGCGCGGCGGGTTCGTCGTGGGCGCGCTGGAGCTGGTCGGGGGTGAGCGCATGTGAAGCCGCGACGACGAGCGCACCGAACCGGTGGGTCTGGTGCCAGGTCACGACGAGGAGGCGTGCGAGCGCGTCGCGCGGGTCGCCGTCGAGATCGATGGTGGCAAGCGTACCTTCGGTGTCGGCGATCGCCCGCTCCGCCACCACACGCAGAAGCGTGGCACGCGAGTCGAAGTGCCCGTACAGGGTGATGCGGCCGACACCTGCTTCCGCGGCGATGTCGGCGAGGCTCACGTCGGGGTCGGTCGCCAGCAGTCGGGTGGCCGCGTCGATGATCGACTCGACGTTACGCCGCGCGTCGGCGCGTCTGGCTCGCCCCGTCACCGGCACATCAGCGTCACCACTCTTTGTGGTGTCGGTGCTCGCCACGATCGTCTCTCCTTCGCCGACGGGCATCGGTCGTGGCATCCCTGATCCCGTCACCGGCCGGACCGTTCCCATATCTCGAACACCAGTGTACATTTTCTCTAACTTGAACATGCATGTACGAGAAATGATTGGAGCGGGCGATGGATGCGGCGAACACGGCGGCTGCGCACGACTCCCCCGCGGCCGCGGCGCCAGGTCGCGGGCTGTGGCGGACGGCCTGGCCCGTGGTGCTCGGAGTGCTGGTGGCGGCGGCGACCGTGTACCAGATGGGCGACGGTCGCGACGTCGCCCCCGTCGTGGCCGCATCGGGTCTCGTCTACCTCGCCGCAGCGGCGACCCGGCGACCGTGGATGGCCTGGTTCGCGTTCGGTCTCACGCTCCCGCTCATCACGATCGACAAGTTCACCGGGTTCGCGGCGACACCGTGGATCCTCGCGCTCGCGCTCGGGCTATTCATCGTCGGGCTGGCAACGAAGTCCACGAAGCCTCGCTATGGGATGCCGCTGCAAGCGGTGGTGATGCTGGTGCTGGGTGCGACGGCCGTTGCCGCGATTCTCCTCACTCCCACAGCGGGCGCACTGCTGGTTTCGGTCGCGCTGATCGCCCACGCCGGATGGGACCTCTACCACCTCCGCGCGCGGCGGGTCGTCGACCGGAGTCTGGCCCTGTTCTGCGCCGCCCTCGACATCCTCGTCGCCGTCGCTGTGGCGTTCGTCGCACTGACACCATGACAGCGGCTTCGGAGGCTCCCGAGCGGGCGGGGAAGAGAGTCGTGCCGCCGGCAATCGGCCACGTCCTTGAGACGTCCGCGACGCCCCGACGGGCGAGCTGGCGCGGGAGAGGGTGCGCGATCCGGTGGATCTCACCGAGACGGCCGCGTTCGCGACGGGCACCAGCCCGCAACCGAGGCGGCCGGTGTTCATCTCTGTACGACCGGTCGCACTCGGCACCTCGGACCGCGCTCCACCGGCTGAAACGCCGCTGCCGCGGCTCAGTCGGTCAGGAAGAGCACGCTGATCAGCATCGCGATGATGAATGTGCTGAAGGCGAAGGCAATGTAGGTCTGTCCCGTGACGATGCGCCGCGCGCGCGTGGTCACGATGCTGACGTCCGACGACGAGAACGTCGTCGCGAGCTGCGCGGCGAGGTAGTAGTAATCGGCGAAGACAGGACCGTCTCCACGCTCTCCCGGCAGCTCGATGGATTCCTCCTGGCTGTTCAGACGCGCGTAGTGCATCGCGTAGGCCGTGACAGTGACGAGCCACGCGGTGATCACCACGACGAAACTCAGCGCGTTCGCGAGCACGCTATCGAGCAGTCCGGGAAGGATGAGCACTAGGGCGACGGCGAGCGCTGCCAGCACCGCCCACAGGGCCGTGTATGTCGGGATCGCGACGCTGCGGCGCGTGCTGTTCGTAGCCGACAGCCAGGCGCGCAGCGTCTGCGCATCAGCTCGGCCGAAGATGCCGTGCGTGAGGGCGAGAAAGGCGAGCGAGTACCCGATCCAGAACACGAAGACGGTGAGTGTCACCGTGTCGACCGTCAAGCGCACGGGCACGACGAAGCTGTATGTCAGGAGCGCGATGATCGCGACGACGGCGCCGATCCCGAGCGCTACGAGGTTGCGGAAACCCTCGTGGGCCAATCGCGGCGCGGGATCGACCACCGGTGGCATGCCGTGATGGTACTGCTCGAACGGCATCCGCCATAAGCAGTCCGAATGGTCGCGCGGTATCGTCCGCGTCCCGGCGCTTGGATCCTCCTGCGTACACTGCAGGAATGCGCCCGCCGCGCATCTCGATTGATGGCTTCCGCCGGTATCCCGTCACGCGGGATCCCGCCAGGACGCCTCCGTTGTTGATCTCCAGGAGAGACCGGTCCTTCGTCCGCAGGTCGAGGCGGATGAGAATGGCGGCGACGGTCAGCAGCACGAACATCGTGATGCCAGCGGCGACCGCGCCGGCCTTGATCATCATCGGCAGGACGACGAAGGGCGCGACTGCTCCGCCCAAGCGGCCGAGTCCGTCGCCGATCGAGGCCGCGGTCCCGCGGGCGGTCCTGGTGACCGCGGCCGACGAACCTCAAGGGACATTCAGATGGACTCTCGCTGGGGTCCGCGAGGCCGCAAACGTGAGCAGCGCGTGATTCCGTGCCAGCACTCTGACAACACTTCGCGGAGATCGGGGCAGATTGGCCTGATCGAGATGAACCCACTTGCCCGTAATTGCGCGGATTCTGACGATAGGCATCTCGCCCGCGTAGCCCTAATGCGGTCTCCGATACCAAAGGTCGCAGGTTCGATTCCTGTCGGGCGCACAGATAGAGGAAGGCCGGTCCGCAAGGACCGGCGTTCTCGCATGCACAGGCGTGATCCCTGTGCCTCGCACCGGGGTGCGCACCGGTTTCCACACGAGGCGCCCCGGCGTCAAGGGGGTCGTCATTCCCCCGGATTCGACAGAGGATCGCGGACGGCGTCGATCGGCGATCTCCTCTAGCGGCCCCCACTGCTTGTTTCGCCGGCGACGTCCCGAGAGGCGTGCCATGGGCAAACTGATCTACGAAGGAACCATCAAGGTCGATTTCGACGACCGGACACTCGCGCACCTGCAGCTGGTGATCGGCAACAAGCTGCGCCGCGGCGAACCGTTCCACTTCACGTGGCGGGATGACGCGAGCATCGGCGACGGACGGACCACGGTGTGGCTCCACCCCGCCTGCACCCTCGTCTATAAGTTCTACGGCGGGCGCAAGCCACAGCTGAACCCGGCGTGGGTCGACGCGCTCGCGTTCACCGCCAACTCCCAGTCGGGGCTGTATCTCGTGCCCGAACCGGCGGCGTCCGCCTCGAACGGCGCGCCCGACCACGACATCCCGTGAGGTCCCGCATGCGCCCGATCAGCCGGACCGCCGTTTGTCAAGGCGTTGTCGCGACGGGCGCCGGACGCGGTGGAATCTCAGGACACAACCGGGAGCGGTGATGAAGCGAATCGACATCTACTACGGCGGCGAGCACTACAGCGTGGGCGGGCGCCGCTTCGACGACCTGCGCGAGGAGATCGAGACGGGGGTCGAGCACGGCAGGTACTGGCTCGAGGTCAACGACGGCGAAGGCATGATGCGCACGGCATACCTGCTGCTCACGGACGGTGTACCGCTGGCGATCGTGCCCATCCCCGACGACGTGACGGACGTGACCGAGCTCGCCCCGGACGCCGTCTGGTCCGACGGCGGTCCGCCGTTGCTCGGCTGACGCCGCAAAGACTCCGACCGCCGGCGCTGCGAGGTGCGCCGGCGGTCGGGCCGTCTCTCAGGGGGTGACGATGTCGAAGTCCGGGTCGCCCTGGTCGAGCACCTCGAGCAGCTGCGTCAGCACCGAGATGTCGCCGCGCACTTCGATGCCGGCCGACTCGGTGTCACCGCCCGCGAGGAGGATGAGCCGCGGCTTGGTGAGCGTGAGGCCGAGCGGCGTCGCCGCGTCCGGATCCCGCTCGACGTAGACCAGCACGCCGTTGCCCAGCGACAGGTGGAAGCTGCGACCGAGGTCCGACAGCGTGACGTCGATCGCGAGGGACAGATCCCACGCCTTGGGACCGTCCACGCGGATCGCGACGGCGTCGAACAGCTGCTCGGGAGTGAGCTGGGCGAGGATCAGCGGTGCATTGGTCTGCGTCGGCGTGCCGAAGTTGCCCTCACGCAGCTCCGTCGCGCCCGACAGGAAGAAGTTGCGCCACGTGCCGTTCTCCGCACCGTACGCGAGCTGCTCCAGCGTGTCGGCATACAGCGTTCGCGCACCGGCGTGATCCTCGTCGGCGAACACCGCGTGGTCGAGCAGCGTCGCCGCCCAGCGGAAGTCCCCGGCGTCGAACGCCTCCTGCGCCAGCTCGACGACGCGATCGACGCCGCCGATCGCAGCGACGTAGCGTTCGGCGAGCGGCTTCGGCGGGTGCGGCCACAGGCGGGCGGGGTTGCCGTCGAACCAGCCCATATAGCGCTGGTAGATCGCCTTGACGTTGTGGCTCACCGACCCGTAGTAGCCGTGGGTGCTCCACGACGCCTCCAGCGCGGGCGGCATCTGGATCATCTCGGCGATCTCGGCGCCGTTGTAGCCCTGGTTCAGCAGGCGCAGCGTCTGGTCGTGCAGATAGCCGTACAGATCGCGCTGGATGCCGAGGAACCTCGTGATCTCGGCGTTGCCCCACGTCGGCCAGTGGTGCGACGTGAAGACGACTTCCGCCTCGCCGCCGAACCGCTCGATCGCCTCGGTGAGGTAGTGCGACCACACGTGCGGATCGCGAACGACCGCGCCGCGCAGCGTGAGCAGGTTGTGCAGCGTGTGCGTCGCGTTCTCCGCCATGCACAGCGCGCGGTACCGCGGGATGTAGAAATGCATCTCGGACGGCGCCTCGGTGCCCGGCGCCATCTGGAACTCGAACTCGACGCCGTCGATCGTGTGCTTCTCGCCGGTCGTGGTGATCTCCCGCGACGGCGGCAGGATCGTCGCCTCACCCGTCGACGTGGTCTGGCCGAGCCCCGCCCCGACCGCGCCCTGCGGGCCCCGCGCGAGCGCTGCGCCGTACATGTACCCGGCGCGGCGCCCCATGGCGACACCTGCGTAGACGTTCTCCGCCACCGAGTGCTCCAGGAAGCCCTCGGGCGCAAGGATCTGCACGCGCCCCGAGGACACGTCGTCCGCGCTCACGAAGCCCAGCACGCCGCCGAAGTGGTCGATGTGGCTGTGCGTGAAGATGACGGCGGTCACCGGGCGGTCGCCGCGGTGGCGACGGTACAGCTCGAGGGCGGCCGCACCGGTCTCCTTCGAGATCAGCGGGTCGACGACGATGACGCCGGTGTCGCCTTCGATGAACGACATCACCGACAGGTCGAGGCCGCGCACCTGGTACAGCCCCTCGACGACCTCGTACAGGCCGTGCTTGGCGACGAGCTTCGACTGGCGCCACAGGCTCGGGTTGACCGAGTCGGGAGCGTCGCCCTGGATGAAGTCGTAGGCCGCGGCATCCCACACCACGTCCCCTGCGGCGTTGCGGATCTTCGGGTCGTCGAGTGTTCCGATGAAGCCGCGGTCGGCGGCAGCGAAGTCGTCCACGTCGTCGAACGGCAGCGAGGCGCGCAGCCTCGCCTGTGCCTCCCGGATCGACGCCTCGGGCTCGCGCTGTTGCATGTCTTCTTTCCTTTCGTGGCGGTCGTGCGACCGCGTCCTCAGTCCTTGTGCGGTACCGGCTCGGCGAGGGCCGCCACGGCGGCCCGGTTCGTGGCGTAGAACGTCTCGTCGGTGACGAGCCCGAGCTTCTGCAGGCGCTGTCTGGTGCGTGGCCGCGCACGGCTGAACGCCAGGGACACGTCCTCTCCCCTGAGCCAGTCCTCCAGCGATGCGAACGCCTCGGCGCCGGTCACATCGACGTCGGTGACCGCTTCGAGGTCGATCACGACGTGGTGGACCGGATCGGATGCCCCCGTCACCGCCTTCTTGACGGCGGCGGTGAACACCGCGCCGTTCGCGAAGAACAGCGGTGCCGCGAGGCGCACCACGACCACGCCCGGCGCCGTGCTCTGACCGGTCGTCGCCTCTTCCAGGAGGGACTCCTTCGGGTCGCCGTCGGACTCGAGAACGTCGATGGCGGGGTTGGCGGCCCGCTTGGCCAGGTTGATCAGCGCCAGCACGAACGCCACGACGATGCCGGGGATCGCGCCGACGAACAGCGTCACGAGGAAGCACACGGCGCCGACGGCGAACTCGAAGCGATCCTGCTTCCACAGCCCGCGGAACTCCTTGATGCCCAGCAGCGGCAGGACGGCGACGCCCACGACGGCGCCGATCGCGGGTGAGGGGATGTCGGCGAGGAGCGCAGTGCCGAACAGCAGGAGCAGCAGCGTGCCGACGGCGAGCACGAGCGACGGCAGCTGGGTGCGCGAGCCGGCGGAGTCCATGGCCGCCGTGCGCGACGTGGACGAGCCCATCGCGAAGCTGGCCTGCGTGCCCGCGACGATGTTGCTCAGCCCGAACGCGAAAAGGTCGCGGTTGGCGTGGAACGGGTACCGGTGCTTCTCGCCGTAGGAGCGGGAGACGAGCAGACCCTCGGCAGTCGTCACGAGGGTGAGGGCGATGGCCGACGGGATCAGCGCGAGCCACATCGTCCAGTCGATGACCGGCCACGTGAGAGTCGGCGGACCTGCCGGCACAGCGCCCAGCACGTCGACGCCCTGCTGGTCGAGCGCGGTGAGCACGACCACGACCGTCGAGATGATGAGGACGATGAGCGCCCACGGCACGGCCTTGAGCAGGCGCGCGCCGATCATCAGCACGGCCACCGACGCCGCGGAGATCAGCAGCGACCAGCCGTTGACGGTCCCGATCCCGCTCACCAGGTCGCCGACCTTCTCGACGAACTCGCCGCCCGAGTTGATCTTGACGCCCAGCATCTTCGCGATCTGGCTGACGAGGATGTCCAGCGCCAGGCCGCCGACGAAGCCGACCAGGATCGGCTTCGAGAGGAAGTTGGCGAGGAATCCGAGCTTGAACACCGACATCAGCAGGAACATGACTCCGCAGATGATCGCCTGCGCCAGTGCGAGCGTCGAGTAGTCGGCGCTCCCTGCCGTGGCCAGGCCGCCGAGCGATGAGCCGACCAGCGCGGCGGCCGCCGCGTCCGGCGACAGCACCAGCTGGCGCGACGACACCACGAGCGCGTACACGAGGGTGGGGACGATGAGGGCGTAGAGGCCCGCGGTCGGCGGGAGCCCCGCGATCTGCGCGTACCCGATGTTCAGGGGGATCGCGATCGCCAGGAGCGTGACTCCCGCGGTCAGCTCTCGGACGAGGTTCTTCGAGGTCAGACCTGCGAGCGGTCGCTGCATTCCGGCTCCTGTGGTGACGGCAACGGCGGTCGCCGATACGACGGCGAATCCCCTCCACCCTGGCACGGGACCCACGGTGCGCGCACGTGCGGCAGAGGGCGCGTCAGACCGGGTCGGCGGGGATGAGCGGCGCCACCGGCACCTCGCTCGTCACGACCGAGGCGCCGTGGCGTGCGGCGAGGGCATCCGCGAGGGCCCGCACGACAGCCGACCTCACCGTGAGCCCGTCCTCCGGCCGGTGCCAGAACTGGACGCTCGCGACGATGCGCTCAGGCGAGATCGCCGTCATCACGACCGCGACCACGGGGATCTCGTGCACGCCGTCGACGGCGGTGGCGGCATCCACCAGCGTCTTCACGACGTCGTCGATGCTCGCGCCCGCGCGCTCGGCCCTCACCTGCACCGTGCTGCGCAGCGCGCCGTGGCGCGAATCGTTGACGAGCGCGTCGCCCAGCAGCTTGGCGTTGGGGACGTGCACCGTGCGGCCGTCGGCCGTGAGCAGCACCACGCTGCGCGTGTTCAGCTCGCTGACGATGCCCGACCACAGCTCGCCGTCAGGACCCTCCACCGTGATCTGCTCCCCGACGACGATCGGCCGGCGGGTGGCGATCAGCACGCTCGCGGCGAAGTTGTCGGCCACTCCCCGCAGCACGAGGACGCCGACGATCGCGAGCACGATCACGACGGCCAGCAGCGGCTGGATGTTCGCGCCGAGGAACGCCAGTCCCACGCCGATCCCGAGCAGCAGCAGCGAGTACTGCGCGAAGTGGGCGGCGAAGCGCGTCATCGCCGGCGTGGCGTTGGGCACCCGCGCCATCAGGGCTGTGACGCCCTTCTTCGCGAAGCGGGACGCGATCCACCCTGCCACCACCGCGACGACAGCGAGCAGCAGCTCCCACCACGTGATCGTCGACGTGCTCAGGAACTCGCTGAAATCCACGGCGCAAGACTACGAGGGGATGCCGCCGCCCGGCCGCGCCTCGCCGATCTCACTCGTGGCCGACGAGCTTGAGCCCCACGACGCAGCCCACGAGGCCGAGGATGAGGAGCATCTTGACGAACGAGAACGCCTCGTCGCCCGTGATCATCGCGTAGGCGACGGTCAGCGAGGCACCGATCCCGACCCACACCGCGTAGGCGGTGCCGGTGGAGATGTCGCGCATCGCCCACGCGAGGCCACCCATGCTGGCCACGAGTGCGACGCCGAAGACGATGCTCGGCCAGAGCTTCGTGAAGCCCTCGGACTTTCCGAGCGCGGTCGCCCAGACTGCTTCGAGCACGCCCGAGAGGATGAGGATGACCCACGACATGACTGTGCCTCCTGGCCAGTCTTGTCGCGCACCGGGTACTGATCCGTCGTCCGGGGACCCTGTCGGGGATCCGTGAGTCAGCCTACCCGACGGGTCTGGGCAGGGCCTGGGCAAGGGTGCCGGTCAGCCGCTCAGACGAGGAACAGCCCGTCGAGCAGACCCGGGTTGTGCGCGTGGACGAGCACGAGGAAGACGATGGCGTCGAAAAGCAGGTGCACCGTCACGACGTACGTGAGCGAGCGCGTCTTCATGAAGATGAAGCCCTGCAGCAGCGCGAACGGGATCGTGAGCAGCGGTCCCCACGCCTGATAGCCGAGCTCCCACAGGAACGAAACGAACACGACCGCCTGCAGCGCGTTGGCCTGCCAGAACGGGAAGTGCCGCCGCAGCAGCGCGAAGCACGTGCAGATGAAGAAGAGCTCGTCCCAGATGCCGACGGCGCCGACCCCCACGAACAGGCGCGCGATGAGCTCGGGGGTGTCGACCACGGGCCAGTTCAGGTACACGCCGGAGGTGATGAAGTAGAACGGCAGGATCAGCCACCCGAGCACGAGCACGGCCGCCAGCCACACCCACTGGAACGTCGTCCAGCGCCCGCCGCCGCGCCATGGGAACCGGATCGCCCGGTCGCGGTAGACCCAGCGCGACAGCACGTACGGAACCACCACCGCTCCCCCGAGGGCGAGCGCGAAGCGCAGCATCGCGAGGTCGTCGAGCTCGGCCTTCAGCGAGATCGCACTCACCACCAGGAGCCCCGCGGCGATGAGCGACAGGTCGCGGACGAGAGAGGGGGACCGGATGCCGGCGGCCTCGACCGCCCCGGCCGTCGTCGTGAAGGCATCCGGCCGGGTGGCGGCATCCCTCCGCTGCACCAGCCACGCGAGCGCGAGTCCGAGCGCGAGCAGCGACCAGCCGAGCCACGGGAGCCGCACCACGAAGAAGGCCGGCGCGGCCGAGCACACCACGAGCGCCGGCGCCAGGCGCCACGACCACCCCACCGGGACGGTGACGGGTGCGGCGTCGGGGTGTGCGGGCATGAGCGGCTCCTGCGGCGTCGTTCAGTGGTCGAGAGGGTGGGCGAGCTCGTCCTTGTGCATGCGCGCCACGACATAGGCGATCGCGCCGAGGATCAGCGGGATCACGCCCGCCGCGATGAAGATCGCCTCGACCGGCACGACGGCAGCCAGCGGTCCGGCGAGCGCCATCGACAGCGGCATGAGGGCGAGCGAGACGAAGAAGTCGAGGCTCGAGATGCGACCGAGCATGTGACGCGGCACACGGCGCTGCAGGAGCGTGCCCCAGATGACGTTGCCGTAGCTGAAGCCGAAGCCGACGAGGAACAGGCACACGGCCATCAGCCAGTACTCGTGCGTGACCCCGACGACCGCGAACGGCAGTGTGCTCACACCCCACACGCCCATCATCACCGTGAGGTACCGACGCGGGAGCTTGAGCGACGACACCACGATCGAGCCGAGCACCCCGCCGATGCCGTAGACCGCGAGGAGGAAGCCGAACAGGCGCGGATCCTCACCGACGCGCTCGCGCGTGACGAACGGCAGCAGGACTTCTTCGGGGCCGAGGAACACCAGGACCCAGCCGGTCGCGAACAGCAGGGTCCACAGCAGCCACGGCGTGCGGATCGTGAAGCTCACCGCCTCGTGCAGGTCGTGCAGCACGCCGCGCACGCCCTCGGGCGCCTCGCGGGCCTCACCGGCTTCCGGGGCCGGTTCCGGGCGCACGAACAGCAGCAGCACGAGCGCCAGCGCGTGCGCCGCCACGACGCCCCACGCCGCGTGCGCCGGAGCCAGCACGGCCGCGACGATCACGCCGGCCGCGGCGGGCCCCGCCGCCTGCTGCAGGGCGGGCCGGATCGCGCCCTCGAGCCCGTTGGCGGCCAGCAGCTGCGCCGGCGGCAGGATGCGCGGCAGGATCGCGCTGTACGCCGGGAAGAAGAACCCGGCCCCCGCCCCCAGCACGAAGGCCACGATCGCCAGGTGCGGGATCGTGACGGCTCCGAACAGGCCGGCGACGGCGACCGACGTGATGGCGAGCAGGTTCAGCACCTCCACCACACGCAGGATCAGGCGGCGCGGGATGCGATCGGCCGCGATGCCGCCGGGGATGGCGCACGCGAGCAGCCCCACGGCGTTGGCAGCGGCCACGATCGACAGATCGATCGGGCCGCCGCCCGCGCCGATGACGGTGTAGACCATGACGACGGCCCACATGCCGGCGCCGAAGATCGACAGCACGACGGCGCCGAACAGCATGCGGAAGTCGCGATGTGCCAGCGGCCGCACGAAGCGCCACGGATCACGCCGGTGCGGCCCTGGCTCGGGCTCGGGCTCGGGCAGCGACACCGGCCCCGTCACCGGCCCGGGCCCTCCGCTCATGTCCTCGGGGCGCGGCGATACGAGAGGTCGCGGATGTCGCGCCCCTTCGCGGAGCCCTTGCGCTCGAACGCGGTCAGGACGCGGCCGTCGAAGCGCGGCGCCCACTCCCCCTCGAACATCGCCGAGAAGTCGGGCGCGACCGACATGACCTCGCGCATCTGCAGCGCGTAGTCCTCCCAGTCGGTGGCGAGCCGCAGCACGCCGCCGTCCTTGAGCGCGGCGGCGGCCGTCGCGGCGAACTCGGGCGTCACGAGGCGGCGCTTGTTGTGCTTGGTCTTGTGCCACGGATCGGGGAAGAAGACCCACAGCTCATCGATGGATGCCGGCGGCAGCAGGTGCTGCAGCACCTCCGGTGCGTTCGCCTCGACGAGACGAAGATTGCGCGCCCCCGCGCGGTCGGCGTCGAGCATCGTGCGCGCGAGCCCGGCGCGGAACACCTCGATCGCGAGGAAGTCCGTGTCGGGATGCGACGTCGCCGCGTGGACGATCGCGTGCCCCTGCCCCGAGCCGATCTCGACGACGAGCGGCGCCTCGCGCCCCCACACGGATGCGGGGTCGACCGCGGAGCCCGGGCGGATGCTGGTCGACGCCCGGTCGCGCGGCGACTCGAGCACGTACTGCGGCGCGAGCTCGGTCCAGGCGCGCTCCTGCGCCTCCGACATGCGGCCGCTGCGGCGCACGAACGACACCGGCTTGTCACGGTAGGTGCGGGGCTCCGGGGAAGGCGTGGCGGCTTCGGTCACCCCTCCAGGCTACCGAGCACCCGGGACGCCGCGTGGCGCGGGGTGCGGATTCCCGCCCTCACGCCGGGGCGGTGACGAAGTCGATGAGCTCTTCGACACGGCCGAGGAACGCGGGCTCGAGGTCGCGGTAGGTGGTGACGCTCGCGAGGATCCGCTGCCACGCGCGGGCGAGATCGGCCTGATCGCGCGCGGGCCAGCCGAGCGCGCGGCACACGCCGACCTTGAACTCGATGCCGCGCGGGACGTCGGGCCAGCGCTCGATGCCCATCGCGCGCGGCGTGACGCACTGCCACACGTCGATCCAGGGGTGCCCGACGATGAGCACGTGCGCACCGTGGCGGCCGCGGCCGATCTGCTCCGCGATGCGGGACTCCTTGGAGCGCGGCACGAGATGGTCGACCAGCACGCCGTAGCGACGGGAGGCCGACGGCGGCTCCTCGTCAAGTGCGGACTCCAGCAGATCGATGCCCTGGAGGTACTCGACGACGACGCCCTCCGCACGCAGGTCGTCGCCCCACACCTTCTCGACGAGCTCGGCGTCGTGCCGGCCTTCGACGAGGATTCGGCTCGCGCGCGCCGTGCGGGCGCGGGCGTCGGGCGCGGCGAAAGAGCCGGACGCCGTGCGCTGCGGCCCCTTCGCGACGGGCGCGGCCACCGGCGGCCCCAGCACGATGTCTCGGCCGTCGATCAGGAACCCGGCGCCCAGCGGGAACAGGCGACGCCTGCCGCGGCGGTCCTCCAGCTCGACCATGCCGCCGGCCACGCCCACGACGGCCCCGCAGAAGCCGTCGTCGGCGACCTCCACGACGAGATCGCGGGATGCCGCCACCCGCGGCAGCTCCCGCACCCCGTGGCCCTTCCATCCCGTGGCCAGCACGTCGGCGCCGTAGCGATCGTCCATCGTCTCCTCCGAAGCCGAAACGCTACCGTCTGGTGCCGCCGCGGCCGCGCAGCGACGCGGCGGACGCGCTTCTCCCCGCCGAGAACGTGCGGTCTCGCCGAATCAGCACGTCTTCCGCGTCGACAACCTGCGTCCTCGACGAAAACGTACGTTCTCGGCGAACACACACGTGGGGACGGGGCGCCGAGCTACCGCGGCGTCCGCGCGGCTGAATAGACTCGCCCAAAGGGGACGGCGTCCCGAAGGGGGTTTCGATGCGTCTGCGATGGACTGCAGCGCTCGTGTCTGCTGCGGTGATCGCGGCCACGGCGGTCGGCGGAGCAGCGGCGGCCACGGCCCCCGTGACGCTCGACAGCACGTACGTGCTCGACGACGCCGGCGTGCTGTCGTCCGCGGACGAGGCGACCGCCGAGGCACGCTTGGAGCAGTTCAGCGCCGACACCGGCCTGGGGCTGTGGGTGGTGTTCGTCGATGAGTTCACCGACCCGTCGGACTCGGCCGACTGGGCCAACCAGACCGCGCAGGACAACGGCCTCGGCCCGACGCAGTACCTCCTCGCGGTCTCGACCGACGGGCGCCAGTACTACCTCTCGGGCGACTCGTCGGGCCCGATCAGCGAGGACCAGCTCGCCACCATCGAGCAGACGCAGATCCAGCCCGCACTGCGCGACGACGACTGGGTGGGGGCCGTGGACGCGGCCGCCACGGGTCTCACCGACGCGAAGAACGGCGGCTCGGGCTCCGGCGACGCCACCGCGGGCGGGGGCTCCTCGTGGTTGACGTGGCTGCTCGTGATCATCGTGATCGGCGTCGGCGTCCTGCTGCTCGTGATGTTCCTGCGACGTCGCAAGAAGGAGGCCGTGACCGGTGGCCCGGCAGGCGCGCCGCAGGTGAGCATCGAAGAGCTGCAGCGTCGCGCGTCGTCACTGCTCGTGCAGACCGACGACGCCCTCAAGACCAGCACGCAGGAGCTCGGGTTCGCGAAGGCGCAGTTCGGGGATGCCGCCACCACGGAGTTCGAGGCGGCCCTGGGCAGCGCCCAGAAGGGGCTCGACGAGGCGTTCGGCCTCAAGCAGAAGCTCGACGACGAGCAGCCGGACTCCCCCGACGACATCCGCGCGTGGAACGAGCGGATCATCGCCCTGTGCGAGGCCGCCAACACGCTGCTCGACGAGAAGGCCGCCGCGTTCGACGAGCTGCGCAAGCTGGAGCAGAACGCCCCCGAGGCGCTGCGCCGCGTGCAGGACGAGCGGACGAAGGCGGCGGCATCCCTCGATCAGGCAACTGCGCGCCTGCGCGAGCTGCAGGGGTCGTACGCTCCCGAGGCGCTCGCGACGGTCACCGACAACCCCACGCAGGCCCAGCAGCGGCTCGCGTTCGCCGACGAGCAGCTGACCGCCGCACAGGCGGCGATCGGCGCGGGAGACGGCGGCGAGGCCGCGGTCGGCATCCGTGCCGCCGAAGAGGCCGTCGGTCAG
Source organism: Microbacterium sp. NPDC058389 (assembly GCF_042722305.1). Taxonomy (NCBI): domain Bacteria; kingdom Bacillati; phylum Actinomycetota; class Actinomycetes; order Micrococcales; family Microbacteriaceae; genus Microbacterium; species Microbacterium sp. NPDC058389. Next base: position 235,041 of record NZ_JBHXJQ010000007.1, read on the forward strand.
GCGACGCTGCTCGAGAACGCGATCGACAAGCTCGCCGACGACCTCGCGGCCGGCGAACGCAACGCCGCCGCCCTCGTGACCGAGCTGGAGGGCGACATCGCCGCCGCCTCGGCGATGCCCGACGCCGACGGCCGCATCGCCGGCGTCGTCGCAGCCACGAAGCAGCAGCTCGAGACCGCCCGCGCGCAGCTCAGCGGCAGCGCGAAGCGTCCACTGGTCGCCCTGCAGAGCCTGGAGGCGGCGAACGCGCAGATCGACGCGCTCCTGAAGGGCGTGCGGGATGCCGCCGCCCAGGCCGACCGCGCGCGTCAGATGGTCGGCCAGGTCATGATGCAGGCGCAGGCGCAGGTGTCCGCCGCCGAGGACTACATCACCGCACGCCGCGGCGCGGTCGGCGCCGACGCGCGCACGCGGCTCGCCGAAGCGGGCGCCTCGCTCGCCCGCGCGCAGGCGCTGCAGGCGTCGGACCCGCAGCAGGCGATGCAGCAGGCGCAGCGCGCCGACCAGCTCGCCGGGCAGGCCATCCAGCTCGCGCAGAACGACGTCGGCTCGTTCGGCGGCATGAACGGCATGGGCGGCGGCGGGCAGTCCGGCGGCGGCAACGGCATGCTCGGCGCGGTGCTCGGCGGCATCGTCATCAACTCCCTGCTGAGCGGCGGAGGCGGCGGACGCTCCTCCGGCGGGCTCGGCGGGATGTTCGGCGGCGGGGGCGGCGGCGGCGGAGGCATGCGTCCCGGCAGCTTCGGCGGCGGCGGCACCCGCGCGCGCCGAGGAGGTGGCCGCTTCTGAACCGGCATCCGTCCCCGATCCTCACGACCCGACCCGACCTGACCTGAAGTCCGATGAAAGGAAATCCGATGGCGAAGCAGTCCATCTTCGGTCGCATCTCGACCCTCATGAAGGCGAACATCAACGCACTCCTCGACTCCGCCGAGGACCCGCAGAAGATGCTCGACCAGCTGGTGCGCGACTACACCAACTCGATCGCCGACGCCGAGTCGGCCATCGCCGAGACGATCGGCAACCTGCGCCTGCTCGAGCGCGACCACCAGGAGGACGCGCAGGCGGCCGCCGAGTGGGGCAACAAGGCGCTCGCGGCGAGCCGCAAGGCCGACGAGCTGCGCACGACCGGCAACACGACCGACGCCGACAAGTTCGACAACCTCGCCAAGATCGCGCTGCAGCGCCAGATCAGCGAGGAGAACGAGGCGAAGGCGATCGCGCCGACCATCGCGACGCAGAACGAGGTCGTCGACAAGCTCAAAGAGGGCCTCAATGGCATGAAGCAGAAGCTCGAGCAGCTGAAGGCCAAGCGCTCCGAGCTGCTCGCGCGTGCCAAGACCGCCGAGGCCCAGAACAAGGTCCACGACGCCGTCAAGTCGATCGACGTGCTCGACCCGACCAGCGAGCTCGGCCGCTTCGAAGACAAGGTCCGCCGCCAGGAGGCCCTCGCCGCCGGCAAGCAGGAGCTGGCCGCGTCCACGCTCGACGCGCAGTTCAACGCCCTCGAGGACGTCGGCGAGCTGACCGAGGTCGAGGCGCGCCTTGCCGCGCTGAAGACCGGCGCAGCACCTGCGCCGGCCTCGATCGAGCAGTAGGACCCCGCACGCCGGAGGGCGCCGGGCCCGTCAGGGTCCGGCGCCCTCCGTATGCCTGCGTCGTTCGCCGTGGGCGTGCCCGAATCGGATGCCGGCGGCCGCGGTCTGCGGGAAGATGAGGGGATGACGCGATACCTCGTGGTCCCGCAGTGGCAGGGCAGCCCCTCGTCGCGGGCGATGCAGCTGATCGACGGCGCACAGGCGATCGCCGGCGACCTGCCACGGTCGGCCACCACGGTGCTCGACGTGCCCATGGAGGCCGGGGAGTCGCTGGGAAGCGGCATCCATCGTCTCAGCGCCCTGCAGCGCGTGAACGGGCTCGTCGCCGAAGCCCTGGATGCGCATCACGCCGCAGCCCCGGACGAGGCCGTGCTCACGATCGGCGGCGACTGCGGCATCGCCCTCGCGCCCATCGCCCACGCGGCACGGCGCGCGCCGGGGCTCGCGGTGGTGTGGATCGACGCGCACCCCGACCTCAATTCCCCCGACTCGTCGCCGTCGGGCGCGTTCGCGGGCATGGTGCTGCGCGCCGTCATCGGCGACGGCGAGCCCGGGCTCTCGCTCCCGGTCGGGACCGTCGCGGCGGAGCGCGTGGTCGTGGGCGGCGCCCGGTCATTCGACGACCCCGAGCTCGATCTCGTGGCAGAGCGCGGCATCGCGGCGCTCACGGTCGAGGCGCTGCGCGACGCGGAGGCCCTGGCCGACGCCGTCCTCGCGACCGGCGCGGACGCGGTCTACATCCACATCGACATCGACGCGCTGGATCCGGCCGAGATCGCGGGGAACGCGCACCCCGAGCCCTTCGGCGTCACCGTGGCGGAGCTCACGGCCGCCGTGACGGCGCTGCGCGCGCGGGTGCCGCTGGTCGGGGCATCCCTCGCCGGATACTCGCCCGCTTCGCTGGCGGCCGCGAACGACGATCTCGGGGCGATCCTGCGCGTGATCTCGGTGCTGGCGTGAACGGCGTGATCGCGTGAGCCCCATCCCCGCACCGCCGGCCGGCTGGCGCGCCGCCGCGGAGCGCTCCGTCGTCCGCGGGCGGCGGATCGACCGGCTGATCCCGTCGTTCCTGCTCGACTCCCCCATCAGCCGGCTCGGCTACTGGTACGGCTGCACCGTCGGCTGGGTGTGGGGGTCGCTGTGGAGCGTCGGCCGCGTCGAGCAGCGTGAAGGGCTGTGGGTGTTCCGCGGGATGCCGCGCTGGACGTTCCCCCGCGGCGGATCGTGCGTGGGCGGATGCTTCCTCACCGGCGACGGCGTGCTCACCCCGGCGCTGCTGCGGCACGAGGCCGTGCACAAGCGCCAGTGGCAGCGCTACGGCTTCCTGATGCCCGTGCTGTACCTGTTCGCCGGTCGTGACCCGTTGCGCAACCGGTTCGAGATCGAGGCCGGGCTCGAAGACGGCAACTACGTGCCGCGCGGCACGGCCTGACTCAGGCGGCGTCCCTGGCAGCGGGCGGGACGGCGATCCCGGCCGCACGACCCACGCGGTACACCTGACGACCGAGCACGATCACGACCGCGAGCGGGAAGACGATCCAGAACAGGTTCGGCAGCACGGCGACCATGAGGAAGCCGACGAGGTCGCCGCGCTCGAGGGACTGCCGCGTCATCTCCAGGCCGCTCGATGCTTCGACGAGGAAGTAAATGACGGTCTTCCAGAACGTCGCGACGGTGACGATGAGGCCCACGACGACGCCCGACCACTTGCGGGTGTGGAACAGCGCCCACACGATGAAGACCACCTCGACGAGGTTGGCCCAGCTCTGCGCGCTGCCGAAGGCGTCGAACTGGCCGTAGCGGTGGTCGAAGGTGCTGTAGAACACATGACCTGGCCAGAATCCGGCGAGCGGTCCGCCGGCGTGCGACAGCGGGCCCAGCAGCACGTAGCACGCGTCGTACGTCTGGATGACGGCCGAGACGGTGAGCCACACCACGACCCACACCGGCATGCGCAGATCACGCGGGTCGACGGCGGGCGGGGCGGCGGGCACGGCGGTCTGCGTCATGGCACGACTGTAGCGACGCGTGCCGACGCGACGCGACTGCGGGGACGCGGAGGCTCAGCGGGCGGTCGTGAGGCCGTACTGCTCGGGAGCGTGGATCGACTCGGCGCGGATGCCGAGCCCCACGAGGTGATCGACGATGTCGGCGGTGCCGAGGTAGCCGCCCAGCAGGTGGATGCGGGTCTGGTCGTCCTCAGCGCAGAGCATCTCGCCGGCCCACGCCGTGACGGCGCGCGTGAGCGCTTCGCCTGCTCCGCAGCCGCGGCCCGTGCCCGGCGCGCCCGAGCGCTGCGAGCGATCGAGCCACGTCACGACCATCCGGCTCGGGGCCGAGATGTCGGCCAGCCACGAGGCGTCCGGCACCTCGATGAAGACCCGCCCGGTCGAGCAGATGGGCAGCGTCGCCAGCACGGCCTCGAGCTCGGCCAGCGACGACTCGTCGGCCGTGATCAGGTGCTGCACGCGCGTGTGGCGCGACGCACGGCACGCGGAGGCGTTGTGCACGGCAGGCTGCGACGAGGTGGTGTGGGACATGGCCCCTTCAGCCTACCCCATACGAAGGGTTGCCTTACCTCACTCTGTAACGAAGGGATGCCGCGCCCTCACGTCGCCCGCAGCAGCACGCGCCGCAGCTCGGCCAGCTCGTCGTCGGCGAGGCCGTGCGCACGGAGGTAGTCGGCGGCCGAGCCGTACCGGCCCGCCACATCGTCGAGGAGCGCCCGCATCACCGGTGCCGGCGAGCGCGTCGCGAGGTCCTCCAGGTGCACGGCATCGGGATGCATCGCCCGGAGCATCTCGACGACGCGGCGGTTGCGGTACTCCGGCAGCAGCCCCTCGGTGCGGGCGTAGTCGGCGACGACGGCATCGGCGTCGACGCCTGCAGCGGCGAGCGTGAGGGCGACCGTGACGCCGGTGCGGTCCTTGCCGACGGTGCAGTGCACGAGCACGGGCTGATCCGCCAGGATGCCGCGCACGACGTCGACCACTCCCCCGGACGAGTCGTCGACCAAGTGGCGGTACATGTCGTCGAGGCTGAGGTCCTCGCGGAAGAACGACTCGACCGAACCCAGGAACAGCGGCACGCGCTGCGTCACGACATCGACGCCGTCGAGGCGGCTGGGCTCACGCACGACCTCGTCGTCGTCGCGGAGGTCGATGATCCGTCGCAGATGCAGATCGGCGAGCGCTCGTGTGCCCGACAGGTCGAGGCGGGCGAGGTTGCCCGAGCGGAACAGCACGCCGTGGCGCGTGACCGAGGCGCCCGCGCGCAGCCCGCCGACGTCGCGCAGGTTCACCGCTCCCGGGATGACGGGGTCGGATCCCGGCGGCGGGTCGGAGCGTTCGGGCCCGGAAGTCGTCACCAGGCCTTGCCCCGCGCGGCGTCCTTGTCTTCGCCGGCGAGGTCGTCGCGGGGCGGCACGCCGTAACGGCCCGCGATCGCGATGCGGTTGAACGCGTTGATCGACACGAGGATCCAGCTGAGCCCGACGTACTCCTTCTCGCTGAGCACGCTGCCGACGCGGTCGTACACGTCGTCGGGCACTCCGTCGTCGTGGATGAACACGTACGCTTCGGCGAGTTCGAGCCCGGCCCGCTCGCGTTCGGTGAAGACGCCCGAATCGCGCCACACCGCGAGCTGGGCGATGACATCCGCCGTGATGCCTGCTGCGACCGCGCGCTCGACATGCACGCGGACGCAGTAGGCGCAGCCGTTGAGCTGCGACGCGTGGATCTGCACGAGCTCCTTGAGGCGGTCATCGATGCCGTTGTCCGCCGCGATGTCGCCGACGGTCTTCGAGAAGGCCGAGAGGGCCTGGTAGGCGGGTCGCGCCGCCCGCGAGAGATGCACGCGGTGTTCTGCCGTCATGACGCCAGACTACCCAGGGGCGCCGCCGCCGCGGCCGGACGGTTCATCGTGGGGCACAATGAGCGGGTGAGCGACCCCATCGACGAGTTCTCGTTCCTTCCCGAGCAGGCCGAGGAGGCGGGACTGGATGTCGCGGTCCCCCGCGGCGAGCGCGTCTCGCTCACCCTCGGCGACGGCCGCACGCTGAGCGCGCTGCGCTACACGCCGGCCGACGCGCCCGACGCCGCCCCCGTCGTGACCTTCCTGCACGGCGCGGGCCTGAACGCCCACACGTGGGACACCACGATCCTCGCCCTCGGGCTGCCTGCGCTCGCGATCGACCTCCCGGGGCACGGCGACTCGTCGTGGCGCGACGACGTCGCGTACGTCGCGCGCGTGCTCGCACCCGACGTCGCCGCGGGCATCGACGCCTGGGCGAAAGGACCGCAGGTGCTCGTCGGGCAGTCGCTCGGCGGCCTCACCGCGGCGGCGGTGGCGGCATCCCGTCCCGACCTCGTCCGGGAGCTGGTGGTGATCGACATCACGCCGGGCCTCGACCCCCAGGGCGGGGCCAGCCAGATCCGCGAGTTCTTCGCGGGGCCGGTGGACTGGGCCTCGCGCGACGAGCTCGTCGACCGGGCGCTGTTGTTCGGGCTCGGCGGCGGCACGCGCCGCAAGGCCGCCCGCGGCGTCTACTTCAACTCCCGCGTGCGCCCCGACGGGCGCGTCGAGTGGAAGCACCACTTCGCGCACGTCGCCAACGCCATGTCGTCCGATCCCGCGGCGGCGGCTTCGGCGCAGCGTCAGCAGGATGCCGTGGCCGCCGTGCTCGGCGAGTCCGGCTGGGAGGACCTGGCCGCCGTCACCGCTCCCACCACGCTCATCCGGGGCTCACGGGGCTACCTCACGGACGCGGATGCCGCGGAGTTCGCGCGGCGGGTGCCCGCGGCATCCCTCGTCGAGGTGGAGTCGGGACACAACGTCCAGGAGGACGTCCCGCGGGAGCTCGGAACCCGTCTGCGCGCCCTCGCCGCAGCCGGATGAGGCACCGCGGGAAGCCCTAACGCTTCTGTTGCGTTCCGAGTAGTGGGTTGTCGCGGGGCACCGCGATATCCCTAGGCTGTAACCCGCGTCAGCCGAGCCCATCATCACGGCCGACGCCCGCACCGTACTCGGGACCCCGCCCGAAAGGACCTTCATGCTCCGCCGTACCGCCCTCGCCGCAGCGGCCATCCTCGTTGCCGGCGCCCTCGCCCTCACCGCCTGCACCTCGGGCGGTGGGACCGCGACCCCCACCTCGACCGGAAAGCCCGACCCCGACGCGTCGGTCGCCATCCGCCTGGTGCTGGAGCCCGGCAACCTCGACATCCGCCAGACGGCGGGCTCGGCCCTCGACCAGATCCTGGTCGACAACATCTACCAGGGCCTCGTCGCCCGCACCCCCGAGCAGGACATCGTCGCGTCGCTCGCCAGCGACTGGACGGTCTCCCCCGACGGGCTGACCTATACGTTCACGCTGCGCGAAGGCGTCACCTTCCACGACGGCCAGCCGCTCACTCCGCAGGACGTCGTGTGGTCGCTCACGACGCGCCGCAACACCCCGGAGTGGCGCGACTCGGGCCGTCTCGCGAACGTCACCTCGATCACCGCGGAGGGCCAGAACATCACGCTGACCCTCGCACAGCCGGACTCGAGCCTGCTGTGGAACCTCACCGGCCGCGCCGGCATCATCCTCAAAGAGGGCGACACCGTCGACTACAAGACGAAGGCGAACGGCACCGGCCCGTTCATCCTGAAGAACTGGACCCAGGGCGACAGCATCACCTTCGCGCGCAACGACGCCTACTGGGGCGACAAGGCCGGCGTCGCCGAGGTCGTCTTCGACTACATCCCCGACAACCAGGCGGCCCTCAACGCGGCGCTGGCCAACGAGGTGGACGTACTGACCGGGTTCGACGCGAACCTGAAGGACCAGGTCGAGAAGAACGGCGACTTCGCGCTCGTGCTCGGCACGTCCACCGACAAGGGAACGCTCGCGTTCAACCAGACGTCGGGCCCCCTCGCCGACAAGCGCGTGCGCCAGGCGATCCGCCAGGCCATCGACCACCAGGCGTTCGTCGACGCGATGGCGTCGGGCGAGACGCTCTACGGCCCGATCCCCGAGCTCGACCCGGGCTACCGCGACCTTTCGGACGTCGCGCCGTACGACCCCGACGCGGCGAAGAAGCTCCTCAAGGAGGCCGGGGCCGAGGATCTGGAGCTGACCCTCACCATCCCGAACTTCTACTCCACGACGATCCCGCAGATCCTGGTGTCGGACCTCAACGCGGTCGGCATCACGCTCGAGGTCAACTCGGTCGACTTCTCGACGTGGCTCACCGACGTGTACACGAACCACGACTACGAGCTCAGCTTCGTGCTGCACACCGAGGCGCGCGACTTCGAGAACTGGGCCGACCCGGACTACTACTTCACCTACGACAACCCCGAGGTGCAGTCCCTGTACACGCAGTCGCTCGCCGCAACCGACGAGGCCAAGGCGGCCGACCTGCTGTCGCAGGCCGCGCGCATCGTGTCGGAGGACGCGGGCGGCGACTGGCTGTACAACGGCGCGTCGGTCCTGGCGGTCGGCACTAACATCACCGGTATGCCCTCGATCAACGTGAACGAGCGCCTCGACCTCGCTGACATCGCCAAGAGCAACGGGTGATCCGATACACGCTGACCCGGTTCGCCCTGCTCCTGCTCGGGCTGCTCGTGGCCAGCGTGCTCATCTTCCTCACTCTGCGGGTGCTGCCCGGCGACATCGCCCAGCTGATCGGCGGCGTCAACAGCAGTCCCGCGCAGATCGCCGCGATCCGCGAGCGGCTCGGTCTCGACCGGCCGCTCGCGGTGCAGTACCTGGAGTGGATCGGCGGCGTGCTGCGCGGTGACCTCGGCACGTCACTGCTGACGGGCACGCCGGTGATCGACGAGCTCGTCCAGAAGGCGCAGGTGACGGTGCCCCTGGGCATCATGTCGCTGCTGGTGGCCGTCGTCATCAGCGTGCCGCTGGGCGTGCTGTCGGCCATGCGCCGCGGCCACGCCGACGGCACGGCGCTGAGCGTCGGCTCGCAGACCCTCGCCGCGGTCCCCGTGGTGTGGGCGGGCATGATGCTGGTCGTGGTGTTCGCCGTGTGGCTGGGCTGGCTCCCTGCGCAGGGGTTCCCCCGCGCGAGCTGGAGCGACCCGGCCGCCGCCTTCCAATCGCTCATCCTGCCGGCCCTCACCATCGGCGTCGTCGAGGGCGCCATGCTGCTGCGCTTCGTCCGCAGCGCCACGCTGCAGGCGGTCGGGCAGGACTTCGTCCGCACCGCCGCCGCGAAGGGCCTCACCCGCGACGCGGCGCTCATCCGTCACGGCCTCCCGGTGGTGGGCCTGTCGGTGATCACGGTGCTGGGGCTGCAGGTCGCCGGCATCATCGTGGGCGCCGTCGTCATCGAGCAGCTCTTCTCCCTCCCCGGCATCGGGCGCATGCTCGTCGCCGACGTCGCCGCCCGCGACCTGCCCAAGGTGCAGGGCGAGCTGCTGGCGCTCACCGGGTTCGTGCTGATCGTCGGGTTCGCGGTCGACCTCGTGCACCGCGTCATCGACCCCCGTCAGCGGGAGGCCGCATGACCATCCCGCCCCCTTCGACGTCCGGCGACCGGCCGATTCCGGCACACGACGGCCAGCTGCCGCGACCCGATGGATGGGTGGATGCCGGGGGCCCGGCATCCTCCGATCCCCCGCGCCGTTCGCGCTGGGCGTGGCTCGCCCGGCTGTGGGCGCTGTCGACGGGGCGGTTCGGGCTCATCGTGGTGGCGGTGGTCGTGCTGACGGCGATCGTCGCCCGGTTCTGGACGCCGTTCGACCCGCAGCAGGTCGACATCGCGGACCGCTGGGCGCCGCCGGGCTGGCCCCACGTGCTGGGCACCGATGCGACCGGCCGCGACATCCTGTCGCTGCTGATGGCGGGCGCACGCACGACGGTGTTCGTCGCCGTGGGCGCGGGGCTCATCGCCACTGTCATCGGCGTCGCCCTGGCCGCGCTCGGCGCCCTGACCGTGCGGTGGGTGCGCGAGTCGGTGGCCGTGTTCGTCGACATCCTGATCGCGTTCCCCGTGCTGCTCATCGCGATGATGATCTCGGCGGTGTGGGGCGGGTCGCTGTGGGTGGTCATCTGGGCCGTCGGCATCGGGTTCGGCGTCAACATCGCGCGCGTCACGCGGCCCGAGCTGCGCCGCGTGCTGCACAGCGACTTCGTGCTCGCGGGCCGGGCGTCGGGCCTGACGCCCGCGCAGAACCTGTGGCGGCATCTGCTCCCCAACGTCGCGCCGGTGTTCATCGTGCAGCTGTCGTGGGGCATGGCGGTCGCGGTGCTCGCCGAGGCGGGCTTGTCGTACCTCGGGTTCGGCGCCCCCGTCACCGAGCCCTCATGGGGCCTGCTGCTGGCGCAGCTGCAGCAGTACATCCAGGTGCACCCGCTGTCGGTGGTCTGGCCCGGGCTCGCCATCACCTTCACCGTGCTCGGGCTGAACCTGCTCGGAGATGCGCTGCGCGAGGCCACCGACCCGACGCTGTCGCGCAGCCCCTTCGCCACGCGCCGCGCCCGCCTTCACGTGCCGGAGGTGGTCGCATGAGCCTCGAGGTGCAGGACCTCACGATCGACGTCGGCGGACGCCGTGTGGTCGACGGCGTGTCGTTCGCCGTGCCGGACGGCGCCCGAGTGGGCCTCATCGGCGAGTCCGGCTCGGGCAAGTCCCTGACGGCGCTGGCGATCCTCGGCCTCCTGCCCGACGGCGCCGAGGCGCGCGGCAGCGTGCGCTGGGACGGCCGTGAGATCCTCGGCCTGCGCGACCGCGAGCTCGCCGAGCTGCGCGGTGACGAGATCGGCATCGTGTTCCAGGAGCCGCGCACCGCGCTCAACCCCATCCGCACGGTGGGACGCCAGATCGCCGAGTCGGTGAGGATCCACGAGGGCCTGTCGAAACGGGATGCCGCCGCCCGGGCGGTCGCCGAGGCACGCCGTGTCGCCCTTCCCGACCCCGAGCGCATCGTGGGCCGCTACCCGCACCAGCTGTCGGGCGGCCAGCGCCAGCGCGTGGCGCTCGCGATGGCGCTCGCGTGCCGCCCGCGGCTGCTGATCGCGGATGAGCCCACCACCGCCCTGGATGTGACGATCCAGGCCGAGATCCTCGAGCTGCTGCGCACCCTCGTGCGCGACGACGGCATGTCGCTCGTGTTCATCACGCACGACCTGGCGGTGCTGTCGCAGATCGCGACGCACGGCGTGGTGCTCGAGGACGGGCGCGTTGTGGAGCAGGCGCCCGTCTCGCAGCTGCTCACGGCACCGGCATCCCCCGTCACGCAAGGCCTGCTGCGCGACGCGACGGCGACGCTCTGGCGACCGGGCGGTGATGCCGCGTGAGCGAACCGCTGATCCGCGGGCGCGGCCTGTCGCGCCGCTACCCGGTGCCCAAGTCGCACGTGTTCGAGCGCAAGAGCTTCACGACGGGGCTCGTGGATGCCGACATCGACGTCCGCGAGGGGTCCGCGGTCGGCCTCATCGGCGAGTCGGGCTCGGGCAAGTCCACGCTCGTGCGCCTGCTGCTGGGGCTCGACGTGCCGTCCGCGGGCACCGTCGAGTTCGACGGGAGGCCGGTCGAGGCCGCCGCGTCGGCGCGGTCGCTGCACTGGCTGCGCCGGCAGACGGGCATCGTCTTCCAGGATCCCTACGCGTCGCTCGACCCGCGCATGAGCGTGGGGCGCATCGTCGGGGAGCCGCTGTGGGCGCTCGGCATCGACGGCGACCGGCGCGCCCGCGTGCGAGAGGTGCTCGTCGACGTCGGCCTGGAGGCGGGCATGGCCGACCGGTACCCGCACGAGTTCTCGGGCGGGCAGCGCCAGCGCATCGCACTGGCGCGGGCCGTCGTGCACCGCCCGCGCGTCCTCGTCGGCGACGAGCCGCTGTCGGCGCTGGACGTCACGGTGCGCGCGCAGGTGCTCGAGCTGCTCGGAGAGCTGCGCGCCCGCGACGGACTCACGCTGCTGATGGTGTCGCACGACATCGGCGTCGTGCAGAACCTGTGCGACGAAGTGGTCGTCATGAAGGACGGCCGCATTGTCGAAGAGGGGCCGACCGAGAAGGTGCTGCTGCAGCCGCAGGTGTCGTACACGCGGCGTCTGCTGGCATCCATCCCCGTCATCGACGCCGGCGGTGCAGACGACGCCTGACACCCGGCGCGGGGCGGCGCCGACGTCGGCGGCCGGGGCTAGGTTCGGAGCATGATGAGCCCCGGAATCGTGCCGCCGTACATGCTCGCCCGTATCGCCGCGGTGCAGGAGGGCGGCTGGGCGCGCGCGGCCGATGCGGCGCAGCGCACGCTCGCGGCTCCCCGGGACTACACGCCCGGCGTGCGCACGCGGCTGCGGCTGTCGATCGAGGAGCCCGGCGTGCTCGTCGCCGAGACGGCGCCCGCACCCGACCGCGAGATGTCGGACGCACAGCACCGCGAGGTCGTGCCCGGGGTGCGCGTCCGCGGCGAGGACGACGAGCCCACCGGCGACACCGCGGTCGACGAGGCGTTCGACGGGCTCGGCGCGACCTTCGACTTCTGGTGGGACGCGTACGCCCGCGACAGCATCGACGGCTCGGGCAGCGCACTGCTGGCGACGGTGCACTACGGGCGCGACTACGACAACGCGTTCTGGAACGGCGAGCGCATGGTGTTCGGCGACGGCGACGACGACGTGTTCGCCGGATTCACCGGCTCGCTCAGCGTCATCGCGCACGAACTCGCGCACGGTGTCGTCGAGGACTCCGGCGGCCTGCTGTACCGCAACCAGTCCGGCGCGCTCAACGAGTCCATCGCCGACGTGTTCGGCGCCCTCGCCGAGCAGCATCTGGCCGGGCACACCGCCGCGCAGGCGTCGTGGCTCATCGGCGAGGGGATCTTCACGGATGCCGTCCAGGGGAAGGCGCTGCGGTCGATGGCCGCGCCCGGCACGGCGTACGACGACGACGTGCTGGGCAAGGACCCGCAGCCGGCGCACATGAGCGGGTTCGTGCAGACGCGAGACGACAACGGCGGCGTCCACATCAACTCCGGCATCCCGAACCACGCGTTCTACCTCGTCGCGACGGCGCTCGGCGGGCACGCCTGGGAGCGCGCGGGCCTCATCTGGTACCGCACGCTCACATCCGGGACGCTGCCGCAGACCGCCGACTTCGTGACGTTCGCCCGTGCCACCCTGACCGCTGCGGCCGCGGAGTACGGTGAGAAGTCGGAGGAGGTCGACGCCGTCCGCGCCGGGTGGGCGGGCGTCGGCGTGATCCCGGATGACGCACCGTCCCGATCCTGAACCGACGCCGCAGCCGGCGGTCGAGGTCGATGTCGCGCGCTCGGGCGGCATCGCCGGCATCACGAGACGCTGGTCGGCACAGCCGAGTGAGGACGAGGCCTCGGACTGGATCTCGCTCATCGACCGCTGTCCGTGGGACGAGACGGGCGACGCCGACCCCGAGCCCACAGCGGCTGCGGCGGGACGAGAGACCGCCCCGCGCCCCGAGGCCCCCACGACTCAGGGGCGCCCGCCCGTACCCGACGGCTTCACGTGGTGGATCCGCGCGGTCTGGTCGGACGCCGACCCGCGCGAGGCCGAGCTCGTCGACGATCAGGTCGTGGGCGCGTGGCGCGACCTCGTCGACGCCGTGCGCGACTGGAGCCGCCGCAGCGGCGACGGCCACTGAGCTCAGCGGCCGAACAGCCCCTTCTTGGCGCCGGACTTCTTGACGGGCGTGAGCGCCTTCTGCAGATAGATCACTCCGAGCCAGCGGCCGAACTTGAAGCCGACGCGCCCCATCCGGCCGACCTCGACGAAGCCGAGGCGCTCGTGGAGGGCGATCGAGCCCTCAGCGCCCTTGTCGCTGATGACCGCCACCATCTGGCGGATGCCCGCGGCCTCGCTCGCGGCGATCAGCGCCTCCAGCAGCGCGCGTCCGAGCCCCTTGCCCGTGGCGGCGTGGCCGAGGTAGATCGAGTTCTCAACCGAGTACCGGTAGGCGGACTTGCTCGACATCGGCTGCACGAGCGCGTACCCGAGCACCTGGCCGCCCGGCGACTCGGCGACGAGGAAGGGCAGCCCGTGCTTGGCCAGGTGGTCGCGCTTGGTGCGCCACTGCTTGAGCGACCACGTGTCTTCGTCGAACGTGACGACCGAGTTGGTCACATAGTGGTTGTAGATCTCGCGGATGTCGGGCAGATCCCGGTCCTCGACCGGACGGATCGTGTACGAGAACGGCCGCTCGGGCTCGGGCTGCCGGCGCAGGTGCGGCGGCAGCACCCGCTTGGCCTTCTCGTATTCCTCTTCGAGCATGCGATCCTCCGGGCCTCAGACGGACAGTGCCGGTGCGGTCTGTGCGGGCAGCGCCCAGTCGACGGGTGCGGCGCCCTGCTGCGCCAGCAGCTCGTTCGCGCGTGAGAACGGCTTCGAGCCGAAGAATCCCCGGCTCGCCGACAGCGGCGACGGATGCGGCGACTCGACGATCGGTGTCGGGCCGAGGAGCGGGCGCAGGTTCGCGGCATCCCTCCCCCACAGGATCGCGACGAGCGGCCGGTCGCGGGCGACGAGGGTGCGGATGGCGTGCTCGGTGACCTTCTCCCAGCCCCAGCCGCGATGGGATGCCGGCGCCCCCGGCGCGACCGTGAGCACCCGGTTCAGCAGCATGACGCCCTGATCGCTCCACGCCGACAGGTCGCCGTGGGCGGCGCGCGGGACGCCGAGGTCGGACTCCAGCTCCTGGTAGATGTTCGAGAGACTGCGCGGGATCGGGCGCACGTGCGCGTCCACTGCGAACGAGAGCCCGATGGGATGCCCCGGCGTGGGGTAGGGGTCCTGCCCGACGATCAGCACCTTGACGTCGGCGAGCGGGCGCTGGAAGGCCCGCAGCACACGGTCGCCCGCCGGCAGGTAGTGACGGCCGGCGGCGACCTCGCCGCGCAGACGCTCGCCGAGGGCGGCGATGTCGGGCGCGACGGGGGCGAGCGCCTCCGCCCAGCCCGGGTCCATGAGACCCGCCTCGGCCAGCTCCGGGAGGGTCATCGCCACGGCGGCACCGCCCTGTCGGCGCGGCGCGCGAGATGCGTCTCGGGGGCGCCAGGGGTCGTCATCCACACGCCCTCCAGACTAGGACCGCGCCGGTGTTACGCTCACCGTCGTGTCTCGTGCCTCCTCCGCCGCCGATCGCCTGCGCGGCTCCGCCCTCGGCATCACCGCCGGCCTCATCGGGTGGTTCGTCCTCGTCGAGCTGACGAGCGGCATCCTGCAGGGCTTCTACGTGCCGCTGTTCAGCGACATCGTGACCTCGCTCGGCATCCACGACTCCGACGTGAACTGGTTCGAGGCGGCCCAGCTGCTGCTCTCGGCGCTCGTCGTGCCCGTGATGGCGAAGCTCGGCGACATGTACGGGCACAAGAAGATCCTCCTCATCGCGGCGATCCTGACGGCCGCGGCCAGCTGGTGGCTGGCGTTCGCGGGCGACTTCTGGAGCTTCCTCGCGGCGTGGGCGCTGCAGGGCTTCTACGTGGTGTGGCTGCCGCTGGAGATCGCGCTCGTCTTCGAGCGGGGCCGCCGGCAGAACCGCGGCACCTCGCTCACACGCCGCGCCGCGGGTCTCCTCGTCGTCGGCCTGGAGGCCGGCGCGATCATCGGCGCCCTCGCCGCGGGTCGCATCTTCGCGGCCACCGGCGGCGACCTGAAGGTGACGCTGCTGGTGCCGGCGATCGCGGTGACGCTCATCGCGCTCGTGATCTGGCTGGGCGTCCCCGAGTCCGAGCCGATGCCCGGCCGCCGCCTCGACTCGTGGGGCTTCGTGATCCTCGCGTGGGGCCTCCTCCTCGTCACCGGCGCACTCGTCTACATGCGCATGATCGGCGAGCTCGGCCTCGGTGTCGGCGGGTGGGCGTGGGTGGCCGCGCTGCTCGCCGGAGGCGTGGCGGTCTTCGTGTGGTTCGTGAAGTACGAGCTGCGCCAGCCCGACCCGGCGATCGACATCCGGGTGCTCCGTCGGCCCGAGATGTGGCCCGTCCAGGCGACGGCGTTCCTGGTCGGCATCAGCCTCCTCGGCGCGCAGGGGCCGCTCTCGACGTACGCCGGCACCGACTCGTCGCTCGGCTACGGCCTCGGGCTCGACGCGACCGCGCGCTCCAACGTCATCGGCGTGTACCTGGTGTCGCTCATCGTCGGCGCCGTGCTGTTCGCCGTGACGTCGCGACGCGCGAACCCGCGGCTGATCCTCATCGTCGCCTCGGCGCTCGTCGGCATCGGGTACACCCTGTTCCTGCCCTTCCACACCGAGCTGTGGCAGGTGCTGCTCAACCTGTCGATCGCGGGCATCGGCTCGGGCGCCCTCGTCGGCGCCCTGCCCGCTGCCGCCGCGGCAGCCGCCCCGCACGGGCAGACGGGCGTCGCCTCGGCGCTCACCAACACGACGAAGACCATCGGCGGCACGTTCGCGTCGGCCGTGTTCGGCGTCGTGCTGGCTGCAGGTGCGGGTGCCGTCGCGAGCCAGACCGCGGCATCCCTCGGCGGGTACATGACCGTGTGGGCGATCTGCGCCGGCGGCGGGTTCGTGGCCGCCGTGCTGCTGTTCTTCGTCCCGAAGGTCGCGTTCGCCGACGAGGCGCCCGCGGAAGAGCCCGACGACGCGGTCGCCGGCGCCGGCGCGCCCGTCGCCCCCGTCGAACCGGTCAGGCGTCGTCGTCGACGCGCGGCCACAGCGGACCGCGGGCGAGGAGGAAATGCGCTGACTGTGCCACCGGGCGCATCGTGATGAGGTCGAGGTTGACGTGCCCGGGCGCGTTGAGCGCGTACGCGATGACGTCGGCGACGTCCTCGCCGGTGAGCGGGTCCTCGACCCCCTCGTACACGCGCTGGGCGGCCTGACTGTCGCCGCCCAGGCGGTTGAGCGCGAACTCGGGCGTATAGACCATGCCCGGCGCCACCTCGATCACACGGATCGGCTCGCCGTTGAGTTCCAGCCGCAGGGCGTGCGCGAGCATCGACTCCCCCGCCTTGGCGGCGTTGTACCCGGAGCCGCCGGCGTAGGCCGCCTGCGCGGCGGTCGAGGTCACGAAGAGCGTGTCGGCGTGCCCGTCGGCGACGGCCGCGCGGCGCAACTGCGGCAGGAGCGCCGCCACGAGGCGCTGCGCCGAGAGCACGTTGGCCTCGAACATCCAGCGCCAGTCGGAGGCCTTGCCGTCCTCGACGCGATCCGTGCCGCGAGCGCCCCCGGCGACGTGGACGAGGGCATGGACGGGACCCGACCCGGCCAGGAACGCGGTGAGCGCCTCGACGTCGGCGTCCGCCGTCAGATCGGCCGCGAACGCGACCGCACCCGTCTCGGCTTCGAGGGCCGCGAGCCGGTCGGCGCGACGCGCCACCGCCACCACGTCCCAGCCGCTCGCACGCAAGGCACGGGCGGTCGCCTCGCCGATCCCCGAGCTCGCCCCGGTCACCACTGCACGTCTGGTCGTCATGCCTCCACGCTAGCCGCGCCGGGGCCGCCGAGTGTGACGTCACATTTCCCCCGCGTTGTTGACAAATCCTCCGGTCCGTACTGTCGAACCCATCGGGGCCGAGGTCCCCGGCATCCGTCACCGGGAATCCGACCCGGTATCCGAACCCGCAGGAGCAAGCCATGGCCGCATCCGAGAACTGGCGTTTCGAGACCAAGCAGATCCACTCGGGTGCCCAGCCCGACCCGGTCACCAAGGCTCGCGCCACGCCGATCTACCAGACCACGTCGTACGTGTTCGACAACGCCGACCACGCCGCGAACCTGTTCGCCCTGGCCGAGTTCGGCAACATCTACACGCGCATCCAGAACCCCACGCAGGCGGTCGTCGAGGAGCGCCTCGCCGCGCTCGAAGGCGGCACCGGTGCGCTCCTGCTCGCCAGTGGCCAGGCCGCGGCGACGTTCGCCGTCCTCAACATCGCGGAGGCCGGCGACC
Source organism: Microbacterium sp. NPDC058389 (assembly GCF_042722305.1). Classification (NCBI taxonomy): domain Bacteria; kingdom Bacillati; phylum Actinomycetota; class Actinomycetes; order Micrococcales; family Microbacteriaceae; genus Microbacterium; species Microbacterium sp. NPDC058389. Next base: position 252,523 of record NZ_JBHXJQ010000007.1, read on the forward strand.
ACATCGTCTCGTCGAGCTCGATCTACGGCGGCACCTACAACCTCTTCAAGTACACGCTCGCCAAGCTCGGCATCGAGACGACGTTCGTCGAGAACCAGGACGACGTCGAAGAGTGGCGCCGCGCCGTCCGCCCGAACACGAAGCTCTTCTTCGCCGAGACGATCGGCAACCCGAAGATCAACGTCCTCGACATCCGCAGCGTCGCCGACGTCGCGCACGAGAACAGCGTGCCGCTCATCGTCGACAACACGATCGCGACGCCCTACCTCATCCGCCCGTTCGAGCACGGCGCCGACATCGTCGTCCACTCGGCCACCAAGTTCCTCGGCGGCCACGGCACGACCATCGGCGGCGTGATCGTCGACGGCGGCTCGTTCGAGTGGTCGAAGAACGTCGACAAGTTCCCGGGCCTCACGGTTCCGGACCCGTCGTACCACGGCGCCTCCTACACCGCGGCGGTCGGCGACGGACTCGCGTACATCATCAAGGCGCGCGTGCAGCTGCTGCGCGACCTCGGCGCCGCCATCGCCCCGAACAGCGCCTGGCTGCTCATCCAGGGCATCGAGACCCTGTCGCTGCGCGTCGAGCGCCATGTGCAGAACGCGCAGGAGATCGCCGAGTGGCTCGAGAACCACGCCGACGTCGCGTCGGTGAACTACTCGGGTCTGCCCACGTCGCCCTGGTACGCCGCGGCGAACCAGTACTCCCCCAAGGGCGTCGGCGCGGTGCTGTCGTTCGAGCTCAAGGGCGGTGTCGAGGCGGGCCGCGAGTTCGTGAACTCGCTCGAGCTCTTCAGCCACCTCGCCAACATCGGCGACGTGCGCTCGCTCGTCATCCACCCGGCCTCGACCACGCACTCGCAGCTCACGCCCGAGCAGCAGCTCACGACCGGCGTCACGCCCGGCCTCGTGCGCCTGTCGGTCGGTCTCGAGAACATCGACGACCTCAAGGCCGACCTCGAGCAGGCTCTCGCCGCGGCACGCCGCGTGTCGGAGGCGGCTCGCGCCTAAAACCCCTCCTCAGGGACCGGATGCCTCGGCCCGACGTTCTCACGTCGGGCCGAGGCATCCGTCATTCGGCGGCGTCGGCGTCGGTCGCGAGGTCGGCCGACAGCTCCTCGGCCGTGAGGTGCGCGCCGGCGACCGGGCGGGGCAGCGTCGGTGCGGCATCGGCGTCGTGCCACGGCTGACCGCCGCCCTCCGGCGCCGCGGTCTCGTCGCCGGTGTCGAACAGCACGTCGGCGTCATGGTCGAGATCGTGCTCCTGCGGCGGCACCGGCGCCGCCGGCTCGTGAGCGGGCATGAAGGGCTCAGCGGTGGACATGCGCGCATTCTGCCACTCCCGGGTGCACGTGCGACGAACTCGTCTCGCCGCACGGAGCTGTGCGGCATCCACGTAACGCGCGGTCAAACCTCCGCCGATCACGAGAGAATGGTCGAATGGACTGGCAGACCTCCGAAGACACGGTGCCGAGCGCACCGGTGACGGAGGCCGATGCCCGGCAGCTGCTCGGGCGTCCACCGGCGACCGGGGCCTGGCGCGACGGCGACCCTCCCGGCGATCGCAGGTTCGCGGCTTTCGGGGCTTTCCGCACGGAGCAGGGCCGCGAGCTGCCCGCCTACCGGCTCGCCTACGAGTCGTGGGGCGAGCTGAACGCCGCGCGCGACAACGCGGTGCTGGTGCTCCACGCGCTCACCGGCGACAGCCACCTGCGCGGCGCCGCCGGACCGGGACACCCCACGAGCGGCTGGTGGGACGACATCGTCGGTCCCGGCGCGCCGATCGACACCGACCGCTGGTTCGTCATCGCGCCGAACATGCTCGGTGGATGCCAGGGTTCCACGGGTCCCGCCTCCATCGGCCCCGACGGCTACGAGTGGGCCTCCCGCTTCCCCTATCTGACGATCCGCGACCAGGTCGCCGCCCAGGTGCGCCTGGCCGACGCACTCGGCATCGACGTGTGGGCGGCCGTCATCGGCGGCTCCATGGGCGGCATGCACGCGCTGGAGTGGGCAGCGGGCCTCCCCGACCGCGTGCAGCGCGTCGGCATCCTGTCGTCGCCGCCGGTCAACACGGCCGACCAGATCGCCCTCAACTCGGTGCAGCTGGAGGCCATCCGCATCGACCCCCGTTTCCAGGGCGGCGAGTACTACGACGCGGGCGACGGCGACGGCCCCACGCGCGGCCTCGCACTGGCCCGGCGCATGGCACTGCTGAACTACCGGTCCCCCACCGAGCTCAACCAGCGGTTCCAGCGGTCGTGGCAGTCCGGCGTCAGCCCTCTCGGGCACGGCGGGCGGTTCGCCGTCGAGTCGTACCTCGACTTCCACGGCAACAAGTTCACGCGCCGCTTCGACGCGAACTCGTACATCACGCTCGTCGAGGCGATGAACTCCCACGACGTCGGTCGCGACCGCGGCGGCGTCGAGGACGCGCTCGCCCGGATCACCGCGACCGCTCTCGTGCTCGGCATCGACAGCGACCGCCTGTTCCCCATCGACGGGCAGCACCGCATCGCGCGCGGCATCCCGCACACGCTCGACGGCGACCGTGCGGTCGTGCTCGCGAGCGACTTCGGCCACGACGGCTTCCTGATCGAGACGTCCGCCGTCGGCGCGCACCTGCGCCGCCTGCTCGAGTCCTGATCCGAGGCGGCGCCGCGGCGAGGGACGCCGGCGGCCGAGGTATCACCGCGCGCTCCCCGCCCCTCCGTATCGGCAACCGATCGGAAGGGGTCTGCCATGACCACGGAAGAAAAGTCGGATGCCGCGGCATCCGACGCTTTCCGCGCACAGCCGTTCCTGCGCGCACAGCTCCACCTCGACGGTGCCGATCCAGCGCCGGCGAACCGAGAGAGGCCCGGGCCCGCCCTCGTCGACGAGGCCGTGTCGAAGCAGCTCCCGAAGGGTCTACGCAAGAAGGCCGGACTGCTCGACTCCGCGCGTCGTTTCGGTGGCGACGCGGTGGTCGACGCGATCGCCGCGCTACCTGAGAGCGTCCCGGAGGACGACCTGCCCATCGACATCCGCGGCTCGCTCGCCCACCTCCAGGGTCCGGTGGCGCGCTTCCACGGCGCCAAGTTCTCGCTGCTGTACTTCCCCTGGCCTGCGGTCTCGGCGAAGGACGGCGACCGGTTCGGGTATCTCACCCCGCCTGCCACGCGCGCCGCGAGCCGGCTTCCGGTGGATGCCGCCACCCGGGCGCTGCTCGAAGAGCTCGGACACCTCATGGGCAACGCCGACGCGGTGCCCGGTGACTCGGCGACCCCGTCGGGCTACACCTACGTCGGGCAGTTCGTCGACCACGACATCACGCTCGACGTCTCGTCCGCGATCGATTCGCCGACCGTGGTCGACGCGAAGACGATCAACAACATGCGCTCGCCCGTCCTAGATCTCGACAGCGTCTACGGCCGCGGTCCGGCGCTGGATGCCTTCCTATACGAGCCGCCCCGACCGGGCGAGCCGTCGTCGGCCTTCCGGATGCTGCTGGGCACGAACAACCCGCCTCCGCCGCCTATCCCGCCCGAGGGCGGAGCGGGCGGCACGGCCGGTGCCGCCGGCATGCTGATCCACACCGATTTCGACGTGCCGCGCACGGCGGCGAAGACGGCGATCATCGGCGACCCCCGCAACAACGAGAACCTCATCGTGTCGCAGCTGCATCACACGATGCTGCGATTCCACAACGCGATCGTCGACATGCTGATCGCCGGCGCCTTCGCCGGAGACGTGTTCGTCGAAGCCAAGCGGCAGGCCACCCTCCACTACCAGTGGGCGGTGCTGCACGACTTCCTGCCGCGCATCTGCGGGCAGGCGGCCGTCACCGCCGCGCTGGCGGCTCCGCTGAAGCCCTGGAAGGACATGCCGGTCGAGTTCTCGGTCGCCGCCTACCGGTTCGGGCACAGCATGATCCGCAACGACTACTGGCTGAACTTCACCCTGAAGACGAAGCCGATGAGCGATGTGTTCGCGTTCGTCTCGCCCGGCCGCACCCCGGTGCTGACGAACTGGGTCGTCGACTTCAACGCGTTCTTCGAGACCGGCATCCCGGTGCCGGTGTTCAACCACGCGCGCAAGATCGACAGCGCCCTCGCTCCCGCGCTGGAGGACCTCGACGGCAACGGCAGCCCGAACGACCTCATGGGGGTCCTCGCGGTGCGCAACCTCCTGCGCGGTCTGGTCCTCGGGCTGCCGAGCGGACAGGCGACGGCGAGCCAGCTCGGTGTGCCGAAGCTCACCGCCTCCGAGCTCACGTCCGGGCTGGGCGCGGACGAGGTCGCGGTGCTCAACAAGAAGAGCGGCCTGCTGCTGAAGAAGACCCCGCTGTGGTACTACCTCCTGCGGGAGGCGGCGGTGAAGACCGGAGGCGAGACGCTCGGCCCGCTGGGCGCGAAGATCGTGACGGAGACGTTCGTGCGGATGCTGCGTCGTGACACGCTCTCGCTGCTGAACGTCCCGTTCGCTCCGAGCCTGCCGCGCAGCAACCCGGCGACCTTCACGTTCGCCGACCTCGTCGGCGTCGCGGGGGTCATCCAGCCGTGAGGCCGGCGTCCCCCGTGTGCGAGTAGCGCCACGGCAGGGCGCCGATCTCCAGGCGGTGACGGGATCCGGATGCCGCGGCATCCGGATCCCAGTCCTCGTCGCCGGCCCACAGCAGCAGCGGCCCTTCGGCCCCGCGCCGCGCGACGGTCTCGAAGCGCTGCACGCCGGCCAGGCGCGCGGCGGCCCGCGCCGACGCGGCATCGGGATGGGCGGCGAGCGCGTGCAGCGTGACCCAGGTGGGCGGATACAGGGTGAGCTCGCCGCGACCGTGGCGCTCCAGCAGGTCTGCGGGCCGCGCCCACTCCGCGCCGACGGCCTCATCGGCCGACAGCGCGAGCTCGCCGCCAGGTGCCGGAGCGAGGAAGAACCACGTGCGGATCCGCAGTGCGAGGCCCGGCGGCGGATCCCACACCGACAGCGTCTCGAACGCGCCGGGGTCGATCACGAGACCCGTCTCCTCCCTGGTCTCGCGCACGCCCGCGCGGCGCGCCACGTCCTCCTCGACCTCGTCGGCGCCGGCGCGGTCGTCGTCCTCGAGCTTTCCGCCGGGGAACACCCACGCCCCCGCGAACGAGCCGCGGTCGGGCCGCTCGATCATGAGCACCTCGAGGCCTGATCCCCCCTCGCGCAGCAGCACCACAGTCGCGGCGACGGGAATGGACGGATCGGTGGCGTCCTCGGGCATGCGCGCCCGCGAGTCCGTCACGGAGTCGGCCACGGCGCGCAGCGCGCGGTCGGCGGGCGTCGGGTCCGGCATCCGCTCACTCTAGCCGCGGCACGCGGGAGGGATGCCGCCGCTACGCGCCGACCGCGACGCGGCGGCGCTCGACCACCAGGCTCGCGGAGGCGAGCGCGAGGCCGGCGAGGGCGAGCACCACACCCACCCACGCGGGGGCGGTGAAACCCCACCCGGCGGCGATGACGACACCGCCGAGGAACGCGCCGAGGCTGTTGCCGATGTTGAGCGCGGAGTGGTTGAGGGCCGCCGCGATGGACTGGTTGTCCTGTGCGACGTCCATGAGCCGGGTCTGGATCGTGGGGCTCAGCGCCGACGCGACGAACCCGATCGCGAACACGAAGAACCCGAGCGCCCAGATCCACTGCGCAGTGACGGCCAGCAGTGCCAGCACGAGGGCCAGCCCGGCCAGCCCGCCCACGAGCGTGCGCTTGAGGTCGACGTCGGCGAGGTGGCCGCCGACCAGGTTGCCGATCGTCATGCCGACGCCCATGAGCACGAGCACGATCGGCACCACCCACTCCGGCGAGCCCGCGACCTCGGTGATGAGCGGGGCGACGTAGCTGTAGACGGCGAAGAAGCCGCCGAACCCGATCGCGCCGACGCCGAGGGCGAGCCACACCTGCCCGATGCGGAACACCTTGAGCTCGGCGCGCATCGTGCGGCTCGGGTCGCCCGGGTGCTCGGGCACGAAGAAGGCGATGAGCACCGTCGCGGCGAGGAAGATCGCCGCCACCACCATGAACGCCGCGCGCCAGCCGACCTGCTGGCCGAGGAACGTGCCCAGCGGCACGCCGACCACGTTGGCCACCGTGAGTCCGGTCAGCACGAAGGCGACGCCCTTGGCGCGCATCCCGGGCCCGAGCACGTCGGCGGCGACCAGCGCGCCGATGCCGAAGTAGGCGCCGTGCGGAAGCCCCGCGAGGAACCGGGATGCCGCCACCCACTCGAACGTCGGCGCCAGGAACGTCAGCGCGTTGAAGACGGTGAGCGCGAGCGCGAGCCCGATCATGACGCGGTGGCGCGGATACTTCGCCACCGCTCCGGCGATCGTCGGCGCTCCGACGACGACGCCGAGCGCGTACAGCGAGATGAGCCAGCCCGCCTGGGCGATCGCGTCCTCGGGGCTGGACGCCCACAGCGAGGGCAGCAGATCCTCGGCGATGTTCGGCAGCAGCCCCATGACGACGAATTCGGTCATGCCGATGCCGAAGCTGCCGACGGCGAGGGAGAGGAGCGCCCACGTCGCCGCGCCCCTCGTCAGGTTCGAGGAGGTCACCGCGTCATGCTAGCGGCGGTCGCGGCATCCTGTCGAATCGATTCGGACACACGACGTGACACAGCGGCGGAGCCGTCGGACGAACGCCGCGCGGCTGCTCAGGAGTCGTCGGACTGCCGGTCGATCGCCGCCTCGAGACGCTCGATCTTGGCGTCGAGCTCGCCCGAGTAGCCGGGACGGATATCGGCCTTCAGCACAAGCGACACGCGGGAACCGTAGGGCGCGACGGCGTCGGTGGCGCGCTTGACGACGTCGAACACCTCGTCCCACTCCCCCTCGATCTCGGTGAACATCGAGGTCGTCCGGTGGGGCAGCCCGCTGTCGCGGACGACCTTCACGGCCGCGGCGACCGCGTCGTGCACCGAGCCGTCGGCGCGGCCCGTGCCGCTGGGAGCCACCGAGAACGCGACGAGCATGAGGAACCTCCGAGTCCGGGAGCGAGGGATGCCGCCCCGCCCGGCTTCTACTCTGTCACGCCGCCGGGAGCGGTCGCCGCCGTCGCTCCCGGCACGGCGCGGCGCGGCCGCACCGGCACCCGTACCAGGCGCACGAGCGTCCAGACGAACAGCGCCACCAGCAGCACGTTGCGCAGCACGAGCAGACCCACCGCGGCCGGGACGAGGGTGAGGATCGCGTCGTAGAAGAACGGGAAGATCAGCTGCGTCAGCACGAGGATCAGCACCGCGAGCGCCGCCGGCCGCAGCCAGTCGCGGCGGCGCAGCACGAGCCCCGCCACGAGCGGCGCGATGATCCACGTCAGGTACTGCGGCGAGCCGACCTTGTTGAGCACGATGAACCCGAGCACGAGCGCGCCGGCGAGCGGCGGGAAGAGCGCCGCGAAGCCCGCGCCACGCCACGCCTTGACGGCGCCGACGACGGCGACCGCCAGCATCCCGACCATGAGGACCGGCGTCATCGCCGCGATCACGGCGTCGACGCCCGGGCCGACCACCTGGAACGTGATGAGGTCCTCGTCGTACTGCACTGCGGCGCCGGGCATCCCGGCCACCGCCATCAGCATGTACACGGCGCTGATCGGCGCCTCGATCTGCAGCCCGCGCGTCGCCTGATCCCCGACGAACCCGAAGAGGTGCGCCCCGCCGCCGAGTGCCAGCACGATCGCGACGGAGAACGCCGAGACGATCGCGGCACCGCCGACGATCGCCAGCCGCCGGCGCACCGCGATGACCGCCGCGGCCAGGAGCGCCGCCGGCCACACCTTGATCCATGTGGCCACGGCGAGCAGCACCGAGGCGAGCCACGGCCGGCCGACGAGCCACAGCGATCCGAGGATCGCGAGCGGCACGGTCACCGCGTCCAGCCGGAACATGCCGACCCCGCCGAGCGCAAGGATCGCCGCGAGCCAGAACCACGCGGCGGCCAGCCGACCCCGGGAACGGCCGCGGCCGACGAGCACCGCGAAGGCCGCGGCATCCATCGCGGTCACGAGCAGGCCCCACCCGAGCGTGTAGTCGATCACGGCGCTCGCGGCACCCACGAGCAGGATCGGCCCGTGCGCGAGGATCGGGTACACCCATCCCTCGGTGATGCCGGGGATGGCTTGTCCCGAGAGCGTGCGACCCGCCCACCAGCGGTACAGCTGATCGACGTCCCACGACGATGCGTGGTCGCCCGTGAAGCCGAGCCAGATCACCACCGCGTGCACGAGGGCGAACGCGACCCACACCACCGCCCGCCGAGACACCCCACCATCCTAGGGATCGACGGACGACGGGCCGGATCCTCAGCTGCCGAGCGCCTCCGCCACCGCCCGCGGCAGCGCCTCTGCCACGTCCAGCGCGGTGATCGGCCCGCTCCCGAACGGCGGCATGCTCGGCAGACGGGCGATGCTCGCCCCCGACGCCGCGATCACGCCGGCGCGACCGTGGAGCCACGCCCCCGACGCGGCGAGCGCCCCCAGCGCCGCGCCGTCGGGGGTGTGCCCCGACGCCGTGGCTCCCGCGACGAGCGCGCCGATGACGCCTGCCAGCACGTCGCCCGTGCCGGCGGTGGCGAGCCAGGGCGTGCCCGCCTCGACGGCCGCCGTCCAGCCGTCCGGTGCGGCGACGACCGTCACCGCACCCTTGAGCAGCAGGACGGCGCCCGTCGCTTCGGCGGTCTCCCGGGCCGCGACGACCCGGTCGGGGCCGGCGACGGCGAGCCCCAGGGCGGCGCGCAGCCGCGCGTGCTCGCGGTCGTGCGGGGTCAGGATGCGCGGGGCCGTGGCCTCGTCCTCGACGGCGAGGTCGAGCGCCCCGGCGTCGGCCACGACGGGGTCGGTGTCGCTCAGCACGGCGCGGAGGGCCGCGGTGTCGGCGGGTGTGCGGGTCGCGGCATCCGTGCCCGAGCCGATCACCCAGGCCTGCACGCGGCCGTCCGCCGTCACGGTCTCGGGGCGCCGGGCCAGCACGAGATCCGCGGCACGCGCGGGACCGAGGTAGCGCACCATGCCGAGTCCCGTGCGCCAGGCGGCCTCGACTCCCAGCACGGCGGCGCCGGGATAGGCGTCCGACCCCGTCCGCATGCCCAGAACGCCTCGGGAATACTTGTCGTCGGCGGTGGTTGGCCTCCGCAGGGCGTGCGCGGCATCCTTTCGCGTCCATTCCCGAACCATGCGGTCACAGTACCGCCGTCCCCCGCGAAGGATCCCCCATGAGCCGGCTGTTCACTCCCCTGACCCTGCGCGACGTCACGGTGCGCAACCGGCTGTGGGTGTCGCCCATGTGCCAGTACAGCGCCGTCGACGGCGTGCCGCAGGAGTGGCACCACACGCACCTCGCCCAGTTCGCGTCGGGCGGTGCAGGGCTCATCGTGGCCGAGGCGACCGCCGTCGTCCCTGAGGGCCGCATCTCACCCGAGGACACCGGCCTGTGGACCGACGCGCAGCGCGACGCGTGGACGCCGATCGTCGCGGCGATCCGCAGCCGCGGCGCGATCGCCGGCGTCCAGCTCGCCCACGCGGGCCGCAAGGCGTCGACGTGGTCGCCGTTCTCGAATCACCGCGGCACGGTGCCCGCCGATCAGGGCGGCTGGACCACCGTCGCGCCGTCGGCGATCGCCTTCGAGGGGTTCGCCGAGCCGGTCGCGCTCGACCTCGCCGGCATCGACCGGGTCGTCGACGCGTTCGCCGCCGCGGCGCGCCGGGCGGTCGAGGCCGGGTTCCAGGTGCTCGAGCTGCACGCGGCGCACGGATACCTGCTGCACCAGTTCCTCTCGCCGCTGTCGAACCACCGCGACGACGAGTACGGCGGCTCGCTCGAGAACCGGGTACGCCTGCTGCTGCGGGTGCTGGACGCGGTGGTCCATGCCGCGCCCGCCGTCCCTGTGATCGTGCGGTTCTCCGCCACCGACTGGGCCGACGGCGGCTGGGACGCCGACGAGACGGTCGCCGTCGCGCGGTGGGCGGCCGACCGCGGTGCGGACTTCTTCGACATCTCCAGCGGCGGGCTCGTCGCCCACCAGCGGATCACGACCGGCCCGGGCTACCAGGTCGACCTGGCCGCCCGCGTACGGCGCGAAGCCGGCGTGCCGGTGAACGCGGTCGGCATGATCGACGACGCCGCGCACGCCGAGCGCGTGCTCGCCGAGGAGTCCGCCGACGCCGTCATGGCCGGCCGCGAGTGGCTCCGCGACCCGCACTACGGCCTGCGGGCGTCCGTCGAGCTCGGCGCCGACATCGACTACTGGCCGGCGCAGTACCTGCGCGCGCGGCCCGTCTGACGCTGGCGTTCGTCTCGGTTCGGGGCGCGTCCCGTCCGTTGGGGCGCGCACGATGCGCCCCGAGGGTCGGGGCGCGCCCCAATCCCATGCTGGTGGCGTGGACGCAGGGGATGGCCCCGCCCCGG
>NZ_JBHXJQ010000008.1:0-18433 GCF_042722305.1 Microbacterium sp. NPDC058389
CCGTCGCCGACGAGGCGACGGTCCGCCCCTCCGCGTTCGGGGGGCGAATTGTCACGGCCCTCGTCCCTGCGCGCGACGCAGCGGTCGGGCTAGCCTGAGGGCATCCGAGAGGAGTCATCGTGGGTGGAGCGATCGTCGTCGGAATCACGGAGGCCGCGGTCACGCGCCGAGCGGTGGACTGGGCCGCGCAGCGGGCCGCCGAGCGGAGTCAGCCGCTGGAGCTGCTCGCCGTGGTCGGCGGCTCGACCGGTGCGATCGGCGAGGGGTCGATCGTCGAGGCGGCCCTCGCCGAGGCTCAGGTGCGAGCGGAGGCGGAGGCCTCCCGTGTGGCCGCCGGCGGGCTGGAGGTGCGCACGCGGGTCGGGCGCGGCAACCCGGTCTCGCGACTGCTGGAGGCCTCGGAGGAGGCGGCGCTGCTCGTGATCGGCAGCGACTACCGCGGCCCGGGCTCGAAGGCCTCGCGCGGTGCGCACGGGCTTCGGATCGCCGCCGGAGGGCACTGCCCCGTCGTGGTCGTGCCCGACTTCGACCTCACCGGCCGCTCCGGCGTGCTCGTGGGGGTCGACGGCTCGCCGACGGCGGAGCGGGCCGTCGCGTTCGCGGCCGCCGAAGCCGACCGGCTGCGGGAGCCGCTCGTCGCGGTGTCGGTGTGGACGCCGCTCGAGGTGCCGCGCAACATGGGCGTGTACCCCGTGGAGTACCTCGAGAACCTGGCGCAGCTGACCGAGGAGTCTCTCGCCATCTCGCTCGCGGGGCTGCGCTCGCAGTATCCCGACCTGGAGATCGTGCCGCGCGTCGAACGCGGGTACCCGTCGCAGATCCTGAACGAGCTCGCCGCGGACGCGCGGCTGGCCGTCGTCGGCTCGCACGGGCGCGGCGCGCTGGCGCGGTTCCTGCTCGGGTCGATCAGCCAGGAGGTGCTGGCGCGCCTGGCGACCGCGACCGCGGTCGTGCGCTGAGCGACGCCGGCACGCTCGGCGGCCCGCATCCGGGATACTGGATAGCGTTATCTGCCACGCGCACGCCCCGGGGAGACGAATGTCCAAGAGCGCCAAGCCTGCCACCCTCGCAGACGTCGCCAGGCTGGCCGGGGTGTCGGTGCCGGCGGCCTCTCGCGCGCTCAACGGCGGCGTCCGCGGCAAGCAGAGCGGCTCGCCCGAGGTGCGCAGCCGCGTCGAGGAGGCCGCGCGCACGCTCGGCTACTCGGTGAGCCCCGCCGCGCAGACCATCAAGGGCGGCCGCGCCAACACCGTGGCGTTCATCGTCGGCGACATCGACGACTTCGGCTCGGCCACCATGATCGCGGGCGTGATGCATGCCGCCGAGGAGCGCGGCGTCTCGGTCGCGGTGCGTACGACGCGTGACGACTCGATGCGGGAGCTCGAGCTGCTGACTCAGTTGCGCGGTGAGCGCCACCTCGCCGTCGTGATGGCGACGAGCCGTACGACCGACCCCGCGCGCGAAACGGCGGTTCGCGAGCAGCTCCGCGTGCTGAACGAGCACGGCGCGCGCATCGTCGTCATCGGTGACAACGACCTCGGGTTCCCGACCGTGACGGTGGACAACCGTCACGCCGCGCGCCTGCTGGCAGAGGGGCTCGCGGATGCCGGGAACCGTCGCTTCGGGATCGTCTCGGGTCCCTCGATCGAGGTGACGGCGCTCGAGCGCGTCGGAGGGTTCGTCGCGGGGCTCGCGGACCGCGGCATCGAGGTGGACGACCATGACGTCGTGCACACCGAGTTCTCGCGCGACGGCGGATACCGTGCAGTAGAGCAGCTGCGCGACCGCTTGGGGGAGTTCGACGTGATCGCCGCCATGAGCGACGCCATGGCCGTCGGCGTCATCGCCCGGCTGCGGGAGCTCGGCGTGACGACCCCGGGCGACATCGAGGTCACCGGGTTCGACCATGTTCCGATGCTCGGCGACGTCCTGCCCGGCTTCAGCACCGTCGAGGTTCCGCTGGAGCGGTTCGGCGGGGCGGCGCTCGAGCTCGTGCTCGACGCCGACGCCGATGCGGACGCGGCGATCGCGCTCACGGCGACGCCGATCCTGCACGGTCTGGCGCTCGAAGCTCGGTAGTCCACGCGCGCTGGCGGGAGGCATCCCTTCGCTCCTCACCCTTGCCGACCCAGGCCGGAAAGCGCTTAACGCAAAGTACTGGCAAACGTTGTCCACTTTGGGGTACTCTCTCCGAGACGGAAACGTTCCGGCACGAATCAAGGGAGATCACATGCACGACGCAACGACGCGGGCAGCGGTGCGCGCCCGGCTGGGCCGCCGCTCGCCCTGGGCGGCCGGCGCAGCGGGAATCGCTGTCGCGGCACTGGCACTGACGGGCTGCAGCGGGGGCGGATCGGGCTCCGAGGGCGACGCTGCAGCCAAGGAGAAGACGACGATCCGCTTCCTCTACGCGACCGGCGACGACACCTGGAACTCGGTCGTCGACACGGTCGTCACGGCATTCAACGAGCAGAGCGACACGACCAAGGTGCAGCTCGATCCGCTTCCTGCAGGCAGCGACTACGCAACCGCGCTCAAGACGATGGATGCCACCGGCAACTGGCCGGCCGTCGTCGACATGCGCGACACCCTCACCTATGTGAACGCGGGCAAGCTGGCGCCGATCCCCGAGTCGGTGACCGAGCTCATCCAGCCGGAGGCGTTCGGGACCGCCGAGGACGGCAATGTGTACACCGTGCCGTACAGCGCGCTCAACGGCGAGATCGGCCTGAACATCGTCTACAACAAGGACTACTTCGCGGACAACGACCTCGAGGTGCCCGAGACGTACGACGACTTCCTCGACCTCCTCGCCGACATCAAGGCGAACGGCGACGCGCCGCTCGCGACCGCGGCTGCCGAGGTGTGGCCGAGCGACCAGCTGTGGAAGCCGCTGGCCGCACCCTACTTCGCCGAGTACGGGGACGAGGGCGGGTTCTGGACCGCCGCGCAGAACGGCGACGCCGCCGTCGAGGACCTGCGCGAGCCGCTGCAGGAGCTGCTCGACATCACGAACGACTACGTGCTCGAAGGCTGGCAGTCCACCGCTGACGCGCAGACCACCACACTGCTCGTCAACGACATGGCCGTCATGGCGACCTCGTCGGCCGGCATCGGGCGACTCAACGACATCCACAAGGTCGACCCCGACTTCAACGCGGGCCTGTTCATCATCCCCGCCGAGGACGGCTCGATCAACGTGCTCAAGAACGCGGTCAACGGCGACACCGCCGGCGGTCTCGCGATCTCGGCGCAGGCGGCCGAGGACGAGGACGAGTACGCGTCGGCGACGGAGTTCCTGGAGTACTTCTATCAGGTCGACACCGCCAACCTGATGGAGTCCGAGGGGTGGCTCGCGCCCAACATCGTCGCCTCGGACGAGATCGAGCGCAACACCTCGATCCCGGGCTCGAAGGACTACTTCGCCCTGCTGGAGAACCCGAATCTCCAGTGGTACGAGAACGTGTCGGACCTGTCGACCTTCAGTGCGTTCAACACGTTCTTCCGCCAGGCGCGCATCGAGATGCAGGACGGTCAGTCGTCGATCGACGACACGATCGCCAAGGTGCAGGCCGAATTCGACAAGACGGTCGCCGCGGGCTGAAACGCGTGACGCGGTGCCCGGGCACGCGCCCGGGCACCGCGGAGCGGAGGCGAGGAGGTCTCCATGACAGATCAGAGTGCCCTGCAGGGGCAGACCCAGGTGGTCGGCACCGCCGTCCGCCTGAGCGGTGAAGGACCGCTCGACGGTGCTCCGGACGGCGTGCGCGACGACGTGCCGCTCGTGCCGAAGGGCACCGCGGGGGAGAAGCGCCGGACGGGCCGGTTCCGGTCCGGGCGGTGGGTGATGCTCGGCTTCATCGCTCCGGCGCTGGTGATCTACCTGCTCATGGTGATCGTGCCGTCGCTGCAGTCGCTGCAGCTGAGCTTCACGGACTGGGACGGCATCAGCCCCGACTACGACTACGTCGGCGTCGCCAACTACGAGGAGATCCTCACCAGCGGCCGCTTCTGGAACGCGGTGAGGAACACGCTGATCCTGGGCCTCGGGTCGGCGGTCATCATCAACGCCATCTCGCTCGGCGTCGCCCTCATGCTCGACAAGGTCGGGCGGTGGCAGGGGCTCTTCCGCACCGCGGTGTACCTGCCGTCGCTCGTGAGCGCATTCATCCTCGCGACGGTCTGGAAGTACCTCCTCAACTACAACTTCGGCGCGGTGAACACGTTCCTGCGCGATGCCGGGTTCCCTGACTGGGCGCGGGACTGGCTGGGCGACAGCTCGATCGTGGTCGGCGTCATCCTGTTCATCACGTGCTTCACGCTCGGCGGCAACACGACGCTCATCTACCTCGCCAACCTGCAGTCCGTGCCGCAGGAGCTCATCGAGGCGGCCCGCATCGACGGGGCGAACAGCCGCCAGGTGTTCCGCCACGTCACGTGGCCGATGCTCGCGGGCGCGGTCACCGTCAACATGACGCTCGCGATGATCGCGGGCTGGACGATCTTCGACCAGGTCATGGTGCTCACGTCGGGCGGGCCCGGGTTCGTGAGCGAGACCATGGCGTTCTTCATCTACAAGGTCGGCTTCGGCGAGTACCGCGCCGGCTTCGGCAGCGCGGCGGCGATCGTGCTGTTCCTCGTGGTGATCGTCAGCACCGTCGCGGCGAACGCCTACATGCGCAAGAGGGAGATCCAGGCATGAGCACCGAGACGCAACTGCTCGTCGCGCCGCAACCCGCGTCGGGCCGCGGACGCCGCAAGGCGGCATCCCCCCGCAAGAAGCTCACCGTCGGCCAGATCGTCGTCATGGTCGTGCTCGCGGTGCTGGTGCTGATCGTGGCGAGCCCGGTGATCTACGCGCTGCTGAACTCGTTCCGCTCGTACGCCGAGATCACGAAGGACCCGATGGGACTGCCCACGCAGTTCACCCTCGACAACTACGTGCAGCTGTTCCAGCAGACCGACTACGGCGAGGCGCTCGTCAACACGCTCATCATCACGGTCGCGACCGTCGTGCTGCTCGTGGCGATCGTGCCGATGGCGGCGTACGGCATCGAGCGCGTCGGCGGCCGCACGTCGCGGTTCATGTACATCCTGTTCATCGCGGGACTGATGATCCCGTTCCAGGTGCGCATGATCCCGCTCGTCAAGGGCTTCAACGAGGTCGGGCTGTACAGCACGCTGACGAGCGTCATCCTCGTGCACCTCGGCGGCGCGGCGAGCTTCGGCATCCTGCTGTACTGCAGCTTCCTCAAGAGCGTGCCGATCGACGTCGAGGAGGCGGCCTCCATCGACGGCGCCGGACGCCTGCGCACGTTCTGGTCGATCGTGTTCCCGATGCTGCTGCCGGTGACATCGGCGTTCGTGATCATCCAGGCGCTCGGGCTGTGGAACGACTTCTTCATCCCGCTGGTGTTCCTCGACTCGTCGTCCGCGGGAACCATCAACGTGGCCATCAACCGGATGGTGGGCCTGCTCACGTCGCAGTGGCAGCTCATCTACACGGGGGCGATCCTCGCGATCATTCCGTCGGTGGCGATCTTCGCCGCCTTCCAGCGCTACTTCATCAAGGGGATGTCGGTCGGGGCGGTGAAGGGATGAACGCCGCTCTGATCCGCGTGCGCGCACTGATCGCGCTCGACGGGCCGCTGGCGGCCACGGTCCTCGCGGTCTGGCAGTACTTCGTCGTGTCGGTCTCGTTCCTCGGATGCCTCGTCCCGCTGTTCGCCTTCACGACCCTCGTCGGCTGGCAGGCGACGCACCTGGCCGTGTGGCTCGGCGCGGCATCGCTGCTGCCGATCGTGCCGGCCGCCTACGCGCTGCTTCGCGGCACGCGGCTGCTGCTCGCCGAGCGAGGTGAGGCACGCGCGGGCCGCGCCTTCTGGAACGCGTTCGCGAAGGGATGCCGCCATCTGTGGTGGGCGGCCGCCGGAACGAGCCTCGTGGCCCTGGTGCTCGCCTACGACCTGGCGCTGCTCGGCGGCTCCGACGCCGTGCTGCTGCTCGTCGCGGCCGGTGCCGCGCTCGCCGCCGCGCTGCTGATCGGCGTCTGCGTCGTCGCGGGCTCTGACGGGTTCGGGCGGCCGGTCGAGACGCTGACCGCCGCCGTGAAGGCGATCGGGCGGCGTCCGCACATCCCCCTCAGCTGGCTGCTGCTGACCGGTCTGGGGCTCGCGGCCACCGCGATCCCGCTGCTCGGCCCGGCACTCGCCCTGTTCCTCCCGGCACTCGTGGGTGCCGGCATCCACATCTGCAACGACGCGCTGCGTCTGACCCGCCCCGACGAGACGAGCCACACACCGTGACCGACACCATCACCCGTGACCTCCCGGCCGCCGACACCGCACGCGCACGCATCGGCGCGTTCGAGCTTCGGTGGGGACCCGATGCCCCCGCCTCGCTCGTCGTGCCGACCTCGACGCACGCCGGGCGCGACGGCGTCGGGCTCGTGGAGGTCTTCACGTCCGGCGAACAGCGGGCGCGCACCAGCCAGGCGTACTGGCGGTCGGCGGTGGGTGAGCGCTTGCGGGTGCAGCGCTCGGAGGTGACCGGCGGCGCCGGTGCGACGCGAGCGGTCATCGTGCAGAGCGACATCCGCACCGGCCTCGAGGTGCGCACGACCGTCACCGCCCCGGCGGGCACGGCGGCCGTGCGGATCGAGAGCGAGGTGCACAACGCCGGGCGCGAGACCGTCGTGGTGACCGCGGTGTCGTCGGCGACGCTCGGCATCGGGCGGTCTCAGGACGACCTCGACGCGACACGCTGGGGCACGGCGGCCAGCGAGTGGCTCGCCGAGGACCGCTGGAGCGAGGTCTCGGTGCGCGCCGTGCTGCCCGACATCGACCTCGCGTTCCACGGGCAGGACGGGCGCGGCCATGTCGGGCTCACCAGCCACGGTGCCTGGTCGAGCGGCGAGCACGTGCCCTGCGGCTATCTCGCGCGCGCCGACGGCGAGGCACTCGCATGGCAGATCGAGACGAGTGCCGGCTGGCACGCCGACCTCAGCCAGGCACGCGACGGCGGGGTGCTGTCGCTCCTCGGCCCGACCGACCTCGAGCACCAGTTCGCACGCGAGCTGCTGCCCGGCGAGACCTTCACCGCCGTGCCGGTCGCCGTGTCGGCATCCACCGCTGCGCGCGACGGCGCGATCGCCGAGCTCACGCGCTACCGGAGGTGGCTGCGCGGCACCGCCGGCGAGCAGCAGCTGCCGGTGGTGTACAACGACTTCATGAACACCCTGATGGGGCAGCCGACGACCGAGAAACTGCTCCCGCTGATCCAGGGCGCGGCCGAGGCGGGGGCGGAGGTGTTCTGCATCGACGCCGGGTGGTTCGCCGATCCCGAGGTCAGTGACTGGTGGTCGAGCGTCGGCGAATGGCGCGAGGCGCCCGCGCGGTTCCCCGGCGGAGGGCTGGCCCGCGTGATCGACGCGATCCGCGCCGCCGGCATGGCGCCCGGGCTGTGGCTCGAGCCCGAGGTCGTGGGCGTCGACAGCCCGGCCGCCGCGACGCTGCCCGACGAGGCGTTCTTCGTGCGGTTCGGCAGGCGCGTGCAGGAGGACCGCCGGTACCACCTCGACTTCCGCCACCCGGCCGCCCGCGCGCACCTCGACGCCACGGTCGACCATCTGGTCGAGGCGTACGGCGTCCGCTACCTCAAGCTCGACTACAACATCAACCCGGGCGCCGGCACCGAGCACCACGCGACGACCGCGGGCGACGGGCTGCTCGGCCACACGCGGGCATTCCGCGACTGGCTGGTCGGCGTGCAGCGACGGCATCCCGCCCTGCGGATCGAGAACTGCAGCTCGGGAGCCATGCGCGCCGACTACGGACTGCTCGGGGTCACCCACCTGCAGTCCACGAGCGACCAGCAGGACTTCCGCCTGTACCCGCCGATCGCGGCGTCGGCTCCGGCATCCATCCTCCCCGAGCAGTGCGGCAACTGGGCCTACCCGGCCGTCGACATGAGCGACGAAGAGACGTCCTTCACGTTGGTCACGGGTCTCAGCGGCCGGCTGTACCTGTCGGGATTCCTCGACGAGCTGCGCCCCGGCCAGCGCGCCAGGGTCGCCGAAGCCGTAGGGCTGCACAAGCAGCTGCGCGACCGGCTGCGCGAGGCGACGCCGTTCTGGCCGCTCGGGCTTCCGGAGTGGGAGGCGCCGGTCGTATGCCTCGGGCTGCACACCTCCGACGGGGACCTCCTGTTCGTGTGGGACCGGGATGCGGCCCCGGCCGGGTTCACGATCCCCGGCGTGGCGGGCACGGCCGAGGTGCTGTTCCCGGCGGACGCGACGCCGTGGGGTCTCGACACGACGGCGGACGGCCTGGAGGTCTCGACGCCGTCAGGGTTCGGCGCACGCGTGCTGCGGGTGACCCATGGCTGAGCGCGGCGCGATCCTGCCCGGACGGGTGTTCGTCGACGATCGCGGCCGGACCGCCCAGCTGCACGGCATCGGCCTGCAGCGTGTCGGCGATCGCTGGCTCGCCTGGGGAGAGGACAAGGCGGCGGGTGCGACGTTCACGGCGGTCGCCTGCTACTCGTCGGACGACCTCGCCCGCTGGCGTCACGAGGGCGACGCGCTGACCGCGGGCGAGGGCGACATCGCCGCCGGCCGCATCGTGGAACGGCCCAAGGTGCTGCAGCGACCGGACGGGCGCTGGGTCATGCTGCTGCACGTCGACGGGCCGGTCGACGGGGAGGAGGGCGACTACGCCTACGCCCGCGTCGGCTTCGCGATCGCCGACCGCCCGGAGGGGCCGTTCTCGTATGTGCGCAGCGAGCGGCCGCTCGGCAACCTCAGCCGCGACATCGGCGTGTTCCAGGAGGACGGGGTCGGCTACCTGCTGTCGGAGGACCGGGACCACGGTCTGCACATCTACCGGCTGCGCGACGACCATCTCGGTGTCGAGTCGGTCGTCGCCACGCTCCGCCAGCAGGCGAACCCCGTGATCGGCTACGAGTCGCCCACGATGGTGCGCCACGACGGGCGCTACTACCTGTTCGGCTCCGACCTCACCGGGTGGGGCATGAACGACAACATGTACACCAGTGCGCCGGCGCTGGAAGGGCCGTGGGAGGATTGGGCTCCGATCGCGCCCGTCGGCACACGCACCTTCGAGTCGCAGGTGAGCGTCGTGGCACCCGTCGGCGACGGCTACGTCTACGTCGGGGACCGCTGGGATCCGGCGGACCTGCCGCAGTCGCCCGCGGTCTGGCTGCCGCTGCGCATCCGGGACGGGGCCGTGCAGCTCGAGTGGCGCGACGAGTGGACGATCGCGGAGCTCGGCGCATGAGGGCGGCACTGCTGATGGACCCGGCGCTGGTGCCGTTCGTCTTCGGCCCTCACGAGCAGGCGCGGCTGAACGAGCTGCTCGAGATCGATCTGACGCAGCCCACCACCTCGGTCGCAGGCATCCCGGATCCTGCCGGAGTCGAACTGCTGATCACCGGATGGGGTGCGGGCATCCGCCCGGGCGACCTCGGAGCGCTCCCCGCGACGCGCGCCGTCGTTCACTGGGGCGGCGGCAACGGCTCCCTCGACGGGGATGCCGCGGCCCGCGGCATCCCCGTCTCCACCGCGAAGGCGGCCAACGCCGTCCCGGTCGCCGAGTACACCGTGGCGATGATCACGCTCGCCGCGAAGGACGCGTTCTGGCTGTCGCGGGAGTACAGCGCTGAGCAGCGGTTCATCGACCGCGAGGCGGCCGCGCCGCGGGCCGGGCTCTACGGCACGACGATCGGCATCGTGGGGGCGTCCGCCATCGGCACGCTCGTGGTGGACCGGCTGCGCGCGAGCGACGTGCGCGTGCTGCTGTACGACCCGTACGTCTCCGCGGCGGACGCGGACGCGCTCGGGGCCGAGCTCGTCGACGACCTGCGGGCGCTCGCCGCCCGCAGCGACCTGCTCTCGATCCACGCGCCCGAGATGCCGGCGACGATCGGCATGATCTCGGCGGACGTGCTCGCGGCGCTCCCCGACGGGGCCACCGTCATCAACACCGCCCGCGGGGCGCTGATCGATCAGGAGGCGCTCGTCGAGGAACTGCGGCGCGGGCGGCTGCGCGCCGTCCTCGATGTGACCGAGCCCGACCCGCTGCCGCCGGGACACGCGCTGTTCAGCCTGCCCAACGTGTTCCTCACGCCGCACCTCGCCGGGTCGATGGGCAACGAGCTGCGACGGCTCGGCGAGAGCGCGCTCGCCGAGATCGAGCGCTTCGTGGCCGGGCAGCCGTTCCTGCACCCGGTGACGCCGTGATGCACCGAGCCGGAGGCCGCTCGTGCCCGTGATCCACAACCCGGTCCTCCGGGGCTTCAACCCCGACCCGTCGATCCTGCGCGTGGGTGACGACTACTACGTCGCCACCAGCACGTTCGAGTTCCATCCCGCGGTGCGGCTTCACCATTCGCGCGACCTCGTCCACTGGACCGCCATCGGCCACGCCCTCGACGACGGGTTCGAGCTGCGCGGCATCCCGGACTCCGGCGGCGTCTGGGCGCCGAGCCTCACGCACGCCGACGGACGATTCTGGCTGGCGTACTCGATCGTGCGCACGATGGACGGCGACGACAAGGACATCGACAACTACCTCGTCACCGCCGACGACATCGCGGGGCCCTGGAGCGAGCCGGTCCATCTCGGCTCGCGCGGCTTCGACTTCTCGTTCTTCCACGATCCCGACGGCACGCACTGGATCGTCGGCGTGCAGTGGGACCAGCGCCCCGAGCATCCGTCGTTCTCGGGGCTGGTCGTCGAGCAGTACCTCCCGGACGAGCGACGCACGACCGGAGAGGCCGTCGTCGTGTACCGGGAGGACGGCCTCGTCGAGGGCCCCAACCTGTACCGCGTCGGCGGATGGTATTACCTGCTGATCGCGGAAGGCGGCACCGGCTGGAACCACGGCATCACCCTTGCCCGCTCCCGGAGCCTGCTCGGCCCGTACGAGCGGGATCCGCGCGAAGCGGTGCTGACGACGCGCGACGCGCCGGGGCACCCGCTCCAGAAGGCCGGGCACGGCGAACTCGTGCAGATGCCGGGCGGACAGTGGTGGCTCGTGCATCTCGCCAGTCGGCCGACCCTGCATCTGGGCGAGCGCTACAGCACCCTCGGCCGGGAGACGTGTCTGCAGCCGGTGGAGTTCGACGACGACGGCTGGCTCCGCCTCGCCGGCGGCGGGCATCATGCGCGCGTCGAGATCCCCGTGCCCGGCACCACGGTCGAGACGGATGCCGGGCCCGGCCCGCGAGGCTGGACCGACGAGTTCGACGCCGAAGCGCTCGACGGCCGGCGCTGGTCGACGCTGCGTGCCGCGCTCCCCGACGATGTGGCCGACCTCGGCGCGAGACCCGGATGGCTGCGCCTGCGCGGCGGGCACTCCGCCGCGTCGGTGTTCGACCAGGCCATGATCCTGACGCGGGTGGAGGAGCACGACGCGTCGTTCGAGGTGCTGCTCGACGCCGCACCGCGCACGCCGCGCGAAGCCGTGGGACCGATCGCCTGGTACGACCGGTCGGGCTGGATCCAGCTGCAGCTGACCCATGGCGACGACGACGGGCGGCACCTGCGTGTCGTGCGCCGCGACGGGGGGAGCACGACCAGATCGGGGCCCGTCGCCGTGCCCGACGGGCCGCTGCGGCTGCGCATGTCGCTCGACGGCCCCGACCTGCGGTTCGCGTGGGCCGGCGACGCGGAGGGGGAGTGGATGCCGGTCCCCGGCGTGCATCCCGCCTGGACGCTGTCGGACGACCACGGGCCCCGGCTCCGCTTCACCGGGCTCTTCTTCGGGGTGCGCGCCGACGACCTGGACGGCCGCGGCTGGACGGCCGACATCGGCCGCGTCGCCGTGCGCTTCGCCTCGCCGCAGCTCACCTGAAACACCCCTTGACGTCGGACGGCGTGCCCTGCATCGTTAACTGGCAAACGTTATCCATCCTGCAGTCCCCACATCCGCGGTCGGTGTCGACCGCGGCGACAGGAAGAGAGATCGATGAGGATCGAGCAACAACGACGCCGCGTCCGGCGTCTGGTCGGCGCCGTCACCGCGGCTGCCCTGGCACTGGCCGGAGCGGTCACCGCGCTGCAGCCGGCGATCGCCGAGGAGCTGGTGGCCGAGGCATCCCCACCCGCGATCGTGCGGACGCTCAGCGACGCGGGCTTCGCCCACCCGGGGATCGGCTTCACCGCCGACCACCTCGAGAACATGCGTACGCAGGTGCTCGCGGGGGTCGACCCGTGGGCGAGCTACTACGACGCGATGAGCCAGACGAAGTACGCGTCGCGCACCTTCTGGGCCGAGAACGCCCAGCCCGGCACCGACACCCCGAAGAACGACGCGTACGCGAGCGCGGGCATGCGGTCCAGTGCGCTGCGCGACAGCCTCGGCGCGATGGCGCAGGCGCTCGAATACGTCGTCACGGGGGATGAGCAGTACCGCGCCAACACGCTGCACATCCTGCGCACCTGGAGCAGCCTCGACCCGGCGAAGTACGCCTACTTCGCCGACGCGCACATCCACACCGGCGTTCCGCTGTACTACATGCTCATCGCCGCCGAGGTGGTGCGCGGCACCGAGCCGGCGAACGAGACGCGGGACGGCTACGACCTGCGATGGACCGACACCGACCAGCAGCGCATCGAGGACAACCTCGTGCGTCCCGTGCTCAGCACGTTCCTGTACTCGCAGAACCGGCTGTGGAACCAGCACCTCTACGGCGTGATCGGCATGGTCGCCGCCGCGATCTTCCTCGACGACGCCGACCTGTACGCGAAGTACGTCGAATGGTTCACCGTCAACTCGACCTACGAGAGCGAGCACGATCTGTACGGCGGAGACGTCAACGGCGCGCTCGCGTCGATCTTCCGGAACATCCCCGCCGACGCCACCGGCAACACCACGGGACAGCCGTTCGTGCAGCACATGGAGATGCTGCGCGACCAGGCCCACGGCCAGGGCGACGTCGACCTGCTCGTCGCGCTCGCCCGGCTCGTCGACAACCAGGGCACGAAGGTCGACCCCGTCGCAGGCACCGTCTCGACGGCCGCCGACGCGGTGTCGCCGTATCGCTTCCTCGACGACCGCATCCTCGCCGGAGCCGACACCTTCGACGCGTTCATGATGGGCGAAGAGGTGCCGTACATCCCCGCCAATGAGGGTGGGGCGATTTCGCAGGCGTACCGCGGCCGGCTGCAGGATCCCCTCAGCGAGGCCTACCTGCAGTACCGGTACGTCGCCGGTGTCGACGTCGAGACCGAGGCCCCGCACGTGGCCGAGCTCTACGCGCATCGTGACGGGCCGCTGTACTACTACGGCACGGGCATCCAGAACTTCTGGAACGACCGCGGCTCGGACTACACCGGCGCCGAGTACTGGGTGGCCTTCCCGGCCCAGCTCGCCGACGTCGAGGACTCGGTCGCGCCCACGGCGGCGTCGGCCGAGCTGTCGGTGGGCACCTTCGGAACGGCACTGGGTGCGGGGGCGCAGCCGGGCGCGGACGCCGACGGCACCGCGTTCGTGCGCCTCGACGCCGCAGCCGACGACGCCCAGCTCGCGGTGCGCCGCGCGGTCTGGTCGGATCGCACCAAGACCGCGCTCGTGGGCGTCAAGGTCCGCAGCGACGGTGCCGCGCGCCTGCAGATCGCGCGCACGTCGCAGGAGGCGCCGTTCGCCGAGATCGTCGTGCCCGACACCGACGGCCAATGGCGCTACGTCTGGCTCGACCTGAACGTCGACAGGACGCCCGGTGCCGTGGGCGACAACATCGTGTTCCTGAAGGCGACCGGGTCGGACGCCGACGTCGACGTGGCAGGCGTCCTGGCCCAGGCCAACGGCGTGCTCACGCCGCCCGTGTTCGCCGACGCGCCCGCCGTCCGGGCCATGGCCGTTGCGGGCGAACCGTGGACGCACACCTTCGCCACGACTGACGCCGGCGGGCAGCCGCTGCTGTCGCTGCAGAACGCGCCCGCGGGCGCCGCACTGTCGGGCGGCACCGTGACGTGGACGCCCGCGCGCCACGGCACGGCCGACCTGCTCGCCGTCGCATCGGACGGCACGACCGTGACCGCACTGCCCGTCGCGGTCACGATCGCCCCCAACCGCGCATCGGCGATCGGCAAGCTGATGGACGGCGTCGAAGGCGGCAGCGAGCTCTACACGACGGCATCCTGGCTCAAGGTCGACGAGCTGCAGGCGAAGGCCAAGCAGCTGCGCAAGACGGCGGACTCCGCTGCGTTCGCCGCCGTGCTCGATGAGCTCGGTGCGGCGATCGCCGACCTGCGGCTGCTCAACCCGAAGCTCGGCGACGGCACGCTCGACTACACCGGCATCGTGACCGCACCGGCGCTCACCTCGTCGCAGCTGCGTGCCGTCGCCGACGGCGACAACCAGACGTCGTGGGGCGACCAGCGCGTGACCGGCATCGTGTTCGACTTCGGGCCGGGCTTCCGGGTCGCGTCGAACGCGTTCGGCTTCCAGGCGCGCGACACCTTCCCGAATCGGGCCGAGGGCACGAACGTGTACGGATCCGACGACGGCGCCACCTGGACACTCCTCAGCGAGCATCCGAACGCGGGGCAGGATGCCGCCGTCGAATGGATCCCGGTGCGCGAGGGCGTGCGCGAGGAGCGCTTCCGGTTCCTGAAGTTCCAGGTCGACGAGCCGGGCGTGCCGTCCGACCCCGCCTACCCGGGGATCTGGAGCATCGCCGACATCCGCATCGACGGTGTGCGCAGCGAGGCGACGGGGTCCCTGGACACCGTCACGATGTCGTCGCCCGACGGGGTGGCCGGTCGCGTCGTCGCCGGCGACCACGTCGAGCTGAACCTGACCGGGCCCGCCGGCAACACCGGCGTCGCCGTGACGATCCTCGGCGCACCCGCGCAGGTGTCGTCGCCCGGCGCGGGCCAGTGGGTGGCGTCGGCGGCAGTGCCGGCGTCGGCCCAGGCAGGTGCCGCGGTCACCTTCACGATCGCGTTCACGACCTCCGACGGCCGGGCCGCAGACCCGGTGGCCGCGACGACGGACGGCTCGAAGCTGTTCCTGTCGACCGACACGGGCCTGCTCGACGAGGCGTTCCGCACCGCGAAGGTGCTGCGCCCGGACGGTGTGGTCGACACGGCGTGGGCGTCGAACGCGGCCAGGATGTTCGACGGCGACGCCTCGACCCACTCAGACACGCGCCTCAACGCGGGCACGTACGGCAACGTGTGGGACTTTGGTGCCGGCGCGCAGGTCACGCTCACGGGCGCCGAGCTGCTCGTCCGCCAGGACGGGTATGGCACATCCCGCATCGCCGACCTGCGGCTGGAGGGCTCGAACGACCTGCAGAGCTGGACGCGTCTGACGCCGGCGGTGCCCGCCAAGACGCTGGAGTGGCAGCGCTGGGGAGTCCAGGGCGACGCCGCCTACCGGTATGTCCGCATCGCGAACGGTCAGATCCTCGGGGTGGCCGAGCTGCGGCTGTTCGGCAGCATCACGCCGGCGGGCTGAGAGCGGGGCGGATGGGGGCGAGGGGTGACACACCTCTCGCCCCCGCAGCTCAGGCCTCCGGCGCGCTCCAGCTGAGCGACTCGATGTAGCGCAGCAGCACGCCTTCGCGCAGAGCCCACGGCGAGACTTCGAGCTCGTCGACGTCGAGCGCACGCATGGCCTCGTGCAGCACGACGGCGCCGGCGACGATCTGGAACGTCCGGTCGGGCGTGATGCCGGGCAGTTCCTGCCGGGCCGACGCCGGGATGCGGGCAAGACGCGGGATCCACGAGCCGAGCGACGCGCGGGGGAGCAGCATCCGCTCGATCCCCGACCATCCGGGCACCGGGTAGCCGACGAGCTTCGCGAGCGACCGGATCGCCTTGGACGAGCCGACCACGTGGTCGGGCCGGGCGAGCGACCCGAACGACTCCGCGACCGGCGCCAGCGTCGCGCGCGCGTGCTGCCGCAGCCGGTCGACGGCCTCCTCGCCGGGCGGATCGTCGGGGAGGAACTGGATCGTCATGCGCCCCGCTCCGAGCGGGACGGATGCCGCCGCCTCCGGCAGTTCGTCCGCTCCGGCCGCGAGCTCGAGCGAGCCGCCGCCGATGTCGAACAGCAGGATCTGCCCGGCCGCCCATCCGAACCACCGCCGGACGGCGAGGAAGGTGTAGCGCGCCTCGGTCTCGCCGCCGAGGACTTGCAGCGGCTGGCCGAGGGCCTCCTCGATGAGCGCGATGACCGCGGGGCCGTTCGTGGCTTCGCGCACGGCGCTGGTCGCGGTCGCGAGCAGTTCGTCGACGTGTTCGGCGGCGGCGATCTCACGCGCCTCCGACACGGCGGCCACGAGGGCGGAGACGCCTTCGTCGGTGATCGAGCCGTCGGGTGCCAGGTAGCGCATGAGGCGCAGCACGGTGCGCTGGCTCGTGGTGGCCAGCGGGCGCCCTCCCGGGTGCACGTCGGCGACGAGCAGATGGACGGTGTTCGAGCCGATGTCGAGAACTCCCAAGCGCACGGAGAAAGAGTAGCGGCCGGACGCCCCGAGGGGTGTCCGGCCGCTACGCCCGGTTCTGCTCAGGCGATGCCGCCGCCGTCGACCACCAGAGCCGATCCGGTGACATACGACGACTCGTCGCTGGCCAGCCACACGACGGCCGCCGCGATCTCGCGGGGCTGCCCCATACGCTGCAGCGGCCGGTCGGCGGCCTCGGCGAGGAACGCGTTCGTGTCCTGCGCGAGCTGGCGGGCCTCGTCGCGCAGCATCCCGGTGTCGACGTCGCCGGGGTTCACCGAGTTCACACGGATGCCCTGCGGGCCGTGGTCGATCGCGAGCGCGCGGGTCATGTTGACGACGGCGCCCTTCGAGGCGCAGTACGAGATCGCCTGGCCGCCGCCCTTGAGACCCCAGCCGGACCCGGTGTTGACGATCGAGCCGCCGCCGGAGGCCGCCATGATCGGCACGACGTGCTTGCACATGAGGAAGATGGCGCGCACGTTCACGCCGAACACGCGGTCCCACTCCTCGACCGTGGTCTCGACGGCGGTCGTGCGGCGGATGATGCCGGCGTTGTTGAACACGACGTCGATCCCGCCGAGGTCGGCCACGGCCGTGGCGACGACGCGTTCGATGTCGGCCTCGCTGGACACATCGGCGGCGATCGCGACGGCGGTGCCGCCGGCATCCCGGATCTCGTCGGCGACGGCCTGCGCGGCCTCGGCGTTCAGGTCGACGACGGCGACGGCGGCGCCTTCGGCGGCGAATGCGAGCGACGTGGCGCGGCCGATGCCGCCGGCGCCGCCGGTGACGATGGCCTTCTTGCCTTCAAGACGCATGGGGTGCTCCTTCGGATTCTGGTGCGTGGACAGGATAGAGACTGCATGCCGCGGGGCCGGTGATCACCCGCATGTGCCCGGCGAGCACGGCGTCGAGGTCGGGGTCGCCGGTGTCGACGAGCAGGGGCCGGCCCTGCAGCTCGACGAGCTTGGACTCGGGGGCGACGACGACGAGCGGCCCGCGGCCGTCGGGACCGTCGCCGAGCGCCCGGATGACGCGAGCCGACAGCTGCTGGTTGCCGCGGCCGAGCACGAAGCCCTGACCGCCGATCACGCTGACGACCGCCTGGGCGGGGCCGCGCGAGATCTCGTCGAGCAGCTCGGCCTCGCCGGCCGCGCGGCGCACGATGCGGCCGTCGAGCACGACGTCGACCCCGAGCGGCGTCTTCTCGACGCCGAGCGTCCGGGCGAGTTCGGCCATGGTCCCGCCGGGCCCCAGCAGGTACCGCACGCCCGGACGGAGGGTGGATGCCGCCCCCCGCGCCGCCGCGGCGACCGCCGCCTGCTCCGACACGGGGGTGGGGGCCTTGCGCGCCTGCGTGCGCCCGGCTCGATAGGGCACGACCAGCTCGCCGTACAGGCGCGGCTCGACGCGTGCCCGCCGCAGCGCGGCCTCGTCGACGTCGAGCACCTCGCGCACCTGCGTGGGCAGCGCCCCATCGAGCCAGGCACGCGCGAGACCGCCGGCGGCCTGCGGGCTCACCGCGAACACGGGGGAGTACATCTTGACGCCGGCGGGGATGCCCAGCGCAGCGACGCCGGGGCCGTCGGCGAGGCCCGCGACGACGTCACGCGCGGTGCCGTCGCCGCCGGCGAACAGCACGAGCGTCGCGCCGGCGGCGGCGACGGCCCGCACGGCGGCGATCGTGTCGGCGGCCGTCGTCGGGGCGGCAGGCGTGTGGACCACGCGCGGGTCGAGGCCCGCGGCGGTGGCGGCATCCGCCCCCATCGAACCGGCCGCGGTCAGCACCGTGGCGCCGGGTGGCAGAGCAGCCAGCGCCGTCGCGGGGCGGGCGCCCGCGGGCCCCCGCCACCCGCAGGCCCCCCCCCGCCACGTGACCTTCGCGCCGGGCGCCCCCGCGGGCCCGCGGGGGGCCGCGCCCCCCGCGGCGGGGGTGGCGAACGGGCGGAGGGAG
>NZ_JBHXJQ010000008.1:18443-126488 GCF_042722305.1 Microbacterium sp. NPDC058389
ATCCCCCCCCAGCGACCCGGCCGCGTTCCGCACCGGGGCGCGGGGGGGCAGCCCCCCCCGCCCCGCCGGGGCGCGCGCACCGGCGCGCGCCGACGACCCGCGTGCCGCCGCGAGCGACTGCACGTCGGCGCCGTCGGAGCCGGCGAGCCCTGCGGGCCCGCCGACCCCGGCGACGGGGTTGACCACGAGACCGATCATGCGCCTACGCTTCGACAGGCTCAGCGACCAGGGCCGGCGCCGAGAAGTCCGCCGGCGTCTCGCCGAAGTACTTGCGGCGGTACGCGCGCCACGTGATCGCCCAGCGCCCCGGATCGTCGAGGTCGTCGTGGTGCGTGTGGTGCACCGTCTGGTTGTGCGGTGCCGTGCGGACGAGGTCGGGCGTCTCGCGGGCCTCGCGCGCGACCTGCGCCAGCGCGGTGACGTACTCGTCGATCTCGGCCTTCGAGTAGCACTCGGTCGGCTCCAGCGTGAACGGCTGCGGCACGACGTAGGGGTGGTGGCTCGTCCAGTAGTGGAAGCCGTAGTCGGCCATGCGGATGCCGATCTCCTCCGACGTGATGCCGGTCTCCTCGAACAGCTCCTGCCACGAGTAGCGCACCTGCTCGATGCGTCGGCGACCCGTCGCATAGGGCGCGGAGGCGCCGGGGATCTCGAGCACCCTGCTCAGCAGGTAGTTGTTGTTGAGCACGGCGATCTGCGACGCCGCCAGCATGCCCTCCGCGCCGAGCGCCATGATCCAGGCGTAGGCGCGCACGACGTGCAGCACGACGCCGTGCGCCGGAGCCACGTGCCCGATCGACAGGTCGCCCGGCTCGCGCACGACGAATCGCCCGTCGACCTGCTCGACCCGCGGGCCGGGCAGGAACGGCGCCAGCGCCGCGCTCACCGCGTTGGCCGCCGCCCCCGGGCCGCCGGAGCCGTGCGGCGCCGAGAACGTCTTGTGCAGGTTGAACTGGCACACGTCGAAGCCCGCGTCGCGCGCACGCGTGATGCCGAGGATGCCGGCGGCATTGGCCTGGTCGTACGACGCGAGCGCGCCGACCTCGTGTGCGGCATCCACCCATTCCTTGATGGCCGGGTTGTAGATGCCGGTGTCTTCCGGGTTGGTCACCATGATCGCGGCGGTACGGTCCGAGAGCGCGGCCTTGAGGGCCGCCAGGTCGGGGTAGCCGTCGGCGTCGGGATAGATCGTGACCACCTTGTAGCCCGCCACCTTCGCGGCGGCCGCGTTCGACGGGTGGCTGAAGATCGTCGTGATGACCTCGTCGCGCTGCTCCGCCTCGCCGCGCGACGCGTGGTACGCGCGGATCATCGCGATGTTGGTCCAGATGCCCGCCGAGCCGCCGGGGGAGGCCAGCGAGACGGCATCCATCCCCGAGATCTCGGCCATGAGACGCTCCAGCCGCCAGATCAGCTCGAGCGCGCCCTGCGTGTCGGCCGGGTCCTGCGCGGGGTGCAGCGCGCGCAGCTGCGGCACCTCGATGAGCTGGTCGTTGATCTTGGGCGAGTACTTGATCGTGCACGTGCCCTGGCCGATGTCGACGTTGAGGTCGGAGCCCAGGTTCTCCTGCGACAGCCGCAGGTAGTGCTTCAGCACGCGCATCTGCGCGATCTCGGGGAGCGCGGGCGGCGCGGGGCGCCTCATTCCCTCGGGGAGGGTCGCCAGCACATCGCCGACGGCCTCGCGCACGACCGGCTCGACGGGCGTGATGGCGATGCCGCGCTCGCCGGGCGTGGACAGCTCGAAGACGATCGGCTCGTCCCAGCTGGCCTGGTGGAATCGGCGCGGGCTGGTCTTGGGGGCGACGGGGAGGCTCACTTCGACTCCTCCTTGCCGTCGTCGCTCAGCACATCGCATGCGGCCTGCTCCTTCGTGGTGTCGAGCGCCGCGGCGACGGCGGCGGCGAGGCGGTCGATGTCGGCAGCGGAGGTGGCATCCGTCACGCACACCAGGAGGGTGCGCTCGTCGACGACCACGCCCGGTTCGATGCCGTCGGCGCGCAGGGACGTGACGACGTCGGCTGCGCGGGCGGCGTCGAAGCGCACCGTGAACTCGCGCAGGTGCAGCGCGCGGTCGCCGAGCGCAACGCCCGGGATCGCGGCGAGCCGCTGCTGCGCGTAGGCGGTGCGGGCGAGCAGCAGCTCGCCGAGCTCGGCCATGCCCTGCGGTCCCATGAGCGACAGGTGCACGCCCGCGGCGATGCCCCACAGCGCGGCGGCCGTTCCGACCCACTCCTTGCCGTCCTCGCGGTGCGCGAACGACGTGCGGTCGTACGCGACGTCGCCGAAGCCGTATTCGCCGGGCACGTCGGTGGACTCCAGGCCGAACAGTCGCGAGGGCAGCTCCATCACGAAGCGCGGGTCGTCGTGCACGGCGATGAAGCCGGCGTGCGCGCCGCCGAACCACTGGTGCAGGCCGAGCGACTGGATGTCGCCCGTCACGATGTCGGCCCCGTGCAGCGCGGGCGGCGTGAGTACGCCGTACCCGACGGGGTCGGTGCCCACGACGACGATCGCACCGGCGTCGTGCGCGAGGTCCGCGATCTCGCGCAGCCGCGCCTCGACGGCCCCCGTGAAGCTCGGCGTCTCGATCCAGACGGCCGCCACGTCGTCGCCGAGGCGCTCGGCGAGCGAGGTCAGGTCGGCGGTGCCGTCGACCGTCGCCACGCGCTCGATGTCGAGGTCGGCGCGCGTGTAGTCGCGCACCTTCGACGCCTTCTCGGGCAGCACGTCGCTGACGGCGAGCACCCGGCGTCGGCCGGTGAGGCGTCCGGCCATCGCGAGGCCGGTCGCCGCGGCCTGGTACCCGTCGTAGGTCGGCACGTTCACGACGTCCATCGCAAGCAGCTCGGCCATCAGCGACTGGTACTCGAAGAGCGCCTGGAAGCGGCCGTGGTCCTCGTACGGCTCGCCGGCATAGGCGGTGAGGAACTCGCTGCGGCGGATCACCTCGTCGACGACCGCGGGCACGTAGTGGTTGTACGTGCCGGCGCCGAGGAAGCTGAGGCGCTCCTCGGTGGTGCGGTTCTGCGCCAGGATGCCGCGCACGTGGCGGGCCAGGTCCTGCTCCGCGGGCAGCGGCGCAGGTACGTCCAGCGCGCGCTGCAGCCGCAGCTCGGCCGGCACGTCGGCGTAGAAGTCCTCGACCGAGGCGGCGCCGACGGCGGCGAGCATCTCGGCCTTGACGGCGGGTGCGGTGTTGGGGATGTAGGGATGCACGAACGTCTCGGTCACGTCATCCTGCTTTCTGGTCTGCGGTTCGGTTCGGTCAGTGTGCGAGCGTCAGGAACGGCGGGATGCCGTCACGCGCTGTCGCGAGGACCGCCACGCCGTAGCGGTCCAGCGTGAGGGTGGCACCGGTGCGCTCACCGGTCACGAGGTCGAGGGCGCCCTCGGGCACGCGGACGGTGAGCGGCGTGCGGCCGTGGTTCAGCGCGAACGTGTAGTCGGTGTCGTCCGACGAGCGCGTCACCGCCTCGAAATCGACGTCCACCTCGGTGCGGGCGGCGATTCCCGCGCCGCCGAGCACCTCGGCGAAGACGGCGGCCAGACCGGCGTCGGCGAGCATGGCGCTCACGTACCAGGCCGACCCGGCACCCGCGTCACGTCGCGTGACGGCGGGCCGGCCGTCGAGCTCGCCCGACGTGTAGCTGCCGATCACGGCGGTGGCGGCATCCACCTCGATCCACTCGGCCCACGCGGGGTTCTCGTGCGGGGCGCCCGCGATGTCGACCCGCTCGACGACGCCGTCGGCGTGCGGCCACTGCTCGTCGACCTCCAGTCCGAGGAGGCCGCGCAGGGGGCCGGGAGCGCCGCCGTCGTGCACCTTCTCGGTGGCGTCCACGACGCCCGAGAACGGGCCCACGACGACGTGACCGCCGGCGTGCGCGAACGCCGTCAGGGCCGCGGCCTGCTCGGTGTCGGCGATGTACAGGTTCGGCACGAGCACGACGTCGTAGCCGGTGAAGGGTCCGCCGGCCCGCACGGCGTCGACCGGCTGGCCGAGCAGGTGCATCGCGCGGTGCCACGCGCGAGCCTGCCGCGCCCAGTTGAGACGCTGCGACGGGAGCGACTCCAGCGCGCTGGAGCCCCACCACGAGTCCCAGTCGACGACGAGCGCGACGCGGGCGCGCACCCGCGTGCCGCGCACCGCCTCGAGCCGCTTGAGCTCGTGGCCGAGCGCCTTGGTCTCGCGATAGGTGCGGGATGCCTCCCCCCGGTGACCCAGCATCGACGAGTGGAACTTCTCCTGGCCGTACTTGGCCTGGCGCCACTGGAAGAACATGACGGCGTCCGACCCGTGCGCGACGGCCTGCAGGCTGTCGACCCGCATCTTGCCCGGCGCCTTGGGCACGTTGACGTCGCGCCAGCTCGTGGCGCTCGCCGAGGACTCCAGCAGCAGCCACGGCCGGCCGCCCTTCATCGAGCGCATCAGCCCGTAATTGAGGGCGGCGCCGACGTGGGCGATCGGGTCGGCGGGCTCGGGGTAGGCGTCGTCGGTGACGATGTCTTCGGCGTCCGCGAACTTCCAGTAGTCGAGGTCGCGGAACATGCTCATGAAGTTCGTCGTGACCGGCAGATCGGGCGTGACCTCGCGCAGCACGTCGACCTCGAGCTGGAAGAGCTCGAGCATCGCGTCCGACGAGAACCGCTCGAAGTCGAGCAGCTGCGTGGGGTTGATGGGTCCGGGCGCCTTGCGCGGCGCCTCGATGTGGTCCCACGACGTGTAGCGCTGGCCCCATACGTTGACGCCCCAGGCGTCGTTGAGGCCGTCGAGCGAGCCGTAGCGGCCCTGCAGCCAGCGACGGAAGTGGCGGGTCGACTCGGGGCACCAGCAGCGCGAGGTGTGGTCGCCGTACTCGTTCGAGATGTGCCACAGCACGACCCCGGGGTGCGCGCCGTAGCGCTCGGCCATGGCGCGCGTCATGCGTGCGACGTTGTCGTGCCACACCGGCGAGCTGGGGCAGTAGATCTGCCGCGAGCCGAATTCGAGCCGGTGGCCCTCGGCGTCCATCGGGTGCATCTCGGGGTGCGCGCGCAGCAGCCAGGACGGGGGCGTCGCGGTGGCGGTGGCCAGGTCGATCGCGATGCCCGCGGCCCACAGCTTGTCGAGGATGCGGTCGAGCCAGCCCCACTCGTACACGCCGGGCGCGGGCTCCAGCTGCGGCCAGCTGAAGATCGGCAGGCTGACGAGGTTGACGCCGGCCTCGAGCATGAGACGGATGTCTTCGTCCCACACCTCCTCCGACCACTGGTCGGGGTTGTAGTCGCCGCCGTAGGCGAGCGCCTCCAGCCGAAGCGGGCGGGGACGGGCGGGGCCGGGGGTCTCAGCCACGAGGGCTCCTCTCCGAGTCTGGGCTGTACAAGAACACTGTTCAATGTATTCTGTATACACAAGCGTATGGCGGATGCCGAATCGGGTCAAGCCGTAGGCTGACCGCACGGCGAAGGGAAGAAATGGCCATCGAGCGCAAGAATCTCCGCTCACAGGTGCGCGACGAGCTGCTCGCTCGCATGCGCTCAGGTCTCGTGCAGCCCGGCGAAGGCATCAACGAGGTGCAGCTCGCCGCCGAGCTCGGCGTCAGTCGCACCCCGCTGCGCGAGGCGCTCATCGCCCTCGAGAGCGAGGGCCAGATCGAGAGCGAGAACGGCAAGGGCTTCCGGTTCGTGCCCCTCAGCAAGCGCGAGTTCCAGGAGCTCGCGCCGATCATGGCGGCGCTGGAGGGGCTCGCCCTCGAACTCACACCGCCCGATGCGCTCCCCGCCCTCGGCGCACGGCTGTCGGCGCTCGCCGCCGAGTTCGACCAGGAGGTCGTGGAGCACGCCCTCGTCATCTCGAAGGACGACGAGTGGCACGCCGTCATGCTGTCTGCCTGCACCAACCGGCGCCTGCTCGCCCTCATCGAGAGCGTCCGCGGTGCCTTCCACCGCTACGAGTCGATGCTCGTGCCCAGCGACGTCATGATCGAACGCGTCGCCGCCGAGCACGCCGAGATCGCCCGTCACCTCGTGGACGGCGACGTGCCCGGTGCCGTCACGGCGCTGCGTCTCAACTGGATCAACGGCATGCAGCGCATCATCGACAACGCGTCGAGCTCGTACTTCACCGACTGACCCCGCGCACGACGACGAAGGGAGTGGATGCCTCGGCCCGAGGCATCCACTCCCTTCTCTGCTGCCCGGCCTCAGGCCGACAGCCGCACCGCGAGGTCGACGAACAGCGCGGCGGACCAGCCGAAGGCCGTCGTCGCCGTACCGGCCTTCTCGCCCGTGTAGGGGTGGAAGTACTCGTGCGGACCGCCGCCGTGGATCACCAGCGCGAGCGTGCGCTCGGCCAGCTCGCGCGCGCGACCGGGCAGCCCCGACGCGGTGAGCCCGTCGGCCACGAGCGTGTTGGTGTTGATCCACACCGGGCCGCGCCACATCCGCTCGGGCGAGAAGTCCGGATCGCCCGCCGCCACGGTCGGCAGCCCCCAGGGCGTGCCGTAGCGGGAGGGGTCGTCGAGCGCCGCGACGAGCGTGTCGCGCACGTCGTCGGGCAGCCGTCCGGTCAGCAGCGGCATGAGACCGACGATGGCGTCCGTGCCGACCCGCTCGCCGGCGGCGCGCGCCGTGAACACCCCGGTCTCGGGGTCCCACAGATCCAGCAGCTTCGCGAGCGTGCGCTCGGCCCGTTCGCGGTGGGGCTGCGGGTCGGCGTCGCCGAACTCCTCGGCGAACCGCGCGAGCTCCAGGTCCTGTCGCACCAGGTAGGCGCCGAGGTCCGGCGCCGTGGTGGGCAGCGGGCCGTCGAAGATGGGACTGTCGTCGAGGCCGGACGAGTACGGGTGCCCGTACTCGGGCATGCCGTCGCCGTCGAGGTCGGACCCCGCGAACCACCAGTCCTGCGACCGCCGGATCGTCTCGAGGTGCCGCCGCGCCCACGTCTCCGTCTCGGGCGTGCGGGGGAGCGCCTCGAGCACCCGGCGCAGCGCCCACGCGGCCAGCGGCGGCTTGGTCAGCGGCACGGGCGCTCCGGGGTCCGCGATCTGCGACCCCGCCCGGCGCAGCCGGTCGCGATCGGCCCGCGGCAGGTCGTCGCTCGTCGCGAGCACGCCCTCCTCGTGCACGACGTCGGGCAGCTGTCCGTCGGGCGACGGGAATCCGAACGCCAGATCCAGCTGCTCGCGCGCGAGCTCGGGAGCGCCGTGGCGGAGCCCCGCGGCGATGAAGTAGGCGTCCCACTGCCACAGCCCGACGTAGCCGATCTTCGACGGCACGACGGCGTGCACCTCGCCCAGCTGCTCACGCAGGCGCGGCAGCGACACGACGTTCGCCCCGAGCACCCACCAGCAGAACGCGGTCATCTCCTGCAGGTCTTCGCGCACGAGGGGACAGCGGGCGAACCACTCGTGCCACAGCGTCCGGCTCGCGTCCGCGTCGTCGTCATGACGAGTGGATGCCGTCACCTTCACGCTCCGGTCCGGTGCGACGTCGATGCGCACGGCCGGGGCCAGCGGCGTGAGGCGCGTCTGCGCGTCGGGCGTCGTCCACTCGGCCGACAGCCCGGGCGCCGCCGCCCCCAGCGACAGGGCCTCGGTGCCGGCGAAGACGAGCGTCGCCGCGTCGTCGCCGAACACGACCCGGTCGGGCAGAACGGCCGTGATCGGGACCGCGTGGGAGGCGGCATCCCTCACCGTCAAGGCGTCGAGCACGCGGCACTGGTCGAGCGATCTCTCGTACTCGGACGTGTGCACGCGCACCCCGTCGCCCTCGCGGAACACGATGACGCGCGAGGACGGCAGCGTGAACGGCGCCCGGACGAGGTCGAGGTGCCGGCCGGCGAGCGCGGCGAGAGCCTCGGGGGCGGTCGTCAGGGTCATCATCGTCCTCCGAGTCCGGATGCGGCCATGCTGTTGAGGATGCGGCGCTGGCCGATGACGAACACGATCAGCATCGGCACCGTCGAGATCGCGGACGCCGCCATGACCAGACCGTAGTTCACGGAGCCGAACTGGCCCTGGAACGACGTCAGCAGCAGCGGCACCGTGAACAGGTCCGGCGTGTTCAGCAGCACGAGCGGGAACAGGAACGCGTTCCAGACGCCGAGCGACACGATGATGCTCAGCGCCGCGAGGCCCGGCTTCAGGTTCGGCAGGATGACGCTCCAGAAGATGCGCCAGCGGCCGGCGCCGTCGACGATCGCGGCTTCTTCGAGCTCCTTCGGCAGCGACAGCACGAACTGGCGCATGAGGAACACGGCGAACGGGTTCGCGAGCAGGCCCGGCACGATGAGCGACAGGTGGGAGTCGACCCAGCCGAGCTGCGACATCAGTAGGTAGAACGGGATGAGCGTCACCTGGGCGGGGATCATCTGCGTCGCCAGGAACACGATGAAGATGACCTTGCTGCCGCGGAACGGGATGCGCGCGAACGCGTATCCGGCCATCGACGCGGTGATGAGCGTGCCGATCACGACGAGCACTGCGATGTAGATGCTGTTGAGGTACGCCTGGCCGAACGGCACCGCGTTCCATGCCTCGGTGTAGTTGTCGAACGTCCACGGGTCGGGGAGGAACGCCAGCGGGTCGGTCAGCAGCTGCGGCAGCGTCTTGAACGACGTCAGCAGCATCCACACGAAGGGGAACACCATCACGATGCCGCCGATGACCAGCAGCACGTGCAGCAGGGTGGCATTGATGCGCCGCTTCGCGCGGTCGCGGACCGGGGCGCTGCGCTGGCGGCGGCCCGGTGCGACGATCGCGACGGTGGAGTCGGTGACCGGGGTCTGCGTGCCGTCGCTGAGACGGGTCATGGAGCTCACGCCGCGTCCTCCTCGTAGTGGACGAACTTCTTCTGAGCGCCGAACTGGATCGCGGTGATGATGAGCGTCAGGATCAGCAGGATGATCGAGGCGGCGCTCGACGGACCGAACTCGAAGCGCCCGAAGCCCAGATCGTAGATGTGGTAGACGATCGTGCGGGTGGCGTTGTCGGGGCCGCCGTTGGCGACCAGGACGTAGACGGTGTCGAACGTCTGCAGCGACGAGATGAACGCCACGACGCTGGAGAAGAACACGATCGGCGACAGCAGCGGCAGGCGGATGCTCCAGAAGATCCGCCACGCGCCGGCGCCGTCGATGCGCGCCGCCTCGATGACGGCGGGGGAGATGTTCTGCAGACCCGCCAGGAAGATCACGACGTTGAGCCCGAGCGACGACCAGATCGTCACGATGCAGACCGCGATGAGCGCCAGGCGGGGGTCGCCGAGCCAGTCCGGGGGAGCGATGCCGAAGATCTTCGAGATCGTCGCCGACATGACGCCGTCGGCGCGGAACATCTGCTGCCAGATCATCGCCACCGCGACCGTCGAGGTGACCACCGGCGCGAAGAACAGCACCAGGTAGAGGGTGCGCGTCTTGAGCTTCTCCAGGGCGACGGCGATGATCACCGCGAGCCCCAGGCCGATCGGCACCGTGATGATCGCGATCAGCAGCGTGTTGATGATCGAGCGCCACAGCAGACCGTCCTGGAACTGGGACGAGAAGTTCTCGAATCCCACCCATTCCAGGTCGGACAGGCCGTCCCACCTCGCGAACGCGAGCACGAGGCTCGCGGCGAACGGCAGCACGACGAAGACCGCCATGCCGATCAGCTGCGGGCCGACGAACAGATACCCCCAGCGCCGGTCGCGCCGGCGCCAGGCCGACTCGGTGCGCCGGGGAGGCTCGGGGAGCGTCCCCGAAGGGGCGGCCGCTTCGCCGACCGCCCCTTCGATGTACGTCATGGTCACTTCGCCGACTTCTCGTCGACCAGGTCGGCGACGTCGTCCAGCGTGGTCTGCGCGTCCGCCTTGCCCTCGTAGAGCTTCAGGAACAGGTCCGCGATGTCGGTCGGCAGACCCGGGACGCGGGACTCGGCGGCGTAGTTCACGAACCCGATGTCGCGCATGTCGAGCATGGTCTGCGCGTGGGCGGGGTAGCCGTCCTTCAGCACGACCTCGTCGGCGCCCTTGATCGAGGGCACCGCGTTGCCGTCGCCCCCGAGGCGTGCGATCTGGCCCTCGGCGCTGAGGAACTCGGTCCAGAACAGGAACGCGGCATCCTTCGACTTCGTCGCCTTGTTGATCGCGAGGTACGACACCGCGACACCGGTGGGCGCGGCCTTGCCGTCGGGCGTCGGCCAGCGCACGATGTCGACGTCGTCAGCGGTGCCGGCGTCCTTGACGGTGCTGATCGTGTAACGGCCCTGCACGTAGAAGCCGGCCTTGCCGGTGACGAACAGGCTGTCGCTGCCGGCGCCGTCGGGCAGCGTGTCGGCGACGATGAACTTGCCGTCATGGAAGTACTCGCCGAGGGTCTCGACGTCGGCGACCGACTGGTCGTCCGTGTTGGCGACGAACGCGCCGGACTCGTCGTACGGCGCAGGAGCGCCCTGCGACGACAGCCAGCTCCAGTGCGTGGCCCAGTAGTTCCAGAACATGGTGCCGCCGATGCCGGCGTCGGCGAGCTTGTCGTTCATCTCCAGGAACTTCTCGGTCGTCCACTGGTCGCTCTCGGCGAGCGTCGCGGGATCCTCCGTGATGCCGGCGGCGGCGAGCGTCTTCTTGTCGTACCAGAGCACGTCGGGGTTCGAGTCGTTCGGAGCGCCGTAGTACTCGCCGTCCTTCTCGGCCGCGCCGAACAGGCCGGGGAAGAAGTCGTCGGGCTTGGTCTGGCTCTCGTCGGACTCCATGAGGTCCTTGAGCGGCATCAGGCGGCCGGAGTCGACGAACTGGCCGATCTTGTCGTCGCCGACGTAGAACACGTCGGGCGCGGTGTTGCTGGCGAGCTGCGCGAGCAGCTTCGGGTGGTACTGGCCGTAGCCGGCCACGGGCTGCATCTTGACGGTGATGTCGGGGTGGCGCTCCATGAACGCCTTGTTGAACTCGTCGTAGCGCTTGAGCTCGTCGGCGGTGCCCCACGTCGACCACACGACCGTGTTCTCATCGTGCGCGGCGCTGCTTCCACTGCAGGCGCCGAGGGTCAGTGAGAGCGCGGCGACGCCTGCGGTGACCATGACCAACTTCGTGACTGACTTCGGGCGCGACATCGGGCTACCTCTTTCGGTGCGGGAACGGCTTTGTCCGTTCAGTATTCTGTATACAAAACTCAATTCTGTCAACGCCCGTGACGATACCGTGACGAGACGACGGGATGCCGGGGCCGCCGGCATCCCGCATCTCCGCGCTGCGCGCGCGGGCCTCAGCGGACGGCGTACAGGGTGCTCGGCCGCCCCGCGGTGGCGTAGTCGAGACGGCGCGCCGCGACGCCCGTGTGAGCGAGGTGCTCGAGGTAGCGCCGGCTCGTCACGCGAGAGATGCCGACGGCCGCCGCGACATCGGATGCCGACGACCACGGCCCTGCGGCCAACGCGAGGCGGACCGCGTCGAGCGTCTCGACGCTGAGGCCCTTAGGAAGCGCGGAGCCGGCGGGCGCACCGCCGATGAGCGAGTCGATGTCGTCCTGGTCGAGCGCGGAACCGGCCGCCCGCGACGCGGCTGCCTCGCGCACGACGTCGTCGACGCGGGCGTACAGGTCGCCCGCCGAGAACGGCTTCACGAGATAGTGCCGCACGCCCGCCAGTCGCGCCGCACGCACGCTGTCGAAGTCGCGGGCCGCCGTCACCGCGATGAACTCCGGCTGCCGGCCGCGTCCTGCACGCACCGCACGCAGCACGTCGAGCCCCGAGCAGCCGGGGAGGTGCAGGTCGAGCAGCACGAGATCGGGCTCCAGCTCCTGCACCGTCGCGATCGCCTCGGGACCGGTGCCCGCGACGGCGACGACCTCACACCCCTCGTAGGCGGCGACGAACCTCGTGTGCAGGCGGGCGACGGCGGGCTCGTCGTCGACGACGACCACCCGCAGCGCTGCGGTCATGCCGGCACCGCCTCGGGTGCCGTCGGGGCGGGCGCCGCCTCCACGGGCAGCCGTACCAGGAACCGCGCGCCGCCCAGCGGGGAGTCGGCGACCTCGACCGCGCCGCGACGGCGCCGCACGATCCGGCGCACGAGGGCGAGGCCGATGCCGCGGCGATGCGGGCCCCGCGCACCGGCGGGGGCCTTCGAGCTCACGCCCTCGATGAAGATGCCGGCCCGGTCGGTCTCGGGCACGCCGGGACCGCTGTCGTCGACCGCCACCACGACGGCGCCGCCGTCGATCCGCGCCGAGACCTCGACGCGGTCGCCCAGGCCGCACGCCTCGACGGCGTTGTCGACGAGATTGCCCACGATCGTCACGAGGTCGTGGCCGAGGTCGTCGGTCAGCCGTGGTGCGTCGGCGCCGGCGTCGCTGCGGTCACGGCGCACGTCGAGTGCGATGCCCAGCTCACGCGCTTGCGCGGTCTTCACCGCGAGCAGCGCCGAGAGCTCGAACTGCCCCAGGATGGGACGCGTCTCGCCGCCGCCCATCGCGCCGCCGGGCGTCGAACCGGCGATGAACTCGCGCGCGTCGTCGACGAGGCCGAGTTCGAGCAGCCCCGACAGCACGTGCATCGTGTTGGCGAACTCGTGGGCCTGCGCGCGCAGCCCGTCGGTGAGCGACTGCGCCCCGTCCATCTCACGCAGCGCCTGGTGCAGCTCGGTGTGGTCGCGCAGGAGGAGCGTCGCCGCGGTCGCCTCGCCGTCGACGACGGTGCCCGTGCTGCGCGCGATGAGGACGCGCTCGCCGACGAGCACGAGTGCGCCGTCCGGCTCGCCGCGGCGCAGCACGTCGGCGACCGCGGGCTCCAGCGCCTCGATCGCGGGACGTCCGACCAGGTCGTCGTCGCCCAGCAGGCGCGTCGCGGCATCGTTCGCCACGGTGATCACGCCGCGCTCGTCGACCGTGATGATGCCCTCGCCGATGCGGTGCAGCACGGTCTCGCGCTGCTCGACGAGCGAGGCGATCTCGCCGGGCTCCAGGCGGAAGATCCGCTTGCGGATGACCGACGTGACCCACGCGGCGCCGAACACCCCGATGACGGCGGATGCGCCCATCGCGACGAGCAGCCATGGCACCTGCGACAGGAAGTCGGCGCTGAGCTCGGACTCGAGGACGCCCACCGACACCATCCCGACGACCGCTCCGGAGGTGTCGCCGACCGAGCCGCCGTCGCTGAAGATCGGCACCTTGACGCGCCACGAGACACCTAGGGTGCCCGGCTGCGTGCCCTCGTAGATCTCGCCCGCGAGCGGCGCGGAGGGATCGGTCGACACCTTCTCGCCGATGCGGTCGGGATGGGGGTGCGACAGACGGATGCCGGCGGCATCCGTCACGACGACGTACGTGAGATCCGACGCTTCGCGGATGATCTCGGCCACCGGCTGCACGGACGCCGCAGGGTCGGCGTCGTCGAGGGCGTCGACGATCACCGGAAGTCGGGCCACCGACTGGGCCACCGCGTACATGCGGTCCTGATACGCGTCGCGGATCGCCCGCTCCTGCAGCGTCGCCGCGATCACGCCGGTGATGAGGGTCGCCAGGCACACGATCACGGCCTGCAGCAGCAGGAGTTGCACCTTGAGCGACATCGGCGTCACGCCAGCAAGTGTAAGTCGGCTGTCCGGTGCGGAGACCGGGTGCGGCATCCCTCGCCCGCGACCAATAGTTACGGAAGTCGCGCATTAGTTACGCAACCCGGGGCCGCCGCCGGCCGGTCCCTAGCGTCGGGAGGCACACAGCACGGGGCGACGTCGCCCCGCACGCACTCGAGGAGGAGTGGAATGCGCAGATTCGCGATCCCCGCGATCATCGCCGCGGGCGCCCTGGCGCTCGCCGGCTGCACGTCGTCCGGTACCGGCGGCGCCGCGGACAGCGGCGGCGACGCCGAGAAGGCGGCCGCCGTCGACGAGGTCGGGATCCTCGTCCCGGCCGATCCCGGCGGCGGCTGGGACCAGACCGGACGCGCCATGAGCGCCGTGCTCACCGGCGAGGAGCTCGTGTCGGCGGCGCCCGTCACGAACGTCGGCGGAGCGGGCGGCACCGTCGGCCTCGCGTCGTTCGCCAACGAGCGGGACCCGTACTCGCTGATCGTGACCGGACTCGTCATGGTGGGTGCGATCGAGACCAACGGCGCGGCCACCCGCATCGAGGACACGACGCCCATCGCGCGCCTCACCGAGGAGCCGCTGGTCGTCGTCGTGCCCGCCGACTCGCCCTACAAGACGCTCGAAGACCTCGTCGATGCGATCGCCGAGGACGGGCAGTCGGTCGTCGTGACCGGAGGCTCGGCGGGTGGCGCCGACCACATCCTGGCGGGGCTGCTGCTCACCGAGGCCGGCCTCGGCTCGGACGAGATCATCGAGAAGCTCAACTACGTGCCCAACGCCGGCGGCGGCGAGGCGGTCACGATGCTGCTCGGCGGCAACGCGAACGCCGGCATCTCGGGCGTGGGCGAGTTCGCCGAGTTCATCGAGGACGGCTCCATGCGCGCCCTCGGCGTCAGCTCGGAGGAGCCGGCGGCGCTGCTCCCCGACGCCCCGACCCTCGTCGACGAGGGCTACGACGTCGTGCTCACGAACTGGCGCGGCGTGCTCGCCCCCGGTGGGATCTCGGATGCCGAGGCCCAGGCGCTCGCCGATCTCGTGACCGAGATGCACGACAGCGGGCAGTGGCAGACGACGCTCGAAGACAACGGCTGGTCCGACGCGTTCCTCGTCGGCGACGGCTTCGACGCGTTCCTCGCCGAGAACGTCGCCTCGGTCGGCGACACGCTGCAGAGCATCGGGCTCGTGGAATGACGACCCCCACCCCCGGTGGGCTCCCTTCCGGACCGGAAGGGGGCCCGCCCCCCATCACCAAGCCCGCGCTCGTGGTCGCACCGCCGCGGCCCGCCCGCCGCACCGGCGAGCTCGTCTTCGCGCTGCTGGTCATCGGCCTCGGCGTCTTCGCGCTCGTCGGCGCGTTCCTCATCCGGGTGCCCGCGGGCGCCCGCGTCGGGCCGACCGTCTTCCCGATCTTCGTGTCGGCGATCCTGCTGACGGCCGGCATCGCGGTGCTCGTCGGCGTCCTCCGCGGACACCTCGGCACCCCCGAGGAGTCCGAGGACACGGACCCGGGCGCCCGCACCGACTGGCGCACGATCGCCATCATCCTGGCGCTGCTCATGGCGCACCTGCTGCTGCTCGAGTACATCGGCTGGGCGCTCGCCGCGGCGCTGCTGTTCGGGGGCGTCGCCTGGGCGCTGGGCAACAGGCGCTGGTGGCTCGGCTTCGTCGTCGGCCTCGTGATCGGCGTGCTGGTGCAGATCCTCTTCGGCGAGCTGCTCGGCCTCTCGCTGCCCCTCGGACCGGTGCTCGGCTGGCTCGGACCCCTCATCTGACGGATCACCCATGGACAACATCTCACTCCTGCTCGAGGGGTTCGCGACGGCGTTCCAGCCGCAGTACCTCCTCTTCGCCTTCCTCGGCGTGCTCGTCGGCACCGCCGTCGGCGTGCTGCCGGGCATCGGCCCCGCCATGACGGTGGCGCTGCTGCTCCCGCTCACCTACACGCTCGACCCGACGGCCGCACTCATCACGTTCGCCGGCATCTACTACGGCGGCATGTACGGCGGTTCGACGACCTCGATCCTGCTGAACACGCCAGGGGAGTCGGCATCCATCATCACCGCCATCGAGGGCAACAAGATGGCGCGGATGGGCCGTGCCGCCACGGCGCTGGCGACCGCCGCGATCGGGTCGTTCATCGCGGGCACGATCGCCACGATCGGCCTCACGCTGCTGGCGCCCGTGCTC
This sequence comes from Microbacterium sp. NPDC058389, assembly GCF_042722305.1. NCBI lineage: Bacteria > Bacillati > Actinomycetota > Actinomycetes > Micrococcales > Microbacteriaceae > Microbacterium > Microbacterium sp. NPDC058389. The sequence goes on from NZ_JBHXJQ010000008.1 coordinate 34,176, forward strand.
GCGACGTTCGCGGTCAGCCTCGGGCCCGCCGACTACGTGGCGCTCATCGTGGTCGCCTTCATCACGGTCGGAGCGCTGCTGGGCTCGTCGGTGTCGCGGGGCATGTCGTCGCTCGGCATCGGCCTGTTCATCGGTCTCATCGGCACCGACCTGTTGTCGGGCCAGGCGCGCTACACGATGGGCCTGCTGCCGCTGGCCGACGGGATCGACGTCGTGCTCGTCGCGGTCGGCCTCTTCGCCGTCGGCGAGACGCTGTACGTCGCGGCGCGCCTGCGGCACGGCTCGATCCCGGTGACGCCCGTGGGCGGCTCGTGGCGGCGCTCGATGAAGCGCGAGGACTGGAAGCGCTCGTGGGCGCCGTGGCTGCGCGGCACCGTGATCGGCTTCCCGATCGGCACGATCCCCGCCGGCGGCGCCGACGTCGCGACGTTCCTCTCGTACGCGGCCGAGAAGAAGCTCTCGAAGCACAAGAAGGAGTTCGGCCACGGCGCTATCGAGGGCGTCGCCGGTCCCGAGTCGGCGAACAACGCCGCCGCGGCGGGCGTCCTCGTGCCGCTGCTGACCCTCGGCCTGCCGACGACGGCGACGGCAGCGATCATCCTCACGGCGTTCCAGTCGTACGGAATCCAGCCGGGCCCGCGCCTGTTCGAGAGCCAGCCGGCGCTCGTGTGGGCGCTCATCGCGAGCCTCTACATCGGCAACGTCATGCTCATCGTGCTCAACCTGCCGCTGGTCGGCATGTGGGCGAAGGTGCTCCGCATCCCGCGCCCGTACCTCTACGCCGGCATCATGACGTTCGCCGCGCTGGGTGCGTACGCGGTCAACTTCCAGACCGTCGACGTGTTCATCCTGCTCGTGATCGGCGTGCTCGGCTTCTTCATGCGGCGCTACGGATACCCGGTCGCACCGCTCGTGGTCGGCATGATCCTCGGCCCGATGGGCGAGGAGTACCTGCGCAAGGCCCTCCAGCAGAGCCAGGGCAATGTCGCGTCGCTGTTCCTGCACCCGTTCGCGGCGACCGCGTACGCCGTGCTGGCGGTGCTCATCGTCGGCGGGCTGTGGCTCAAGCGCCGCCGCAGCCGCTACGAGGCCGCCCTCGAGCAGGCGCTCACGTCCGAGATCGCCGTGGTCGCCGCCGCCGAGACCGCCGACCTCGTCCCGGGCCACGACGCCCAGCACGAGCTCGACCAGCGCGACCGCCGCTGACCCGCCCCGGCGTTGACGAGGGGATGCCGCGACCTGCCCGTGCGGGCGGGTCGCGGCATCCACCCGATCCCCGGATCGGCCCAGGCGAGGTGTGCGGCTACGATGGGCGCGATGTCCGCCGACGAAGCCACCGTGCAAGACCCCAGCGCGCTCGCCGCAGCGCTGTCGCTCTACCGTGAGATCGATCGCGCCGATTGGGCGCGGCTGGCCTCGGGGATCGCGCAACCGCTGACAGAGACAGAGATCGTGCAGATCCGTGGTCTCGGCGATCGGCTCGACATGGACGAGGTCGCTCAGGTGTACGTGCCGCTGTCGCGCCTGCTGTCGCTGTATGCCGAGTCGACCAAGCGCCTCGGCGCGGAGGAGTCGGCCTTCCTCGGCGAGAACGACTCGACGACGCCGTTCATCGTCGGGGTCGCGGGTTCGGTGGCCGTCGGCAAGTCGACGATCGCCCGCCTGCTGCGTGAGCTGACGTCGCGCTGGCCCGGGACGCCCCGTGTCGAGCTCATCACGACCGACGGGTTCCTGTACCCGAACGCCGAGCTCGAGCGACGCGGGCTGATGGAGCGCAAGGGTTTCCCCGAGTCGTACGACCGGCGGGCCCTGGTGTCGTTCCTCACCGAGGTCAAGAGCGGCGCGCCCGAGGTGCGGGCGCCGTTCTACTCGCACATGCGGTACGACATCGTGCCGGACGCGGTCGTGACCGTGCGCCGCCCCGACATCGTCATCGTCGAGGGGCTCAATGTGCTGCAGCCGCCGCCGTCGCCCAACGACGTCGCGGTGAGCGACCTGTTCGACTTCTCGATCTACGTCGACGCGGATGCCTCGCACATCGCCGAGTGGTACGTCGACCGCTTCCTCGCCCTGCGCCGCGCCGCGTTCAGCAACCCGAACTCGTTCTTCAACGTGTTCGCGCAGCTGTCGGACGAGGAGGCCGTGGAGCGCGCCCTCGGATTCTGGAACACCATCAACCTCCCCAACCTGGAGGAGAACGTGCTCCCGACGCGCCACCGCGCGAACCTCGTGCTGCAGAAGGCGATCGACCACAAGGTCGAGACGGTCCTGCTCCGCAAGCTGTGACGCGCGTCGAGCCCGCGGGCACGGACGCGGGCACTCCTTATTCGTAAGGGGACCGCGCAAAACCGCCCGCCTACCATGGACGGCATGTGCGGAATCGTCGGATACGTGGGCCCTCGTCAGAGCCAGGACGTGCTGATCGCGGGGCTCTCGCGGCTCGAGTACCGCGGGTACGACTCCGCGGGCATCGCCGTCATCGATGACGACGGAACTCTGGAGATGCGCAAGCGCGCCGGCAAGCTGCAGGTGCTGCGCGACGACCTCGCGGCCCGGCCGCTGTCGGACGGCACCACGGGCATCGGCCACACGCGGTGGGCGACGCACGGCGGTCCGACCGACGGCAACGCGCACCCGCACCTGGCGGACGATGACAAGCTGGCCGTCATCCACAACGGCATCATCGAGAACTTCTCCGAGCTCAAGGCGGAGCTGCTGTCGGAGGGCTTCACGTTCCGCAGCGAGACCGACACCGAGGCCGCGGCCGTGCTGCTGGGCCGCGAGTTCCGTCGCACGGGCGATCTGGTCGCCGCGTTCCGCGCCGTCGCGCCGCGCCTGGAGGGCGCCTTCACGCTGCTCGCGCTGCACCAGGAGCAGCCCGGCCTCGTCGTCGGCGCCCGCCGCAACTCGCCGCTCGTGATCGGCCTCGGCGAGGGCGAGAACTTCCTCGGGTCGGACGTCGCGGCCTTCGTCGAGCACACCCGTCACGCGCTGGCGATCGGCCAGGACCAGATCGTCGCGATCACGCCCGAGGGCGTCGAGGTCACCGACTTCGCCGGCCGCCCCGTGGAGGTCGAGCCGTTCGAGGTGACGTGGGACGCCGCCGCCGCCGAGAAGGGCGGGTGGTCGTCGTTCATGGCCAAGGAGGTCTCGGAGGAGCCCGAGGCCGTCGCGAACACGCTGCGCGGCCGCATCCACGACGGTCAGGTCGTGATCCCCGAGCTCGACGGCCTCGACGACCTGTTCGCCGGCATCTCGCGCATCATCGTCATCGCGTGCGGCACCGCCGCCTACGCCGGCCAGGTGGGCAAGTACGCGATCGAGCAGTGGACGCGCATCCCCGTCGACGTCGAGCTCGCGCACGAGTTCCGCTACCGCGACCCCGTGATCGGCCCCGACACCCTCGTCGTCTCGATCAGCCAGTCCGGCGAGACGATGGACACGCTCATGGCCGTCAAGTACGCCCGCGAGCACGGCGCGCGCACGCTGTCGGTCTGCAACACGCAGGGCGCCACCATCCCGCGCGAGTCCGACGCGATCGTCTACACGCACGCCGGCCCCGAGGTCGCCGTCGCCTCGACCAAGGCGTTCGTCGCCCAGATCACCGCGCTGTACCTGATGGGCCTGCACATCGGTCGCGTGCGGGGTGTCGTGTCGGCCGCGGACGCCGCCGCGCACGTGCGCGAGCTCGAGGCGGTCCCCGCCAAGATCCAGCGCATCCTCGACAACGAGCAGCCGCGCATCGAGCAGTTCGCGGGCTGGATGGCCGACACCCGGTCGGTGCTGTTCCTCGGACGCCACGTCGGCTACCCGATCGCCCTCGAGGGTGCCCTCAAGCTCAAGGAGCTCGCTTACATCCACGCCGAGGGCTTCGCCGCCGGAGAGCTCAAGCACGGTCCGATCGCGCTCATCGAGCCCGGGCAGCCGGTGTTCGTGGTCGTCCCGTCGCCGCGCAAGTCGTCCGAGATGCACAAGAAGGTCATCTCGAGCATCGAAGAGATCCGTGCGCGCGGCGCCCGCGTCATCGCGATCGCCGAAGAGGGTGACGCGGCCGTGCTGCCCAAGGCCGACGAGGTGCTGCGCATCCCGCCCGCGGGCACGTTCTTCGAGCCGCTCCTCGCCGTCGTGCCGCTGCACATCTTCGCGATGGGCCTGGCCACCGCGAAGGGCCTCGACGTCGACCAGCCGCGCAACCTCGCGAAGTCCGTCACCGTCGAGTGAGGGATGCCGGCGGCCACGGCCCCCGGCAGACCGGGGCGCACTCCCGCCCGCGATAGGGTGGCGGATGCCGCGCACCGGCGCGACAGGAGGTGCACGTGATCGTCGGAATCGGCGTCGACCTCGTCGACATCCCGCGGTTCGAGCGCACCATCACGCGCACGCCGCGGCTGCTCGAACGGCTGTTCTCGGAGCGTGAGCGGCTGCTCAAGCCCCACTCGCTGGCGGCGCGGTACGCGGCCAAGGAGGCGCTGATCAAGGCGCTCGGCGGCTCTGACGGCGTCCACTGGACCGAGATCGAGGTCGCGTCGGAGCCCTCGGGCCGCCCGCTGTTCTCGCTCACCGGCTCGACCGCCGCCGTGGTCGCCGCACGCGGCATCACCGTCCTGCACCTGTCGATGTCGCACGACGCGGGCCTCGCGACCGCGTACGTCGTCGCCGAATCCGTCGCCCCGCACCCCACCGAGGAGTCCGTATGAGCCGCCTGCCCCACGGAGCGCTGCGCGAGGCGACCGTCGACGTCGGCGCGATCGCAGACAACGTGCGGCACCTGCGCCGGCTGACCGGCTCCGAGATCATCGCCGTGGTCAAGGCCGACGGGTACGGCCACGGCGCCGTGCGCTCGGCGCTCGCGGCCCTCGCGGGCGGCGCGAGCCGCCTGGGGGTGAGCGACATCACCGAGGCGCTGGCGCTTCGGCGCGCCGGCATCGACGCGCCGATCGTGGCATGGCTGCACGCACCGGGGGCGGACTTCTCGGAGGCGGCCGCACACGGCATCGAGCTCGGCATCTCGAACCTCGACCAGCTGCAGAAGGCCGCGGCGGCGGCATCCTCGGACCGCCCCGTGGCGCTGCACCTGAAGCTGGAGACCGGCCTGTCGCGCAACGGCATCGCGCCCGACGACTATCGCCTCGTGTTCGCCGAGGCGGCGCGGCTGGAGCGCATCGGACGTGTGCGCGTCGTCGCGCTGTTCAGCCACCTCTCCAACGCATCGGACGACGACGACCGCGCGGCGCTGCGTGCGTTCGAAGAGGGCGTCGCCGTCGCCGCGTCGCTGGGGCTCGCCCCGCCGCTGCGCCACATCGCGGCCACGCACGCCGCGATCGGCCTGCCCGAGGCGCGGCTGGGCTGCGTGCGCATCGGCATCGGCCTGTACGGGCTGTCGCCGTTCGCCGACCGTACGTCGGCCGATCTGGGCTTGCGCCCGGCGATGACGCTGCACGGCTCCGTCGCCGCGGTGCGCCGCGTGCCGGCGGGCAAGGGCGTCTCCTACGGCTACGACTACCGCACCGACCGTGACACGACGCTCGCGCTCGTGCCCGTCGGCTACGCCGACGGCGTGCCGCGGCAGGCCTCCGGTGCCGGTCCGGTCGTCATCGGCGGACGGCGCTTCACGGTCGCCGGCCGCATCGCGATGGACCAGTTCGTCGTCGACGTCGGCGATGCGCCCGTCGCGGTCGGCGACGAGGCGGTGCTGTTCGGCGACCCGACCCTCGGGGTGCCCTCGGCCACGGAGTGGGCGGATGCCGCCGGCACGATCAACTACGAGATCGTGACGCGCATCGGTCCGCGCGTTCCCCGCCGGCAGGTGGCGGAGTGAGCGGCCTCGACCCGATCCTCGGGGCTCACGAGATCAGGACTCCTGACGACATGGAAGACCTCGGCCGCCGGATCGGGGGGATGCTGCGACCGGGCGATCTCGTCGTGCTCACGGGTCCGCTCGGCGCGGGCAAGACGACGCTCACGCGCGGCATCGGTGAAGGCCTGAACGTGCGGGGGCCGATCCAGAGCCCGACGTTCGTGCTGGCGCGCACGCATCCGTCGCTGGACGGCGGCGCGCCGCTGGTGCACGTCGACGCGTATCGTCTGGGATCGGCGGCCGAGCTCGACGACCTCGACATCGACTACGACGGCTCGGTCGTGGTGGTCGAATGGGGTCGCGGCATGGTCGAGGGCCTCCGCGACGAGTGGTGGGAGCTGGAGATCGAGCGCGAGTGGCACGGCCACGGCGTCGACGACGCGTGCGGGACCGTCGCCCACGAGGCCGCACTCGACGCCGACGCCCCGCGACGGGTGAACGTCACCCGGCACGGAGCGCCGACTACCCTGGAAGGGTGATCCTCGGCATCGACACGTCGCTCGGCTCCGCGGTGGCGGTCGTCGAGCACGACGGCGTCATCCGTTCGCAGACCGTCAGCGCCGACCCCCGCGGCCACGCCGAGGTGATCGGCACACTGATCGAACGGGCGCTGGCGGAGGCATCCATCACTCCCGCCGACGTGACGCACGTCGCCGCCGGGATGGGTCCGGGCCCCTTCACCGGACTGCGGGTCGGCATCGCCGCCGCCCGCACGTTCGCGCTCGGCCGCGGCGTGCCGGTGGTGCCGATCGTGAGCCACGACGCCGTCGCGCTGGAGCTGCTCATCCACGACGCCCTGACGGGCGGATTCGAGGATGCCGCCGACGAGACCTTCGCCGTGGTCACCGACGCCCGCCGCCGCGAGTTCGCCTACACGCTGTACCGCGGACTCGATGCCGACGGTCTGCCGGTCCGGCTCGACGGACCCGCGCTCACGCCTCGCGACGACCTCGACCGCGTGCTCGCGGATGCCGGCGCCGTCCGCCGGGACGCCGACCGCATCCCCGCCGCGATGCTCTCGCTGGCGGCATCCCGCGCCCTCGCCGCCGGCCGCACGATCGGGCCGGACGACGCGCTCTACCTGCGCTCGCCCGACGTGACGCTGCCGCACGCGCCCAAGCGGGTGGGGCCATGACGCTGCGCCCCGCGACCGGCGACGACCTCGCCGCGATCATGACGCTCGAGCGCGCGTCGTTCCCGACCGACGCATGGTCCGAGGCGATGATGCGCGAGGAGCTGGCCTCGCCGCACGGCTGGTACGTCGTCGACGACGAGGCGGGCCGGCTCGTCGGCTACGCCGGACTGCGGGCCGTGCAGAGCGCGAAGGATGCCGACGTCCAGACCATCACGATCGCCGAGGCCTCGCGGGGCCGCGGGCGGGGGCGCGCCATGCTGCGCGCGCTGCTCGACGAGGCGGTGCGCCGCGGTGTGGCCGACGTATTCCTCGAGGTGCGCGCCGACAACCCGGTGGCGCAGGCGCTGTACGTGTCGGAGGGCTTCCTCGAGATCGGCCGCAAGCCGCGGTACTACCAGCCCGACGACGTGGACGCCGTGGTGATGAAGCTCGACCTGCGCGCCTGGAGCCGGCAGGACGCCGACGGAGGGGTGTGTTCGTGAACGCTTCGACGGGCTCAGCGGCCGAACCGCTCGTGCTGGGCATCGAGACGAGCTGCGACGAGACCGGCATCGGGATCGTGCGCGGCCGCACGCTGCTGTCCAACACGATCGCGAGCTCGATGGACGAGCACGCCCGCTACGGCGGTGTCGTGCCCGAGGTGGCCGCGCGGGCGCACCTGGAGGCGCTGCAGCCCTCGATCGAGGCCGCGCTCGCCGAGTCGGGCGTCGCGCTGACCGACCTGGACGCCGTCGCGGTGACCTCGGGTCCCGGCCTCGCCGGGGCGCTCATGGTCGGTGTCGGCGCGGCCAAGGCGCTCGCGGTGTCGCTGGGCAAGCCGCTCTACGCCGTCAACCACCTCGTGGGCCACATCGCCGCCGACATCCTCGACGACGACGCGGAGCCCCTGGAGTACCCGACGGTGGCGCTCCTCGTGAGCGGCGGGCACACGTCGCTCCTCCTCGTGCGCGACCTGACCACGGATGTCGAGCTGCTCGGCGAGACGATGGACGACGCCGCCGGCGAGGCCTTCGACAAGGTGGCCCGCCTGCTCGGGCTCCCGTACCCGGGCGGACCGGAGATCGACAGGGCTGCGGACGGCTCGACCGGCGCACCGGGCGATCCGAAGGCGATCGCCTTCCCGCGCGGACTCTCACGGGCGAGCGACATGGCCAAGCACCGCTACGACTTCTCGTTCTCGGGGCTCAAGACCGCGGTCGCCCGCTGGGTCGAGCAGCGCGAACGGGCGGGGGAGCCGGTTCCGGTGGCCGACGTGGCCGCGAGTTTCCGCGAGGCGGTCGTCGACGTCCTCGTCACGAAGGCGCTCGCCGCCTGCCGCGACCACGGGGTGCCCCGACTGCTGCTCGGCGGCGGTGTGATCGCCAACCGCCGGTTGCGCGACACGGCGCTCGAAAGAGGTGCTGCTGAGGGCGTCACCGTCCGCATCCCGCCGCTGTCGCTGTGCACCGACAACGGCGCGATGATCGCGGCGCTGGCCTCCGAGCTGATCATGTCAGGACGCGAGCCGTCGACCCTCGCCTTCGGTGCCGACTCGACGCTGCCCGTCACCGAGATCCAGGTCGCGGAATCGTCATGACCGACCAGCGGATGCCGCCCCCCGACGACGCCGGTCTCCCCGAGCCGGCGGCGTCTGAGGCCGCGTCCGCCGAGGCTCCGGAGGACGACGGGATGCCGCCGGCAGCGTCCTTCGGTCCGACGCCGGCCGCGCCGCAGGTCGAGCCGGCCTCGCCCGACATCGACATCGTGCCGGCATCGTCGATGCTGCCGGGATCGCATCGCGGCGGGTTCTTCCGCCTGCCCACCGCGCCGGTCGCGGTGACGGTCCAGTCGGCTCCGACCGAGCCTGCCGGCGATCTCACGCCGGCGTCAGCGCAGTGGCTCGCGGCCGACGAGCCCCAGATCCACAAGGGACTCGCGGGCTGGGCGCTCGCGTTCGCGATCATCGGGCTGGTGGTGTCGCTGTTCGTCGGGTGGGGCTTCCCGATCGGCCTGGTGGCCGTGGTGTCGGCGCTGTTCGCGCTGCGCCGACCGCTGGAGAGCCGTGCGGTCGCGGTATGGGCCATCGTGATCGGTGCGATGTCGATCCTCTACAGCGCCGGGTGGCTGCTGTACGCGGCGCTGCGCGCCAACCTGTTCGGCTGACCGCCGCGTCAGACGCGGTCGGCGAGGATCGCCGTGCGCCGGGTGCCGATGCGGGTGACGAACAGCGTCGCCGAACCGGGGCCGCGCAGCTTGAGCATGGTGCGGAACGTCGCCGGGTCGATGTCGACGCCGCGCTTCTTGATCTCGAGGCGGCCGATCTCGCGCTCCCGCAGCGCCTTCGACAGCGCCTTCGGGTCGGCCGGCAGCACCTCGCGCACGCGGAACGTCGACACGAACGGCGACGTGAGGGCAGCATCCGAGGTGAGGTACGCGATGCGCTCGTCGAGCATGCCGGCCTCCAGCGACCGGGCGACGTCTCCGATCAGGCGTGCGCGGATGACGGCGCCGTCCGGCTCGTGGAGATACTCCCCGAGCTCACGGGCGGGCTCGTCGGCGGCATCCGCCTCTGCCGTCAGCTCGTGCGCCGCATCGCCCCGGATGACGAGCGCGGCCCGTCGCACGCCTTCGCGCGCGAGCGCGCCCGACCAGAGCACGAGTTCCACGGTCGAGCCGTCCGCGCTCACCCACTGCGCCTCGACATCGTCGGGGATGAGGTCGCGGTCGAGGCCCGGACCCAGCTTGATGCCCGCCGGCGTCCGCCGCGCGAGGTCGAAGACCCAGTCCAGCGACGGCGACCAGTCCCCGGGGCGGGTGCGGGTCGTCTCGCTGTGCCCGGCGGTGCGTCGCGCCGGATCGAGCCACACCGCGTCGATGCCGTCGAGGCCGGTCGACTCCGCCGTGCCGTGGCGGACCTCGACGTCGTCGCCGAACGGGGCCAGGTTGTAGGCCGCGATGCCGGCGGTCACCTCGTCGGCGTCGACGGCCAGCACCCGCATGCCGAGAGCCGCGAGACCGAGGGCGTCGCCGCCGATGCCGCAACCCAGGTCGGCGACGTTCGTGAGCCCGGCGTCGCGGAACCGCGACGCGTGACGGGCCGCGATCGGCAGCCGCGTCGCCTGCTCCAGGCCGGCGCGCGTGAAGAGCATGCGCTCGGCCAGGTCGCCGAACTTGACCCGGGCGCGGGTGCGCAGCCGGGCCTGACCGACGACGGCCGACACGAGGTCGGGAGAGTGTCCGTCGCGCCGCAGCCGCGTGACCGTGCGGGCGACGTCGTCCGACGACTCCACGCGCGGCAGGGTGTCGAGCAGCCGCAGCCCCTCGGGCGTCAGGAGGGCGGTGAGCTCGGCTTTCTCCACCGGGCAAGCCTATGACTCCGCTGCGCGGCCGACGTCGTCGAGCCGCCGCCACCCCGATCGCCCGGGACGAAAACCCCCACCCCCTGGGGGGCAGGCACAGGGGAGTGCCCCGATGCGCGGTAGCAGCCCGATGCGGAGACTCGATCTGAAGCGATTCTCGGCACTCTGAGAGAAGGAAGATCATGGCCGACGACAACAACAATCTGCTGGGGGTGCAGACCGTCACCGACGACATCCTGTCGAACAACGATCTGCTCTCGAACAACGACTGGCTTTCGAACAACGACAACTCGACGGACGTGGACGTCGACGTCAGCGACTCCGGCAACGACAACTCCGACAACTCGGACAACTCCGACAATTCGGACAACTCCGACAATTCGGACAACTCCGACAACTCGGACAACTCCGACAATTCGGACAACTCCGACAATTCGGACAACTCCGACAACTCGGACAACTCCGACAACTCGGACAACTCGGACAACTCGACGCATGTCGACGTGGACGTCGACCTGGAGGACGCGTTCAACGACAAGTCCGTGCACGACTCCGCCAACGACTTCTCCGTCAACGCCGGGGTCCGCCAGTACAACGTCGGGTTCCAGGACCTCAACATCATCGGCTCGACCGGCGACGGTGCGGCCAGCAGCCCGGCCCTCGCCGCCTTCGACGACGGCTTCGGCGGCGGCCTCGAGCTCAACATCGACAACCGGTCGACCGTCGTCGACCAGTCCGTGAACCAGAACATCACGACGTCGTCCGGTTCGGGCGGTGCCGCATGGGCGATCGGCGCCGACGGCGGATCAGGCTCGGGCGCGGCAGGCACCGGCGGTGCCGGCGGCGCGGGCAGCGGGTCCTCGGGCGGCGCGGGCACGGGTGGCTCGGGTGACGGCGGAACTGCGACGTCGACGGTGGCGGGTCTCTCGGGCGATGCCACGGCGAACGCCAACGGTGCGGCCGGCGACGGCACGGGTGCGGCGGGCGGTGCCGGGACCGGCGCTGCCGGCGGTGCGGGCACGGGTGGTGCCGGGACCGGAGGCGCGGCCGGCGACACGGGCGCCGCGGGCGGCTGGGCCACCGGCGGCAACGTCGTCCAGACGTTCGACAACGACAACGTGATCGCCTCGGGGGACGGGGCGGCGGCTGCCGGCGGCGACGTCAACATCGACCAGTCCTCGTTCGAGGTCAACGTCGGCGACGTGAACATCGGCAACACGACCGACTCGTACAACGACGACTACGACTACTCCGACAACTGGACGGTGGACATCAGCGACGCGTTCAACGACCAGTCGATGGAGGACGACCACTCCGTCGATGTCGACGTGGAGGACGTCAACGTGCTCAGCCCCGGCGCTGACGCGAACGACCTCGACCTCGACTTCTGACGCACGCATCCGACTGCCCGGTCGCGTTCCGACGCGACCGGGCACGTCGCACGTGAGGGGATGTCGGGCGGCGACACCGCGGACTAGAGTCGGACCGGCCGGCGGAGGGAGATGCGATGGCTGAGGAGTCGTTCCCGGACGACCCAGCTCGCCCACTCGCGCCGGCCGGTCCCTCCGGCGGGGATGCCGCCGATGCTCTCGTGGAGGGATCGCCGACGACGGACCCCTTCATGTCCGACCCGGGGCTCGACGACCCCTTCTCCGCCGAGATCGCCGGCCTGGACGCCTCGGACTGGGACATCGACACCGACACGCTGTGGGGCCCCCTCGCCGACGGCCCGACGGACTTCGACCTTCCCTTCTGAGGAGCCCCGATGGCCGACACGACCGCGCACCTCGATCGTGGCCGCGACCCCGCAGCGCGTGCGGACGAGAACCGGACCTCGGCGCTCATCGACGTCGCCGCCGGCGTCGAGCAGGTCGCCTCGACGACGGGCAGGGCGGACCTTGCACGGCGCCTCGAGCAGACGCGGTCCCGTCTGCTCGACCCCGACGTGCGCGTGGTCATCGTGGGCGAGTTCAAACAGGGCAAGAGCAAGCTCATCAACGCGCTCGTGAACGCACCGGCATGCCCGGTCGATGACGACATCGCCACCAGTGTGGCCACCTCCGTCGGGTACGCGCCCGAGCCGTCGGCTTCGGTGCTGGTGCGGGAATCGGATGCCTCGGCCGCCCTCGTCCGTCAGTCGATCCCCCTCGGGTCGGTCGCCGAGTACGTGTCGGAACGCGGGAACCCTGGCAATGAACGCCGGATCGTGTCCGCGGAGGTGCTGCTGCCGCGTGAACTGCTCAGGGGAGGCCTGAAACTGGTGGACTCCCCGGGGGTGGGGGGACTCGAGTCGTTCAACGCGCTGTCCACCCTCTCCGCCCTTTCGACCGCACACGCGGTGCTGCTCGTGTCCGACGCGTCGCAGGAGTACACCGAACCCGAGATGCAGCTCCTCAAGCACGCGATGCGCATCTCCCCGAACGTCGCCGCCGTCCTCGCGAAGACAGACCTGTACCCGGCCTGGCGCGAGATCCTCGAGATCGATCGCGGACACCTCGACGGGATCGGGGACGTTCCGCTGTACTCCGTCTCCAGCGATCTGCGATTGCTCGCCGCCGAGCGGCAGGACGGATCGCTCAATGAGGAGTCCGGATTCCCCGCGCTGGTCGCCCACCTCCGTCGCGATGTGCTGGCGCATGCCGAACTCGTCCATGAACGCAGCGCGGTCCACGATCTCACCTCGGTGGTCGAGCAGCTGGCGATGTCCCTGCGCACCGAGCTGAGCAGCCTGCTGAATCCCGCGGGCACACCCCGCATGATCGCGCAGCTCGAAGCGGCCAAGAGCCGCGCCGACGAATTCCGCAGCAGGTCCGCGCGCTGGCAGGTGACGCTCACCGACGGCATCGCCGACCTCATCGCGGATATGGAGCACGACCTGCGCGATCGGCTGCGCAAGGTGCAGCGCGAGGCTGAGAACGCCATCGACGACGGAGATCCCGGGCCCATCTGGGACCAGTTCTCGGAATGGCTGAGCACGAGGGTCGTCGCCGCGGTGTCCGAGACCTTCGTGTGGACGGATGAGCGGGCGCAATGGCTGTCGGAGGAGGTCGCGCAGCTCTTCGCCGACGGCGAGATCGCGCTGCCGCGGATCGCCGTGGGCGACACCGACGGCGTCCTCGACCCGGTGGAAGAGCTCGCGGGCCTCGACCCGGGGCGCCTGAACGCAGCCGAGCGCATCTACATCGGCGTTCGCGGATCCTACGGCGGCGTGCTCATGGTGGGCCTGGCGACCGGCCTGGTGGGGCTGTCGCTCGTGAATCCCTTCTCGCTGCTCGCCGGGGTCCTCGTGGGACGTCGCGCGTATCGCGAAGACATGTCGGCGCGCCTGTCGAGGCGTCAGCACGAAGCGAAGACCCTGGTGAGGCGGTACATCGACGACGTCAGCTTCCAGGTCGGCAAGCAGCTCAAGGATCGGCTCCGGTTCGTGCAGCGGGCGGGGCGCGACCACTTCGGCGCGATCGCCGATGAGCTGCATCGTTCGCTCTCCGATGCGCTCGGAGTCGCCAAGGAGTCCGCGGTGAACTACACGGCGCAGCGCGATGCCCGCGTGACCCAGCTGCGCTCCGAACTCGGCCGGCTCGAGGACTTCAGCAGGGCGATCCCCCCGCTGCCGCCGGTCGGGGCCGCGCCGGCGCCCCACGAGCCGGAGTCCCGACACGCGCAGCAGGCGCAGCAGTGAGCGTCACGGTCGATGAGGATGCACGCGCTCTGCTGCATCGTGCCCGCGCCGTCTACGCCCACGACCCGGTCGCGCTGAGGACGCTCGACGAACTCGACCGCCGGCTGGCGGAGCCGTTGCGGCTCGCGCTGGCGGGCATGGTGAAGGCGGGCAAGTCCACACTCCTGAATGCGATGCTGGGCGATCGGATCGCGCCGACCGACGCAGGGGAGTGCACACGAGTCGTCACGTGGTACCGGTACTCGCTGACGCCGACGATCACCCTGCACCCGAAGCGCGGCGCGCCCCGGCGGATGCCGGTGCATCGCGAGGACGGCCGGCTCGTCCTCGACATCGGCGAGGCATCTGCCGATGACGTCGCATGGATCGACGTGGGCTGGCCGCTCGACGCCCTGAAGAGCGTGATCCTGATCGACACGCCAGGCATCGCCTCTCTGTCGGCGGACGCGTCAGCGCGCACGGTCACCTTCCTCGCGCCGGATGAGGCGGCTTCCGGCGTCGATGCCGTGGTTTACCTGATGAGGCACCTGCATCCCTCCGACGTGCGATTCCTCGAGGCGTTCCGCGACACGGCGGCCGGGGCCGCCCAGTCCGTCTGTGCGGTGGGGGTCCTCTCGCGATCGGACGAGATCGGCGCGGGGCGCATCGACTCGCTCGTCTCGGCGGGCAAGGTGGCCCGTCGCTACGAGCGCGCCGGCGACCTCTCGTCGCTGGTCCTCGGGGTGATCCCTGTCGCGGGGCTGCTCGCCGAGAGCGCCCGTACGCTGCGCGAGTCGGAATTCGCCGCGTTCCGCGAACTCGCTGCCCTCGGGCGCGACGATCGCGAACAGCTCCTCCTGTCGGCGGACCGGTTCGTCCGGACGGACGCGCTGACATCCCTCACGCGCGAGGCGCGTGCCGAGCTGCTGGCCCGATTCGGCTTGTACGGGGTGCGGCTGGCGGCTGCACTCGTCCGCGGCGGTGCGAGTTCGTCGTCCGAGCTGTCGAGCCGCCTGGTCGAGCAGAGCGGGCTGATTCCGCTGCAGCGCTTCATCCGCGATCAGTTCCGCACCCGTCAGACCGCGCTGAAGGTGCGTGCCGTGCTGCTGGCACTGGAGAAGCTCGTGAAGGAGCGTCCGGCCGACGGCGTCGGCGAGCTGCGGGCCGGCATCGAACGGCTCTCAGCGGGCGCCCACGCCCTTCGGGAGTTGTCGCTGCTCGCCTCGGCCCGTGCCGAAGGCCTCGCTCTCGCGCCGTCCGATGCGGCCGAAGCCGTCCGGATCGTCGGCGGCGAGGGGGTGGAGGCCGCCGCTCGGGTGGGGCTTCCCGAAGACTCCGAACCCGGCACCGTGCGCGAGGAGGCGCTCAGGCTGCTGGACCGATGGCGCTCCGTCAGCGACTCGCCGCTGACGGAGCGCGCCGGCATGGCGGCATGCCGGGTGGTGATCCGGAGCCTGGAGCAGATCGTGTCAGAAATCCCCGCCGGCAGGGCTCTCGGGCCCATGGCGGATGTCATGCCGGCGCGCGGACCAGCGGATCGCGGGGGGAAGGATGCCGGCCAGCAGGGCCAGCAGGACCAGCCCGCACTGCGCGAACAGGACGAGCAGCAGCGGCTCACCGCGCTCGCCGACGGTGACGACCTCTGACGCCAGCAGCACCACGACGGTCTGCAGGATGAAGGTCCCCAGCTGCCACCATCTGACCCGCGGACGCCTGCTCATGAACGACACCAGCAGCGTGATCTGGGTCAGCAGCGTCGCGACGAGGATGCCGAACACGACCCAGAACACGATGTCGGCAGCCGTTCGGTAGGTCTCGTCGCTGCGCCCGTCGGCCACCGAGCGGACGACGTCCGAGATCAGGGGCAGCTGCGTCTGACGGATCACGAAGAGGTAGACGATCGCGAAGGCGCCGACGGCGAAGCTGATGATCCAGAAGAACTGGCACAGCCGCACCGAGAACGGCGGGGTGAGCTTCACGATGACGGGTGCTGTGCTCGGGCGCACGACGGGGGGCCTCTCCGGTGCCGGCCTCGCGGGGGAGGCGGGACTGGACGGCGCCGTCGCCGCGGGTGGGAGCTGCGGGTCTGTCGTGGGCGGGTTCATTGGTCCTCGAGAGGTTCGTCAGGGTAGGACTCGGGCTCCGCAGCGGTGAGCGGCGCGGAGTCGTACGGGCCGTCATCGGTCAGGTCGGTCAGCAGCGGCGCGGGCTCGGCGGGTGGCTCGGGGGCGGGGTCGGGTTCCGGCTCGGGCTCCGGCTCCGGCTCCGGAGACGGGGCGGTTGCGCCGTCGGTGGAGTCCACCGCGTCCACGGCAGCCGCGGCCGCGGTGCCCGCGGCGCCGGTCGCCACTGCGACGGCGTCGTCGACGGTGGCCGGATCGGGAGTGGTCACGACCGGATCCGGGACGGCTTCCGTCGGCATCGCGTCGGCGTCGTCCGTTCCGCCCGTCGTCGTCGTGTTGTGACTGCCCGAGGTGTTGCCGATCGCGACGTCGCCCACCCCGATGGCGGTGTCGGACTCGTCGATCGTGACGTCGTCGCCGGCGGCGATGGAGTGGTCGCCCGAGGCGATGACGGCATCCTGATCGAAGATCTGCGTGAGATCGCCGCCCTGGGTCCAGATGTTCTGGTTCGTGGACTGGTCGACGATCGTCGAACGGGCATCGATGGTCGTGAACTGGTTGATGATCCGCGAGATCTCGCGCACCGCCTCCGGGTCGGCGGTCGTCGTCGAGCGCGGGTCGGGAGTGCCGGACGCGGGGTCGGGTGTCGTCGCGGGCTTGGCTGCCGCGGGGCGGGGCATGACCGACGGGTGATCCACGATGATCGGGGCGACGCTTCTCACGTCGGCCCCGCACGCGCCCTGGACACCGCGTGTCGCCATCGCGGTGGCCGGGTCGGCGGCGAAATCGTCCGCGGCGGAGGGATCATGCAGCAGGCTGAGGATGAATGCGATGAGCGCGTCGGCCACCGTCTCGATCGGTGTGATCATTGTCCTCGTCCCCTCAACGATGAGCAGCGGGGGCACAGGCCACCGCAATACTGAGCATGCGATTCACGGTATTCACCTGTCTCGGATCGGGCATCGGGGCAAACTCCGATACCCTCACGCGGCCGGATGGGGGTCGGCGCCCGGCTCGTCGTCCGGTGCGGGTTCGGCCATGAGCAGGCGCAGCATCGTGATCACTTCGGATCGGGAGTTCGCGCCCAGCCGGCGGCGGATGTGCGCGATGTGATGCTCCGCGGTGCGCGGGGAGATGAAGATGGCCTCGCCGATCTCGGCGTACGTCTTGCCCTGCAGCACGAGCCGGGCGACCTCGCGTTCGCGTTCGCTCAGCACGTCTGCCGCAGGCGGGGTACTCGAAGGGCCGGACCCGCCTGCGGCATCGGCGCGCGACGCGGGCGGAGCCTTCTGATCGTTCTCGATGGGGTGCAGTTCTCGGGCGCGGGCGAGGAGCCGGGCGCTGATGCGGCGGTCCGTCGCGCGGGCTGCGCCGTGGCCGGCGAGCCGGGCCGCGTCCCACGCCATTCCGAACGACGCCAGCTGCAGCGCGGCCTCCTCCACGGCGTCGGGATCGACCGTCCCGGCGAGCACCGAGGTCCAGACCCGGCCGGCCTTCGCCATCGCGTGCGACACGGCGTCGCGGCGGCCCGCTTCGACCAGCGCGTGGGCGTGCGGAATCAGCTCGTCGGGGTGCCCGAGCAGGATGCTGCGCTGCACCCCGGCCCACCGTACCGCCGCGCTCCACAGCGGGGCGCTGCCCAGACCCTCGGTGATCTCGAGGGCCCGGGCGAGCAGCTGCGTCGCCCGTTCGGCGTCGCCGGACTTGGCGGCCGCGCTCACGAGCTCGGTGAGCGGCAGGAACAGGAACGCATCGATGTCGATGCGCAGGAGAGCGGCCCGCGCGCGATGCCAGGCGTCGCCCAGTTCGACGGCGTCGCCGTACCTGCGGGCCAAGGCGACGTCGACGGCGTGTGCGAGCAGACGGTCCCGGGGCGACCGCGGCCCGGGCTCCGACTCGGCCTGTCTGAGCGCCGACCGGGCTTCGTGCGGTCGCACCCGCTGCACCGCGATCCAGGCACGCCACAGGAGCAGTCGCGGGCGGGCCCACCGGCCGCCGTGGCCGCCGGTCAGCGCGTCGTCGATGACGGATTGCGCGGTCGCGGCGTCGCCGAGCGTGAGCGCGACGACCGCGGTGATCACCGCCGGGAGTTCCGCGATCGGCGCCGACGTGCGCGCCGCGGTGTACATCTCGGAGGAGCGGACGAGGTCGACGAGCACGGCGTCGGACGAGCCGGGGGCGAACGTGCCCCGGATCCCGCGGTTCAGGAGCATCATCGCGGTGCTCAGCGTCGAGGGCGCCTCGGTCGCCGGGGCGCCGTCGGTGGTTGGTTCGCGTGTTCCGGTGCCGATCGCCGCGACCAGCGCGCGGGTGAGCGAATCGGGGGAGCGAGGGGGAATCGCGCGATACGCCGCGAGGCTCTGCGCGAACATGCCCCGTGCCGCCCAGATCGCTGCGGTCAGGTCGGCGAGTCTCTCACGGTCAGGGCGCGAGATCGGTGCCGTGTCCTCCGCGGTGTCGTCGGCGCGCGCCGATGCGGCCTCGGCGAGGACGGCCGCTGTGTCGAGGTCGCCTGCGGCCCAGGCGGCAGTCGCCCGGCGCACGAGGATGTGGAGGCTCTCGTGGCCGGACTCCCATGCCGCTTCGTAGAGCTCTCGCGCACGATCGGGCTGGGTGTCGAGCAGACGGTCGCCGTGCGCGACGAGCGCCGCGGCGACGCCGGGCCCGCGCAACCGCCCGGACAGTCCCGCATCGTCGACGTCGCTGTCGAGAGCGAATGCCGTCCCGTCGGCTGCTTCGCCGGCGAGACGCGCGATCGTGTGCGCCGTCGCGATGCCGCACACGGCCGAGCGGACGGCGGGCACGGGGGTCCCGTTGCGCAGCAGGAGGCCCTCGGCGTAGGCCTCCAGCGCCACCGCATCGGACTCCTCCGGCGGGCTCGGATCCGCGGCGGGTGAGAGAAGACACCGCCGCTCCACCAGCCGCCGGATGTCGTCGTCGGCCGCGTCGAGGCGGTGTCCGATCTCGGCATCGAGGAGCCGTACGAGTGCGCGATGCTCCGGATCGTCGATGCAGTCGCGCTCGTCGTGCGCCGCGAGCGCCGCGGCGATCAGCCATGACACGCCTGCGGTGAGGTGCAGGATGCGCTCCACACAGGCCGCCGGCATCGTGCGCCCGCGCGCGCTCAGCTCGTCGAGGACGTCGGATCGCACGACATGGCCGAGGACGATCGCCGGCTGCGACCGGGCGAGCTGCCGCTGAATCGCCGTCGCGGCCTCGCTCGGTGACCAGGGGCGGTGCGCGACGACGAGTCCGGCATCCGGGTCCTCGGCACGCGACGCGATCGCCGCGATCAGATCGGGTCCGAGCAGGTGCAGGTCGTCGACGATCAGCACGTCGGCGGTCGGCAGCGGCGCGGTCGGTGTGCCGGGCGTCACGAGCACCGCCTCACGGCCCTCGTCGAGGAGCGCCTCGTGGAGGACGCGGAGGAGAGTCGACTTGCCGGAGCCGGCCGGTCCGACGACGACCACACGCGGTGCGGCGGCATCGCGGGAGGCGGCCTCGATCGCCGCGTGGTGGCGGCGCATCCACCCGCTGGCGAGAGCCGGTGCGGCCGTCACCGGTGGTGAAGGAAGGAGGAGCATGGCATCGGGCTTGCGAGTCGGGATCGGGTGGACGGGCCGTGTCACTCGGCCGTCGGCGGCTCGGTGGGGCCGGGATCCGGTGCCGGCTCGGCGGTCGCGTCGGTCGGCGTGGGTTCGGGTGCCGGGTCGGCGGGTGGATCGGTGGGCGCCGGGTCCGTGGGCGTCGGGTCGGCGGGTGGATCGGTGGGCGTCGGTTCGGCGGGTGGATCGGTCGGGGTCGGGTCTGCGGGCGGGTCGGTCGGCGTCGGGTCGGCCGGTGGATCGGTCGGGGTCGGCTCTGCCGGTGTCGGGTCGGCGGGCGGGTCCGTCGGATCGGGCGATGGGTCGGCGACCGGCGGAGTGGAGGGCGCCGGGTCGGGAGCGGGCTCGACGGGTGCCGGAGCGCTCGGGGCGGGGTCGTCGCTGCGGGCGGGTGGCGGGGTCGGCGTCTTGTCCTGTGCGGCGGACGGCTTGGGCAGCGTCTTGGACGGTGCCTTTCCGGAGGAGTGGGCGCTCGTGTCACCAGGCGGCGCAGCGAAGGGCGACGGTGTCGGGCGGCCGTCCGGGTCGGGCGTCTTCCGCGTCGTGGGCCGACGTGAATCCTCGGCGTCGGGTGGTGCCGCCATCGGCGCCTCCGCCGGAGCGATCGCCGCGTCGGCCGCGGCGGTCACCGGCTGCGGAGCGAGCCGGGGAAGGTCGGCGTCGGCACGGGCGGCGGGGTCGCTCAGGAAGGACCGATCCTCGGCGTCGGCGAGCGAACCGGCGGCCATGGTTCCGGCAAAGGCGATCCCGCCGGTCACCGTGATCGCGGCAGCGGCGATCAGGATCGGGAAGCGCCGCCTCGCGGCGTGCTCGGGACGCGGGGTCCGAGCCCCGCGTCCGCGCGGTGGAAGCAGCTCTGCATCTCGTCGCGCACCCTGGACGAGTTCGTCGAAGGTCTCAGGAGGCACGGCGACCTGTCGTGCGCGACCCTCCTCCAGCCGGCCCATGCCGGCACGCGCAGCGCCCAGCGAGATCGACGCCTTCGGGTCGGTGTCGATCGCGATCGGGCGATCGAATCGCTCCGACAGCAGCTGGGCGACCATCGGGATGCGCGACGAGCCGCCGATCAGCACGACGGCGGCCAGCTGCTCGGGGGTCATGCCGGCGGACTCGATCGTCCGCTCGGTCGCGTCGAGGGTCCGCTCGAGCGCGGGCCCGATCATCTCCTCGAACTCCGCGCGGGTGATCCGCACGGTCGAGGGCGTCGACCCGACGAACACGGGGATGACGGCATCCGAGTCGAACGAGAGCGCCTCTTTCGCCTCGATGCAGTCGCGCCGCAGCTGCTGCATCGCACGGCGTGCGTCGGCCCCGCCGCTCAGTGCCGAGGCGGTGTCGATGCCGGCGGATGCGATCGTGTGGCGCAGCACTTCGTCGTCGAAGTCCGCCCCGCCCAGATCCTCGATGCCGGCAGCGTCGCCGCGCACCTCGAACGACGTGGTCCCGGATCGTTGCAGGACGACGGCGTCGAAGGTCCCTCCGCCGAGGTCGTACACCGCGATCGCCGCGCCTTCGGCGAGCGGATACTCCGCGGCGTAGTGGCGCGCCGCGGCCTCCGGCTCGGGGATGAGATCCCACTCCGTGAGCCCGCGCGAGGCCAGCGCCGCTCCGACGAGCCCGAGGCGGTGCGGCCCCCATTCGCTCGGGTGCGTGAGCACGATCTTCGCCGGCGGCTCCCCTTCGCGCTGAGAGACCTCGTCGACCACGCCGGCGATGCATCGTGCGAACAGGTCCTCGGCCCGCAGCGCGAGCCCGCCGACCATGACGGGGATGTCGTCGCCGATGCGGCGCTTGAACTCGCGGACGAGATGCTCGGGCTGGGCGAGTCCGCGCCTCTCGGCGGCATCCGCGAGAAGCAGATCGCCGTCGTCCGTGACGAAGACCGCCGTCGCGACGTTGTCGCCTCGGCGCCCCAGCGGGACAGGGGCGACCGCGAGTTCGCCGTTCGGACCTGTGCGCGCCGTTGCCGCTGCGGTCCTGCTCGTGCCGACGTCGATCGCCAGCACGTACTCATGCGAAGTCATCTCTGAAACTCTCCCAGTGAGTTCAGGACGCGACTCCCCCCGCGCACTGGTCTACCACCGTCGGTGTCTCAGCGCGAGTGGGGCCGCGCAACAGGGATATCTCCTCAGAGCATCCTGAGCCCGCCTTGATACATCGGATTCTCGACCGGATCGCCGGCTTCGGGACGAGTGTGACGCGCATTGGCACTCACGTTGCGGGAGTGCCAATCCGTTGCCTAGACTTGACGTCAGCACTCTCAACGTCAGAGTGCTAACGAGTCTTCAGTCTCAAGAAAGAAGAGGTAGACCGTGTCGGTTTCCATCAAGCCGCTCGAGGACCGCATCGTCATCAAGCAGGTCGAGGCCGAGCAGACCACGTCCAGCGGTCTGGTCATCCCCGACACCGCCAAGGAGAAGCCCCAGGAGGGCGAGGTCGTGGCGGTGGGTCCGGGCCGCATCGACGACAACGGCAACCGCATCCCGCTCGACGTCGCCGTCGGCGACCGCGTGATCTACAGCAAGTACGGCGGCACCGAGGTCAAGTTCGGCGGCGACGAGTTCCTCGTCCTGTCGGCTCGCGACGTGCTCGCGGTCGTCGTCCGCTGAGTTCAGCGCACACGCGTACCGAGAGGGTCGGATGCTTCGGCATCCGGCCCTCTCGTCGTTCCCGACGGCAGGGATCGCACGACGAACGGCAGGCGAGGGGATGCCGCGACCCCCGCCCCGGCGTCCCCGTCGGCGCGAGCGGTCCTAGGCTGGGACGGTGAGCTCCGAACCGACGTCCCGCCACACCGAGGCCGGCGTCGGTGACCTGGCAGAGGCGGCCGCTTCCACAGCCGGGATCGCGCTGCCCCCGTCGTCCGACGAGCCGGGCCGCGAACGCACGCTCGGCACGGCCTACGGGCTCATCGCCTATCTGCTGTGGGGCTTCCTCCCGCTGTACTTCCTGCTGCTGAAGCCGACCGGGCCGTTCGAGCTCGTGGCCTGGCGCATCGTGCTGTCGCTCGTGTTCTGCGCGCTGCTGCTCACGGTCACGCGGACGTGGGGACGGCTCGCCGCGATCATGCGCCAGCGGCGACTGCTGTGGCTCACCGCGCTCGCCGGCGTGCTCATCTACATCAACTGGCAGGTCTTCATCCTCGGAGCCCTCAGCGGCCACGTGATCGAGACGAGCCTGGGCTACTTCATCAACCCGATCGTGACCGTCATGCTGGGCGTGCTCGTGCTCCACGAGCGGCTGCGGACCACGCAATGGGTCGCGATCGGCATCGCCGTGGCCGCGGTGGTCGTCATCATCGTGGGCTACGGCGCCTTCCCGTGGATCGCCCTCACGCTCGCGGCGTCCTTCGGGGTCTACGGGCTCGTGAAGAAGCAGGTCGGGCCGTCGGTCGATGCCGTGAGCGGCCTCACGCTCGAGACCCTGTGGCTGACGCCGATCGCCGCGATCGTGCTGGTCGTGGTGGCCTCGACGCAGGGCCTCACGATGGGGGCGAACGGCTGGGAGCACACGGTGCTGCTGAGCCTCACCGGCGTCATCACGGCGGTGCCGCTCCTGCTGTTCGCCGCGGGAGCACGGCGGGTGTCGCTCACCACGATCGGTCTGCTGCAGTTCGCGGCGCCGATCCTGCAGTTCCTCATCGGGTGGCTCGTGCTGGAGGAGCCCATGCCGCTGGAGCGCTGGATCGGGTTCGCGCTGGTGTGGATCGCGCTGATCGTGCTGACGGTGGACTCGATCCTCCACGCCCGCCGCCGCGTGCGGGCGGCCCGCTGACGAGCCGCCCTTCGGCGCGCGTCAGCGCACGAGGCGGGCGATGGCCTGCGTGGCCTCGGTGATCTTGGCGTCGGCCTCTTCGCCGCCCAGACGGGCGGCATCCACCACGCAGTGGCGCAGGTGGTCGTCGAGCAGGCCCACGGCGACGGCCTCGAGGGCCGAGGTCAAGGCGCTGATCTGGGTGAGGATGTCGATGCAGTACTTCTCGTCCTCGACCATCTTGTGGATGCCGCGCGCCTGACCCTCGATGCGCTTGAGGCGGTTGAGGTACTTGTCCTTGTCGGTGATGTACCCGTGGTGGCCGTGCGCGTGGTCGAGGGGCGTCTGCTCCAGTGCGGTGTCGGTCATGTCTGACTCCTTCAACGACGTGAGTTCGAGAGGCTGCGGAACCGCCGCAGGCGAAGGCTGTTGCTGACCACGAAGACGCTGGAGAACGCCATGGCCGCTCCCGCGATCATAGGGTTCAGCAGGCCCAGCGCGGCCAGCGGCAGGGCGGCCACGTTGTACGCGAACGCCCAGAACAGGTTCACACGGATCGTGCCGAGCGTCGCACGCGACAGCCGGATGGCGTCGGCGGCGCTGCGCAGGTCGCCGCGCACGAGCGTGATGTCGGAGGCCTCGATGGCGGCATCCGTCCCGGTCCCCATCGCGAGGCCGAGGTCGGCCTGCGCGAGCGCGGCGGCGTCGTTCACGCCGTCGCCCACCATGGCGACGACGCGGCCTTCGGCCTGCAGATCCTTGACCACCGCGACCTTGTCGTGCGGAAGCACCTCGGCGATGACCCGCTCGATGCCGACCTCGTCGGCGATCGCGCGGGCGGCCGCGGCGTTGTCGCCGGTGAGCAGCACGGGAGTGAGCCCGAGCGACCGCAGCTGGGCGACCGCCTCGGCGCTCGTCGGCTTGACCTGGTCGGCCACGACGAGCAGCCCGCGGACCTCGCCGTCCCACGCCACGAGCACGGCCGTGCGGCCGAGCGACTCGGCAGCGGCCTTCGCCTCCGCGATCGCGGCGGGCGCCGCCAATGCCCAGTCGGCGAGCAGCGCCTCGCGTCCGACGAGCACGGCGTGCCCGTCGACGACGCCCGACACGCCCTTGCCGGGCACGTTCTGGAACGCTTCCACGACGGGCAGCGTGCCCGTCTCTTCTGCTGCGGCGCGGGCGATCGCCTGAGCGATGGGATGCTCGGACGCGTGCTCCAGGGCGCCGGCGAGGCGCAGCAGCTCCGCGCGGCCGAGGGTGGCGGCAACCACTTCCCCTGCGACCACCACGTCGACGAGCGACATGCGGCCGGTCGTGACGGTTCCGGTCTTGTCGAGGACGACCGTGTCGACGGTGCGGGTGGACTCCAGCACTTCGGGACCCTTGATGAGGATGCCGAGCTGTGCTCCGCGGCCCGTCCCGACGAGCAGGGCGGTGGGCGTGGCGAGCCCGAGCGCGCACGGGCACGCGATGATGAGGACCGCGACGGCCGCGGTGAAGGCCATGGAGGCCGAGGCGCCGGTCAGCAGCCAGCCGGCGAGGGTGCCGAGCGCGATGAGCAGCACGATCGGGACGAAGACGCCCGAGATGCGGTCGGCGAGGCGCTGCACCTTCGCCTTGCCGGACTGGGCGTCCTCGACGAGCCGCGCCATCTGGGCGAGCTGGGTGTCGTCGCCGACGCGGGTGGCGCGCACGACCAGCCGGCCGCCCGCGTTCACCGTGGCGCCGACGACGGGGTCGCCGGGGGCCACCTCGACGGGCACGGACTCGCCGGTGACCATCGAGGCGTCGACGGCCGACGTGCCCGAGGCGACGATGCCGTCGGTCGCGATCTTCTCGCCGGGACGCACGACGAACTCCTCGCCGACCCGCAGGTCGGCGATCGGCACGCGGACCTCGGCGACCGAGCCGTCGGCGGCGGGGCGCAGCACCGCGACGTCCTTCGCGCCGATCTCGAGCAGCGCGCGCAGGGCGGCTCCGGCACGCCGCTTGGAGCGCTGCTCGAAGTACCGTCCGGCGAGCACGAAGGTCGTTACGCCGGCGGCGACCTCGAGGTAGATGTCGCCGGCGCCGTCGCTCGGGCTCGCCGACCATTCGAAGGAGTGGGTCATGCCGGGCATTCCGGCGTGGCCGAGGAACAGCGCGTACAGCGACCACAGGAACGCCGCCGAGACGCCGAGCGAGATGAGCGTGTCCATCGTCGCGGCGCCGTGGCGCAGATTGATCCAGGCGGCTCGGTGGAACGGCCAGGCGCCCCACACCACGACCGGGGCGGCGAGGGCGAGCGATGCCCACTGCCAGTAGGTGAATTGGAGCGCCGGGATCATCGCGAGCAGGATCACGGGCGTCGAGAGCACGATCGAGCCGATCAGCCGCTGGCGCAGGCTCGTGAGCTCGGGGTCTGCCGGCTCGCCGACCGGCGCGTCGTCCGCGGCGGCAGCCGGGGGAGCGGGCAGCACCGCGGTGTAGCCGGTCTTGACGACCTCGTCGATGAGCGCCTGCGGGTCGATCCCCGGGGGTGCGCTCACGACCGCCTTCTCGGTGGCGTAGTTGACGGACGCCTCGACCCCGTCCATCCGGTTCAGGCGCTTCTCGATCCGCGCGGCGCACGAGGCGCACGTCATGCCGCCGATCTCGAGCTCGATCCGGGCGGTCGGGGCCGAGGAGGACATCAGGCGCGGACCGCGGTGTAGCCGGCCTCGTCGACGGCCGCGATGACGGCGTCGTCCGCGAGCTCCGCCGCAGAGACGATGCGCAGCGTGCCGGCGGCGGCGCTCACCTGCACGTCCTCGACGCCCGCGAGCTTCGACACCTCGCCGCGCACGGACGCCTCGCAGTGCCCGCAGCTCATCCCCGTCACGTTGTATTCGACGGTGCTCTTCTCAGACCCGGCCATGTCGCCGCCTTTCTCGTGGAGTTCCAGGATACCCCTGAGGGGTACCGGATCCCGAGTCTATACCCATGGGGGGTATGTGGAGCGGAATCGTCGATATCGGATCGAAATCCCCCGGTCGTGCCCGTTACACATCGTTAACGAACGGCAACATTCGCGAACGCTTCCCGCGATTAGGTTTGTCGCATTGGGGCGGCGCCCGAGTCGTTCCCCCGATCACCCATAGCAAGGAGCAACATGAGCGTCTTCACCCGCTCGCGCGGATCTGCCCTCCTCGGCGGCATCGCGCTCGTCGGCGCCAGCGCCCTCGTCCTCGCCGGCTGCGCCTCTGGCAGCGGCAACGAGGGAGACGGCGACGGGTCGTCGCAGGAGGCCCGCGACCTCACCCTCAAGATCGGCACGATCCTGCCTCAGACGGGCAGCCTCGCGTACCTCGGCCCGCCCGAGGAGGCGGGTGTCGGTCTGGCTGTCGACGACGTCAACGAGGCCGCCAAGGGTCTGGAGATCGGTCCGATCGTCTGGGGCGACTCCGGCGACACCGACAACAAGGCCTACGCGACCACGATCCAGAAGCTGATCTCCGAGAAGGTGACGGCCGCCATCGGCGCCGCGTCGTCGGGTGTGACGAAGCTGTTCCTCGACGACGCAGTCGCGGCCGGCATCCTCACGTTCTCGCCCGCGAACACCTCGCTGGACTTCACCAACTGGGACGATAACAACCTCTACTGGCGCACGGCCCCGGCCGACACGCTCCAGGGCGAGGTGCTCGGCAACCTGGTGGGCGAGGACGGACACAAGAACGTCGCCGTCATCTACCAGAACGACTCCTACGGAACCGGCCTCAACAAGACCTTCCAGGACACGTTCAAGAGCACCGGTGGCGAGATCGTCGCCGAGCAGTCGTACAACACCGGCGACACCAACTTCGACGCCCAGATCTCGGCTGTCCTCGCGTCGAACCCCGACGCGATCGCCCTGATCACGTTCGACGAGATCTACACGATCGGTCCGGCGCTGCTCGCTGCGGGCTACCCGGCCGAGGACCTGTACCTCGTCGACGGCAACCTGAAGAACTTCGGCAAGGACGACAAGTGGCCCGCCGGAGTGAGCATGGAGGGCGCCAAGGGCACCACGCCCGCCGGCCCCGCGCCGGACACGGACTTCCAGAAGCGGCTGAACGACTGGGCGGTCGCCGACGGCCGTCCTGAGATCGCCGACTACACCTACGCGAACGAGGCGTACGACGCGATCGTGCTCATCTCGCTCGCCGCGCTGGCTGCGAACTCGTCCGACCCCGCCGACATCGCCGGCAAGCTGCAGGAGGTCTCCGGCGGCGGCGACGACCCGGGTGAGAAGTGCACGTCGTACGCCGACTGCGCCGACCTCATCCTCGACGGCAAGAAGGCCGACTACGACGGCTACTCGGGCCCGATCACGTTCGACGAGCACGGTGACCCGACGGACGCCACCATCGGCATCTTCCAGTACGGCGCCGACAACAACTACACGCGCATCGACCTGTAATCCAGGACGCAGCAGCGAGGGCCCTGGAGCGATCCGGGGCCCTTCGTGTGTGCGCGCGTGCGCGGCACCGAGAACGACGAGGGGCTGGATGCCGCGGCATCCAGCCCCTCGTCGTTCGCTGTCGCGGCGTCAGGCCGCCTCGGAGCCGAGGCTTCCCAGGTACAGGCCGATGACCTTGGGGTCGTTGAGCAGCTGGCGCCCCGTGCCCTCGTAGGCGTCACGGCCCTGGTCGAGCACGTAGCCGCGGTCGCAGATCTGCAGGCAGCGGCGGGCGTTCTGCTCGACCATGATCGTCGTGACACCGGCCTTGTTGATGTCGGAGACGCGGATGAACGCGTCGTCCTGACGGACAGGGGACAGGCCCGCGGACGGCTCGTCGAGCAGCAGCACCGATGGGTCCATCATGAGCGCGCGCGACATCGCCACCATCTGGCGCTCACCACCCGAGAGTGACCCCGCGCGCTGGCCGAGCCGCTTGCCGAGCTCGGCGAAGATGCCCGTCACGAACTCGAGGCGTTCCGCGTACACCTTCGGGCGCTGGTACAACCCCATCTGCAGGTTCTCGGCGATCGTGAGCGACGGGAAGACGTTGTTCGTCTGCGGCACGAAGCCGACCCCGCGCTGCACGAGCCTGTCGGACTTCAGCCCGACGACGCTCTCGCCGTCGACCGTGATGTCGCCGCCGCGCACCTTGACCATGCCGAAGATCGCCTTCAGCAGCGTCGACTTGCCGGCGCCGTTCGGGCCGATGATGCCGATCAGCTCGCCCTTGCGGGCGATCAGGTTGGCGCCGTTGATGATGTTGATGCCGGGCAGATAGCCCGCCGTGAGGTCCTTGACCTCGACGATGACCGTCTCGGTCTTCATGCCCTCCACACGGGCGGCTCCGGGATCGGGGACAGCCGATCCGGGTGTCCGGGGGTCCGGCGACGCGTCGCTCACTTGCTCTCCTCCTCGGCTTCGGCGATCGAGGCCTCCTCGGCCTCCTTGATCTCTTCGAGCAGCTCCTCGCCGGACTCGCCGAGCTCGCCGGCGATGCGCCCGGTCACGACGCCGAGGTCGACGTCCTGGTGGCTGCCGAGATACGCGTCGATGACCGCCTTGTCCTGCATGACCGTCTCGGGCGGGCCCTCGGCGACGACCTTGCCCTCGGCCATCACGACGACCCAGTCGGCGATGTGCCGCACCATGTGCATGTCGTGCTCGACGAAGAGCACGGTCATGCCGAGGTCCTTGAGGTCGAGGATGTGGTCGAGCAGCGACTCGGTGAGCGCCGGGTTCACGCCGGCCATCGGCTCGTCGAGCATCACGAGGGTCGGGTCGCTCATGAGCGCCCGAGCCATCTCGAGCAGCTTTCGCTGGCCGCCCGACAGTGAGGCGGCGTAGTCGTCGGCCTTCGCGTCGAGCTTGAAGCGCGCGAGGAGCTCCATGGCCTTGTCTTCGATCGCGTCGTCCTGCTTGCGCCAGATCGCCGGGATGACGCTGGCCCAGAGGCTCTCGCCCTTCTGGCCCGTCGCGCCGAGCTTCATGTTCTCGAGCACGGTGAGCAGCGACAGCGCCTTCGTCAGCTGGAACGTACGCACCTGGCCCATGCGGGCGACCTTGAACGACGGGATGCCCGACAGCGACGTGCCGTCGAAGCTCCAGCTGCCCGAGTTGGGCTTGTCGAACCCGCACAGCAGGTTGAACAGCGTCGTCTTGCCGGCGCCGTTGGGCCCGATGAGGGCGGTGATGGCGTGCCGCGGGATCTCCAGGTGCTCGACGTCGACGGCCGTCAGACCGCCGAAGTGCCGCGTGACGTTGTCGATGACGAGCACCGGGTCGTTCTTGGGGACGCCGGGGACGGCATCCCCTTTCGCGAGTCCCGCGGTCTTCGGACGGCGGATGCTGCCGGTCGGCGTGGTGACGGAGCCCGTGGCCGGCGCGGCCGGCTCCTCCGGGACGTCGGGCTGGTCGGCGGGCGGGGTGCTGGGCGGGTTACTTGACAAAGGTCAGCTCCCTCTTGTTTCCGAAGATGCCCTGCGGGCGGAAGATGACGATCAGCATGAGCGCGACGCCGACGAGGATGAACCGCAGCGTCGCGGCCTGCTGCGCCGTCATCGGCAGGATGTCGGCCTGGGCGAGCACCGGCAGCACGTTGTCGAGGAAGCCCATGATGACCCAGAAGATCACCGAGCCCACGACGGGGCCGAACACGGTCGCGGCGCCGCCGAGCAGCAGGATCGTCCAGATGAAGAACGTGAGGCTCGTCGTATAGGTGGCCGGGACCACCGCCGACGGGAGCGCGAACACGACGCCGCCGAGGGCGCCGAACACGCCACCGATCATGAGCGCCTGCATCTTGTACGAGAACACGTTCTTGCCGAGCGAGCGCACGGCGTCCTCGTCTTCGCGGATGCCCTTGAGCACGCGACCCCACGGGCTGCGCATGATCGCCCACACGAGGTAGACGGCGATGCCCAGGAGGATGATGCCGAACACGCGCACCCACAGCTGGTCGGAGGTCCACTGCCATGGCCCGAAGCCGTAGACGATCTGCTCGCCGTCCGCCCCCGTCTTGGGGAAGGGGTTCGCCGCGCGGAAGCCGGCATGGTACCCACCGAGCCCGTCCGCGGAGTTGGTGAACGCGTCGAACAGCTGCGTCGTCAGCAGCAGTCGCACGATCTCGGCCGCCGCGATCGTCACGATGGCGAGATAGTCCGCGCGCAGTCGCAGGGTCGGTATGCCCAGGATCAGCGCGAACACGACGGCGGCGGCGCAGCCGACGAGGATGCCGACCCACCAGGGCCAGCCGAAGCTCAGGATCGAGATGGCGTAGCCGTACGCGCCGAGGGCCATGAAGCCCGCCATGCCGAAGTTGAGCAGGCCGCCGAAGCCGAACTGCACGGCGAGGCCGGTCGCGGCGAGCGCGTAGGCGATGGTCTCCGGGCTGAAGACCCAGTAGGCGGTGTTGTTGAAGATCTGTCCCCAGTCCATGGCTAGCCGAGCCTCTCTTTCCGGCCCAAGATGCCCTGGGGTCTCACGAGCAGGATCACGATCAGTGCGGCGAGGGCGCCGACGTACTTCATGTCCGGCGGGATCCAGAGGGTCGAGATCTCGACCAGGATGCCGACGATCAGCGAGCCGATCAGTGCGCCGAACGCGGTTCCGAGGCCGCCGAGGGTGACCGCGGCGAAGATGAGCAGCAGCACCTGCACACCCATGTCCCACTTCACGCCCGGGCGGAAGTACGCCCACAGCACGCCGGCGACCGCGGCGAGGGTCGCGGCGAGGATCCAGACGATGCGGATCACCCTGTCGACGTTGATGCCGGAAGCCGCGGCGAGGCCGGGGTTGTCGCTGATGGCGCGCGTGGCCTTGCCGACGCGGGTCCGCAGCAGCCAGAACGCGACGGCGACGAGGAGGACGATGCTGGTGCCCATCGACACGATGTCGATCCACGAGAGCGCGATCGGTCCGAACGTGATGTCGCGCGGTGCGCCGGCGCCGGGCAGCTGGTAGGTGCCGCCGCCGATGAAGTACTGGAACACGTAGCGCCCGGCCAGCGACAGGCCGATGCTCACGATCATGAGCTGCACGAGGCCCAGGCCTTTTCGGCGCAGGGGTCTCCACAAGCCGGCGTCGAGCGACCAGCCCAGTGCCGCGCCGAAGACGATGACGATCGGGATCGTGAGCCACATCGGGATCTGCAGCCACACGCCGAAGACGAGCGCGATCACGGCGCCGAACGTCAGCATCTCGCCGTGCGCGAAGTTGCTGAGGCCGGTGGTGCCGTAGATCAGCGAGACGCCGACGGAGGCCAGCGCGAGCAGGAGGCCGAAGTTGAGGCCGTTCATCAGGCGCTCGATGAGCTGGTCGATGAAGGACGTGGTGACGCGTTCGCCTTCGCCGAGGAACAGGTTGACGATCTTCGACCCGGTGAGGCCGAACGTCACGTCGAAGGACGCCGTCGTCCCCTGCTTCGGCTGGATGCCCTCGGGCAGCTGCGTGGGGTCGACGATGACCCCGTCGGGCAGCGTGTCCTCGTCGACCGTCAGGACGTAGTCGTCCTTCTCGGGCACGTACAGACGCCACTTGCCCTCGGCGTCGGTCACGGTCTCGGCCTTGAAGCCGCCGCCCTCGATGGTCATGGTGACGCCGGCGACAGGCTCGTCGTCATAGGTGATGATGCCGCCGAAGTAGAAGTCGGTCTTCTCCTGGTCGCCACCCGGGGTGTCGGGTGCTTCGGCGGCGAATGCGCCACCCGGAGAGGACAGGAACACCATGCCTGCAGCCAGCAGCAGTCCGAAGAGCACGACGATCCAATGGCGACTTCTGGTCGCGGACGCATTCGTGGGACCCACAGAACCTCCAGTTCGCCACCACGCGGACACCGAAGCTCGGGTCGCATCGGCCGTGATGGCGACGCTACGACTGTAATGTGTCGCCGCTGTTTCGCCTACGGTCACATGTGGATACGTGATCCGATCGAAATCGGACCGGACAACGGCCTCGCGCGCGCCCCGCGCGTGCCGTTTCTGTGGGAACAAAACGGCCCTCTCGCGCGCTTAGAATCGAGTACGGAGCGTCACAAGCGCGCCGGCCGTCGCCGTCCAACCCTCAACTGAACGCGCCGCGCGCGAGGAGACCCCATGGAGCACAACGACCCCTTCGGCTTCGTCGGACTGACCTACGACGATGTGCTGCTGCTGCCCGGTCACACCGACGTGATCCCGAGCGAGGCAGACACGTCGTCGCGACTCAGCCGGCGCATCACGGTCGCCACGCCGCTGCTGTCGGCCGCCATGGACACGGTCACCGAGGCCCGGCTCGCGATCGCGATCGCTCGCGAGGGCGGCATCGGCATCATCCACCGAAACCTCTCCATCGAGGACCAGGCCTCGATGGTCGACCGCGTCAAGCGCAGCGAGTCGGGCATGATCACCGACCCGATCACCACGACGCCCGACGCGACGATCGAAGAGGTCGACTCGCTGTGCGCGCAGTACCGCATCTCGGGTCTGCCGGTCGTGGACGCCGACAACCACCTCGTGGGCATCGTGACCAACCGCGACATGCGGTTCGTGTCGGGCTTCGAGCGCCAGACCACGAAGGTCCGCGACGTCATGACGACGGAGAACCTCGTGACGGGCCGCGTCGGCATCAGCGCCGGCGAGGTGATCGCGCTGTTCGCGCAGCACCGCGTCGAGAAGCTGCCGCTCATCGACCAGGACGGCACGCTCGCCGGTCTCATCACCATCAAGGACTTCGACAAGAGCGAGAAGTACCCGCTCGCCACCAAGGACGAGCAGGGCCGCCTGCGCGTCGGCGCCGCCATCGGCTTCTTCGGCGACGCGTGGCAGCGTGCCGAGGCGCTCCGC
This sequence comes from Microbacterium sp. NPDC058389, assembly GCF_042722305.1. Lineage (NCBI taxonomy): Bacteria > Bacillati > Actinomycetota > Actinomycetes > Micrococcales > Microbacteriaceae > Microbacterium > Microbacterium sp. NPDC058389. The sequence goes on from NZ_JBHXJQ010000008.1 coordinate 67,422, forward strand.
GACGCGGGCGTGGACGTCATCGTCGTCGACACCGCGAACGGCCAGTCGGCCGGCGTCATCGACATGGTCCGCCGCCTCAAGGGCGACGAGTCGTTCGCCCACATCGACATCATCGGCGGCAATGTCGCGACCCGCGAGGGCGCCCAGGCACTCATCGACGCCGGTGTGGACGCCGTCAAGGTCGGTGTCGGCCCGGGCTCGATCTGCACGACCCGCGTCGTCGCGGGCGTCGGCGTGCCCCAGGTCACCGCGATCTACGAGGCGTCGCTCGCGGCCCGCGAGGCGGGCGTGCCCGTCATCGCCGACGGCGGCCTGCAGTACTCGGGCGACATCGCCAAGGCGCTCGTCGCCGGTGCCGACACGGTCATGCTCGGCTCGCTCCTCGCCGGCACCGACGAGTCGCCGGGCGAGATCGTCTTCCAGGGCGGCAAGCAGTTCAAGCAGTACCGCGGCATGGGTTCGCTGGGCGCTCTGCAGACGCGCGGCAAGAAGACGTCGTACTCCAAGGACCGCTACTTCCAGGCCGACGTCCCCTCGGACGACAAGCTGATCCCCGAGGGCATCGAGGGCCAGGTCGCGTACCGCGGCCCCGTGTCCGCGGTCGCCTACCAGCTCGTCGGCGGCCTGCGTCAGTCGATGTTCTACGTCGGCGCCCGGACCGTCGAAGAACTCAAGGCCAAGGGCAAGTTCGTGCGCATCACGGCCGCCGGCCTCAAGGAGTCGCACCCCCACGACGTGCAGATCGTCGTCGAGGCCCCCAACTACAAGAAGTAGTCCAGCACCGGAGCGGATGCCGTCACGCCCACCGGGCGTGACGGCATCCGCTCTTCGTCATCGGACCCGCGGCGATCAGGCAAGGTGGAACGGGGCGGCCGCGCGCGCGGAGTCGTCCGTGGCGAGATCGGCCAGCACCGAACCCACCGCGGGCGTGAACTTGAAGCCGTGGCCCGAGAACCCGGCGCCGACCACGATCCGGCCGCGGCGATCGAGCACGAAGTCCTCGGTGTCGGTCGAGGTGTAGGTGCAGCTGACGGGCACGGCGCTGTCGGGGTCGAGCCCCGGGAACCACTCGGCGACGTAGCCGCGCAGTCGCGCGGCCTGCTCGGGCACGGGGCGGAAGGTGCGGGCGTCGGGATCCACGACGGGGCCGACCATGTGGAACCCCACCTTGACGCCCTCGCCAGGGGTCGGCATGCCGTAGACGTTGCCGATCGGGCCGCTGCGCGGGTCGGCGAAGTGGTTGAACGAGGGCCATGCGGACTCGGGTGAGCGCGGGATGAAGTGGGCCGGGCTCTCCTCGGTGACGGTGAGGCGGGGGAGCGGGAAGGAGCCCGGAAGGATGCCGGCGGTCCATGCCCCGGCCGTCACCACGACCGTGTCGGCGACGAGGTCGTGGTGCTCGCCGCCGGCCTCGACCGTGATCCTCACGCCGTCGGGTGCCTCGTCGATCGCGGTGACCGTGTGCTCGAACCGGATGTCGGCGCCGTGCGACTGTGCGCCCTGCTCGAGAGCCTGCAGCGCTGCGGCGGCGCGCACGACCCCGGCGTCGCGGGCGAACAGCACATCGCCGTCGAACCGCATGCCGCTCCAGCGCCGCGTGGCCTCGCCCGCGGTGAGCATCTCCACGCGCTCGCCGCGGGCCGTCAGGGCGCCGTGCACGCCGTCGATGCGGCGCGGATCTCCGTGCGACACGAGGCCGTGCAGCCGCAGCAGGGACTCGCCTGTGGTGCGCGACAGTTCGTCCCACTCCCGCCGGGCGAGTCCCAGCAGGTCGAGGTAGTGGGCGTCGCCGTACGCGTTGTTGAAGTTGCGGGTCGCGCCGTGCGACGCGCCGCGGGTGTGGCCGCGTGCGAAGCGCTCCAGGGCGACCACGTGATGGCCGCGGCGCGCGAGCTGCCATGTGGTGGCCAGCCCCATCGCGCCGGCGCCGACGACGACGACGGGAACGTGCTCGGTCATGGGTCTCTCCCGGATTCGGCGCCGGCAGCGGCGCGACGGTCTGCGTCCGGGCGTGCGACGGCGGCATCCGGCCTGTGTCCCATTCTGGCGCGGGCGCATTGTGCGAGCCGCGTGGTGACGGAGTGTGACGCGGGGTCGCTACCCTGGCGCCATGATCAGGCAGCGGCGGCATCCTCGGGCGACGCAGCGCACCACGCGCCTCGAGGCCTTCACCGATGGCGTCTTCGCGATCGCGGCGACGCTCCTCGTCCTCGACCTCACGCAGCATTCGCTCGGCGCGGTGAAGTCGGAAGCGCAGATGTGGGCCGCCCTGGGCGGCATGTGGGAGCTGTTCCTCAACTTCGCGCTGAGCTTCGGCCTGCTGTGCCTCATGTGGATGGTGCATGTGCAGCAGTTCGAGCACGTCGCCCGGGTGGATGCGACGACCGTCTGGCTCAACAACGCACGTCTGCTGTTCATCGTGCTCGTGCCGTTCGCGACGAACCTCACCACGGAGTACTCCGACTGGCTCGCCGGACGACTGGCGATGCCGGTGACCTTCTTCCTGGCGATCCTGTGCAGCTGGCTGCAATGGGGATGGGCCGTCCGGCACCGCGATCTGCTCGCTCCCGACATGACACAGGAGGATGCCGTCGCCTTCGGGCGCAGCTCGCTGAGCGCGCTGCTCATCTCGGCCGCCGTGGTCGTGCTCGCGCCGTGGATCGGGTCGCCGGCATTCCTGCTCTTCTTCTTCGACGGTGTGCTGACGCGGTGGCTGCGCGGCGTGCCGAGCGGTGGGAGCGCCTGACGCCGGGCCGCGGCTGCGGTCCCGGCGTCAGGTCGGCGGAGAGGGGGCGGTGACCCCCGGCGGTGTCAGACCTCCGCCGGCACCGCCTCCACGAGGGTGGGCTCGGAGGCTTCGGAACCGGTCGTCGGGGTGACGTCGTTCGCCTTGCCCGAGGGCAGCCAGAGCGCCACGACCGTCGCGGCGAACAGCACCGCGGCGCCGGTGAACACGGCAGGGCGGGCGGCGTCGACGTACATGTCGGGGAGCAGCTCTCCGCCGGCACCGACGAAGATCGCGGTCATGACGGCCGTGCCGAGGGCGACGCCGAGCTCGCGGACGGTCGAGTTGACTCCCGAAGCCTTCGCGTGGTCGATGAGGCCGAGCGTCGCCAGCAGCGCGGTCGCGGACGGCGCGAACACGAGCGCCATGCCGACACCGGCCATCACGAACGGTGCGATGAGCGTCGGGTAGTCGAGGTCGGTCGACATGACCGCGGCGATCCACGTGAGCGCCGCCCCCTGGAGAGCGAGCCCCAGCACGAGCAGGATGCGGGTGCCCACGCGGGGTGCCAGGATGCCGGCGATCGGGGCGATGAACATGGGGGCGAGCGTCCACGGGGTGGTCTGCACGGCGGCCTCGAGCGGTGTGGAACCCTGCACCACCTGCAGGTACTGGATGAGGATGAACACGGCGCCGAACGTGCCGAAGCTGAACGCGAAGCCGACGATGTTGGTGATCGAGAACGACCGGTCGCGGAACAGGCGCAGCGGCACCAGCGGCGCCTTCGCGCGCAGCTGCCAGAGCAGGAACGCGGCCACGAGCACGGCGCCGAGCGCGATCTCGGCGATCACGCCGACCGAGTCCCAGCCGTCGTCGTTGCCACGTACGATCGCGTGCACCAGGGCCAGCACACCGGCGGCCGCCAGCACGGCGCCGGGGACGTCGATGCGCGAGCGGGCCCCGAAGTCGTTGTTCAGCACGATGAGGGCGAGCGGGATCGCGATCAGCGCGACGGGCACGTTGATCCAGAAGATGGCCTGCCAGTTCCAGCCCTCCATGATCGCTCCGCCCACCAGCGGCCCGACGGCGACGCCGAGCCCCGACACTCCGCCCCAGATGCCGATGGCGAGCGGGCGCCTCTCCTTCGGGACCGCGCCGCTGAGCAGCGCCAGCGACAGCGGCATGACGCCGGCGCCGCCGACTCCCTGCACGGCCCGGGCGGCGATGAGCTGCCCCGGGTCGGTGCTCAGCGCGGCGAGGATCGAGCCTGCGCCGAACACGGCGATGCCGATCGCGAACACGGTGCGCCGGCCGAACCGGTCGCCGAGCGCCGAGGCGATGAGGATCGAGCCCGCGAAGGCGAGCGTGTAGGCGTTGACGAACCACTGGAGCTCTTCGACGCTCGCGCCCATCTCGCTGTGGAGGACGGGGAGCGCATTGGTCATGACGAGGTTGTCGAGCGTGGCCATGAACATCGGGAGGGATGCCGCGGCCACGACGAGGGCGAAGGGACGCGTCCGTCGGGCGACGGCGGCGGGTGATGCAGCGGACATGGAGGGCTCCGGTTGTAATTGGATGATTACCTGCTAGAGAGCAATGTAGTAATCGACTGATTACAAAGTCAAGTCATTCGCTGATAACCTTCGGGTATGACTTCTGCGGCTATGGGCGACAGCGGCGTCGTCGCGCTCGACGACGCGATCGAATCGGGCAAACGGCTGTCGTCGGGGGAGCGGCGTCGGCAGATCCTCGTGGCGGCGCTCGCCGTGTTCGGCGCCCGAGGATACGAGGGTGCGACGACCGACGAGGTCGCGCGCGCCGCCGGCGTGAGTCAGCCGTACGTCGTCCGGCTGTTCGGGTCGAAGGAGAACCTGTTCCTCGCCGCGATCGAGGATGCCCTGGCCCGCATGCTCTCCGGGTTCCGGGCGGCGCTGGCCGACGAGACTCTGCACGATCCCGACATCACACCCGAGAAGGCGGCGGCCAAGCGCATCGGGCAGGCCTATGTCGACCTCATCGAGGTCCGCGGCCTGCACCAGACGCTCGCGCACGCCTACCTGCTCGGCAGCCATCCCGCGATCGGCGCGGCCGCGCGCAAGGGCTTCGCGACCGTCTGGCGGTTCTTCCGCGACGAGATGGGGCTCGAGGCCGACGAGGCGCGCGCGTTCATGGCCGAGGGCATGCTCATCAGCACCATGATCGGCCTGCGGATCGTCGACGACTACGGCTCAGATCCGCAGATCACCGAGCTGTTCCGCTCATGCTTCCCCACCGAGCTGCCGCACGTGCTCGAGGTGCTCCCGCGCGGCGTCGACCGCTTCTAACCGCGCCCTGGTCCGCGTCCGGGGCCCGGCGTATCGTCGGGGGCATGTGCCGGAACATCCACACGCTCCACAACTTCGAGCCCGCCGCGACGTCGGACGAGGTCCACGCCGCCGCGCTCCAGTACGTGCGCAAGATCGCGGGCACCACGAAGCCCTCGAAGGCGAATCAGGAGGCGTTCGACCACGCCGTCCACGAGATCGCCCATCTGACGCAGCACCTGCTCGACGACCTCGTCGCGGTGACGCCGCCGAAGAACCGCGAGGCCGAGGCGGCGAAGGCGCGCGAGCGCGCGATCCGGTCGGGCCGGTACGCAGCGCCCGCCGCCTGAGACGCGCGCCCCACGATCCCGTCCGACTCGGATAGTCTGGTCGGCTCCCCTTCCGGCGATGGATGCCGCATCGGAGCAGAGGGGAACCCCGTGGGTTACATCGACATCGCCGCCGTCTCGTACGCTCTGCCGGACGGCAGGCCGCTCCTCGACGAGGTCTCGTTCCGGGTGGGCGAGGGGTCGACGACGGCGCTCATCGGACAGAACGGCGCGGGCAAGACGACGCTGCTGCGGATCATCCGTGACGAGACCCCCGCATTGTCGGGCGCGGTCTCGATCGACGGCGGCCTGGGCGTCATGGACCAGTTCGTCGGCCACGGCGCGCCGGGCCAGACGGTGCACGACCTGCTCATCTCGGTCGCGCCCGACCGTGTCCGTCGAACGGCGCGCGAACTGGAGGACGCCGAGGCGGCGATCATCGAGCGCGACGACCTCGACACGCAGATGCGCTACGCCGGAGCGCTGTCCGACTACGCCGAGGCCGGCGGCTACGAGTACGAGACCGTGTGGGACACCTGTACGATCGCGGCGCTCGGCATCCCGTTCGCGCGCGCTCGCTATCGCGAGCTGACGACGCTGTCGGGCGGCGAGCAGAAGCGGCTCGCGCTGGAGGCGCTGCTGCGCGGCCCCGACCAGGTGCTGCTGCTGGACGAGCCCGACAACTACCTCGACGTGCCGGGCAAGCGGTGGCTCGAGGAGCGGCTGCGTGAGACACCGAAGACGGTGCTGCTGGTCTCGCACGACCGCGAGCTGCTGGCACGCGCGGCCGACCGCATCGTGACGCTGGAGGCGGGTGGCGCGGGCAGTACGGCGTGGGTGCACGGCGGCGGCTTCGGCACGTACCACCAGGCGCGTGACGATCGCATGGCGAGGCTCGACGAGCTGCGCCGGCGCTGGGACGAGCAGCACGCGAAGCTCAAGGAGCTCGTCGCCGCCCTCAAGGTGAAGGCCGCCGCCAACGACGGCTTCGCGTCCCGCTACCGGGCCGCCCAGACGCGGCTGCGGATGTTCGAGGACGCGGGGCCCCCGCTGGAGCGCCCGAAGGAGCAGGACCTGGACGTGCGGCTGCGCGGGGCGCGCACCGGCCGTCGCGCCGTGGTCGCCGAGCAGCTCGAGCTCACCGGTCTCATGAAACCGTTCGACGTCGAGGTGTGGTTCGGCGACCGCGTCGCGGTGCTGGGCTCGAACGGGTCGGGCAAGTCGCACTTCCTGCGGCTGCTCGCCCGTGGTGGCACCGATCCCGACGGACGGCTGGGGCACCTCACCACCACCGGTGCGGCACTCGAGCCGGTCGGTCACGAGGGGCGTGCGATCCTCGGCGCCCGCGTGGTGCCGGGCTGGTTCGCGCAGACCCACCGGCACCCCGAGTTCGACGGCCGCACGCTGCTGGACATCCTGCATCGCGGCGAGGACGCCCGGACCGGGCTCCCGCGCGACGCCGCGTCGAGCGCGCTCGACCGCTACGGACTCGTCGCGCAGGCCGAGCAGCGGTTCGACACCCTGTCGGGCGGCCAGCAGGCGCGGTTCCAGATCCTGCTGCTGGAGCTCTCGGGCGCGACGCTCCTGCTCCTCGACGAGCCGACCGACAACCTCGACCTCGTCTCGGCCGAGGCGCTGCAGGACGCGCTCGCCCGGTTCGAGGGCACGGTGCTGGCCGTCACGCACGACCGGTGGCTCGCGAAGTCGTTCGACCGGTTCCTCGTGTTCGGCTCCGACGGCCGCGTCGTCGAGTCCGACGCCCCGGTGTGGGACGAGACGCGCGTCGTCCGCGCCCGCTGAGAAGACGAGGGGATGCCGCCGGCCGCGCTCGGCGGCATCCCCTCGCTCCGCGGGATCGGGTGGCCCCGAGGGCGACGGGTAGGCTGGACCTGTGAGCATGGACATCGAACTCGGCCGGGCCAAGCGCGCGCGTCGCGCCTACACGTTCGACGACATCGCGGTGGTGCCGTCGAGGCGCACGCGCAACCCTGAGGACGTCTCGACGACGTGGACGATCGACGCGTTCAGCTTCGACATCCCGGTGCTGGGCGCCCCGATGGACTCGGTGGTGAGCCCGCGCACGGCGATCATGCTGGGGCAGCTCGGCGGACTGGGCGTCCTCGACCTCGAGGGGCTGTGGACGCGCTACGACGACCCGGAGCCGCTGCTCGCCGAGATCGCCGGTCTCGAGAAGGCCGCCGCGACCCGCCGTATGCAGGAGCTGTACTCCGAGCCGATCAAGCCCGAGCTGGTGCGTGACCGCCTCGCCGAGATCCGCGCGGCCGGTGTGACCGTCGCCGGCTCGCTCACCCCGCAGCGCACGCAGGAGCTCTACGAGACCGTCGTCGCCGCCGGCGTCGACCTGTTCGTGATCCGCGGCACCACGGTTTCGGCCGAGCACGTGTCGAGCGTCGACCAGCCCCTCAACCTCAAGAAGTTCATCTACGACCTCGACGTCCCCGTGATCGTCGGCGGTGCGTCGACCTACACCGCCGCGCTGCACCTGATGCGCACGGGGGCTGCCGGCGTGCTCGTCGGGTTCGGCGGGGGAGCGGCGTCGACGACCCGCGCCACGCTGGGCCTGCACGCCCCGATGGCCACGGCCGTCGCTGACGTCGCCGGAGCGCGCCGCGACTACCTCGACGAGTCGGGCGGACGCTACGTGCACGTCATCGCCGACGGCGGCGTGGGCACGTCGGGAGACATCGTCAAGGCGATCGCGATGGGCGCCGACGCCGTCATGCTGGGCGTCGCGCTCGCGCGCGCGACGGACGCCCCGGGCCACGGCTACCACTGGGGCCCCGAGGCGCACCACGCCAAGCTGCCCCGCGGCAAGCGCGTCAAGGTCGACCAGGTCGCGTCGCTCGAAGAGATCCTCTACGGCCCCGCGCCCGTCGCCGACGGCACCGCGAACATCATCGGGGCGCTGCGCAAGTCGATGGCGACGACCGGGTACTCCGACCTCAAGGAGTTCCAGCGCGTCGAGGTCGTCGTCGCCCCGTACGCCGCGGGATGAGCGACCCGGACGACGACCCCCGCTCGTTGAGCGAGCGAGGAACGAGCGAGACGAAACGCCCCGATCGGTCGGGCGACGCCGACGGCCGAAGCGTTTCGCCTGCGGGCGCCGGAGCGCCCTCCGCTCAACGACCGGAAGAAGGCAAGACGGAGGTGTTTCCGCCGACCCTGCGCGAGGTCATGGTGCGGCCGCGCTGGATCGGCATGCTGCTGCTGTGCCTCCTGGTCGCGGGGGTGTTCGCGTGGCTCGGGCAGTGGCAGCTCGCCCGCGCCGTCCAGGTGAACCCCAACCCTCCGGGGGCCACCGAAGAGGTGCGCCCGATCGGCGACGTGGCGCAGCCGGGCGAGTACCTCAACGACCCACTGGTCGGTCAGCGCGTCGAGGCGACCGGCACGTGGGTCGCCGGCGACTTCCTCGTCGTGGAGTCGCGCTACAACGACGGCGTCGAGGGCTACTGGGTGACCGGTCAGCTGCGCCTCGACGACGGTGAGACCGATGTCGCGGGGCCGGTGTCGGTGGCTGTCGCGCTGGGCTGGGCGGAGACCGAGGATGCCGCCCACGCGGCCGTCGAGAGACTCGAGGCCGAGGCATCCGATGCCGAGCCGATCGACGTGACCGGCCGCCTGATCGCCGACGAAGGCCCGGTGCTGCCACCGCACGGCGCCGACCCGCAGACGATGACGCGCATGTCGCCGGCCGCGCTGCTCGGACGCTGGCACGACGTCGAAGAGCTCAGCGTCTACCGTCCGTACATCGCGTCGACCGATGCGCTCGGCGGTCTGGACGCCATCTCGTCGCCGGCGCCCGAAGAGGGCTCGACCGTCAACTGGCTGAACATCTTCTACGCGGTCGAGTGGGCGGTCTTCGCGGGCTTCGCGTTCTACCTCTGGTATCGCCTCGCGAAGGACGCCTGGGAGAAGGAGATCGAGGACCTCGCCGACGACGACACCGACCCCGAGCCCGGCGGCGGACCGCCCGGCGGGGGCGCGGCGGCGCGCGGGTAGACTGGGGGTCATGCCCCGCGCCCCGAAGCTCGCTTCCTTTCCGGCGATCCGCGGAGCCCTGAAGTTTTACCAGATCTGCTCGATCATCACGGGCACCATGCTGTTGCTGCTGGTCGCCGAGATGATCGTCAAGTACGTCGTCGGCTACGAGCTGTTCCTCGGCGGATCAGGCGGCTTCCTGTGGTTCGCGCCCGTCGTCGAGACCGCCTCCGGCCTGGAGTCCACCGGCGACGGGTTCAACCTGTCGCTCGGTATCCTGGTCGCGCACGGCTGGTTCTACGTCGTCTACCTCATCTCGTGCTTCCGCGTGTGGAGCCTCATGCGCTGGAACCTCGGGCGCCTCGCGATGCTCGCCGCGGGCGGCATCGTGCCGCTGCTGTCGTTCTTCATGGAGGCCCGCGTCGCCCGCGACGTGAAGTCCTACCTCGCTCAGCGCGAGGCAGATGAACTGCACTCGCGCGCCGAGCACTCGTCCCTCACTCACGCCATCCCTACGGAGAACAAGCGTTGACCGAACAATCTGAGACCGACCAGCGTCCGGTACTCGTCGTCGACTTCGGCGCGCAGTACGCCCAGCTGATCGCCCGCCGCGTCCGCGAGGCCGGCGTGTACAGCGAGATCGTGCCGCACACCGCGACGGCCGCAGACATCGCGGCGAAGAACCCCGTCGGCATCATCCTCTCGGGCGGTCCGTCGTCTGTGTACGAAGAGGGAGCGCCCGCGCTCGACTCCGGCGTGTTCGACCTCGGCGTGCCGACGCTCGGCATCTGCTACGGCTTCCAGGTCATGGCGCAGGCGCTCGGCGGCGAGGTGGCGAACACCGGGCTGCGCGAGTACGGCGCGACGGATGCCGCGGTCACGGGTGACGGCGGCGTGCTGCTGGGCGGCCAGCCGGTCGAGCAGAACGTGTGGATGAGCCACGGCGACCAGGTCGCGAAGGCTCCCGCGGGCTTCGAGGTGCTCGCCTCGACCGGTGCGACGCCGGTGGCCGCGTTCGGGAGCGACGAGCGCCGGCTGTACGGCGTGCAGTGGCATCCCGAGGTCAAGCACTCGGACTACGGCCAGAACGTCATCGAGAACTTCCTGCACAAGGCGGCCGGGCTGCCCGCCGACTGGAACAGCGGCAACGTCATCGCCGAGCAGGTCGAGAAGATCCGCGCCCAGGTGGGCACCGGCCGTGTGCTGTCGGCGCTGTCGGGCGGCGTCGACTCGGCCGTCTCGACTGCGCTCGTGCACAAGGCCGTCGGCGACCAGCTCGTCGCGGTGTTCGTGGACCACGGGCTCCTCCGCAAGGGTGAGCGCGAGCAGGTCGAGCAGGATTACGTCGCCTCGACGGGTGTGCGCCTGGTCACGGTCGACGCCCGCGAGACGTTCCTCAACGCCCTGGCCGGTGTGAGCGACCCCGAGCAGAAGCGCAAGATCATCGGCCGCGAGTTCATCCGCGCGTTCGAGAAGGTGCAGGCCGACCTCGTGGCCGAGGCGGCCGCCGAGGGTGAGCCGATCAGCTTCCTCGTGCAGGGCACGCTGTACCCCGACGTCGTCGAGTCCGGCGGCGGCACCGGCACCGCGAACATCAAGTCGCACCACAACGTCGGCGGCCTGCCGGAGGACCTGCAGTTCGAGCTCGTTGAGCCGCTGCGCACCCTGTTCAAGGACGAGGTGCGCGCGATCGGCCGCGAGCTGGGGCTTCCCGAGGTCATCGTGGCCCGTCAGCCGTTTCCGGGCCCCGGCCTCGGCATCCGGATCGTGGGTGAGGTCACCGCTGACCGTCTCGAGATTCTGCGCGATGCCGACGCCATCGCCCGCGAGGAGCTGACCAAGGCGGGACTGGACGGCGAGATCTGGCAGTGCCCGGTCGTGCTGCTGGCCGACGTGCGCTCGGTGGGCGTGCAGGGCGACGGCCGCACCTACGGCCACCCGATCGTGCTGCGCCCCGTCTCGTCCGAGGACGCCATGACCGCCGACTGGACGCGCCTGCCCTACGACGTGCTGTCGAAGATCTCGAACCGCATCACCAACGAGGTGCGCGAGATCAACCGCGTCGTCCTCGATGTCACGTCGAAGCCCCCGGGGACCATCGAGTGGGAGTGATCTGAATGGATGCCGCAAGCCTGGCTTGCGGCATCCATTCGTTCCGGCACGCGTCGCAGGGGAGGATGGACGGGTGAGCTCTGACGCGCAGCTGCCCGACGCCGACTACGTGCTGCTCGGCAGCCGGATCGCCCTCGGGCTCGACGGCGGGTTCGCCGTCGCGGTGCCGGCGAGGCTGCGCCTGCTGGAGGCCGCGGGAGCGCGCGAGCCGCTCATGCTGAGCGTCGACGGCCAGGCGCCCGAGGCTCATGCGGCGCAGCGGCAGGCCTTCGTCGACGGCGGGCACGTGCCCGACGCGTCGCGCGTGCGCAACCTGTTCGACGAACTGCTGACGGGTGGCGACCGGCTCGCGCGGGCGGGCCGGCCGGGCGAGCCGACACCGGGAGTCGCCTACCGGACGGTGCGGGATGCCGCCGGCCGGGCGATCGCGGAGCTCCCGGTGTTCGAAGACGACCCGCAGTGGCACCTGCGCGACGCGAACGTCGTCGTGCACGCGGCGGACGGGGACCGCGTGCTGCGCGGGTTCCGCGGACTCTACATCGCGTGGCTGGAGGCGATCGCCGACGAGCGCCGTGCGGTCGCCGGCGACCCGGAGCGCCTCTTCGTCGTCGTGTGCGAGTCGCGGCAGATCGGCGAGGCGCTCGTCGGGTGGGACGACCCGCGCGTGCGGCTCGTGCACACGATCCACAACTCGCACCTGCCGGCGCCGCACGACGACCCGTCGGCGCCCGTGACCGGACTGTGGGAGCGCTGGCTGCGCACCCTCGACACCTACGACGCCGTGGTGTGGCCCACGGCCGCGCAGCGCGACGAGATCGCGGAGCGCTTCGGCGACCCGGGCACGTTCCACGTCGTGCCGAACACGATCGAGCCGGCCGAGGAACCGGCGGTGGCGGCACCGCGTGACCCGCATCGCGTCGTCATGCTCAACCGGCTCGCGCCGCAGAAGCGCGTAGACCTCGCCGTGCGGGCGTGGCCCGCCGTCGTCGCCGCCGTGCCCGACGCCCACCTCGACGTGTACGGCGACGGCCCGCTGCGCGACGAGCTGCAAGCGCTCGTCGACGAGCTCGGCGTGACGGCATCCGTCACCCTCCACGGTGCGACGTCCGAGCGGGATGCCGCCTTCGACCAGTCGTCCGTCTTCCTCACGTCGACCGCGTTCGAGGGGCAGGGTCTGTCGATCGCCGAGGCGCTCGCCCGCGGGCTGCCGGTGGTGTCCACCGATGTGCGCTATGGGCCGCGGGAGGCGGTCGGCGATGCCGGTGTGCTGGTCCCGCCGGGCGACGTCGACGCGCTCGCCGGAGCGCTGATCGACCTGCTGCGGGACGACGCGCGGCGCGCCGAGCTCTCGGCGCACGCTCGCGCGGTCGCGGCGGCCTTCACACCCGAGGCGGTGCAGCCGGCGTTGGTCGCCGCGCTGCGCGCCGCGACCGAGCGGCCCTCGCGCCGCGCGCGCTGATCCGACCCCGACGGGCGGTTAGGATGACGCCACCGCCTCGACGCGTCGACGATGACGTCGAGCCCGCCGACGGCACCCGCGACCGACCAGAAAGGCCGATCACCGGATGGAACCTGACCCACCCGTCCCCGTCGACGATGCGGACGACGCGGTTCCCGCGGACCCGCCCAGGAGTCCCGATCCGACGGCCGTGGCGACGGCGCTGCCCGAGGGCCCTCGGCGGCGCTCCCGGGGTGCGACCGTCGCGATCTGGATCCTCGGGGTGGCGCTCGCACTCGCCGTCGCGGCGTGCGCGTGGGGTGCGGTGCAGTTCGTCCTCGCACAGGACCGCATCTCCGAACAGCAGGACCGGATCCGCGAGCAGCAGGACGAGATCGAGCAGCAGAAGGAGCTGATCGAGAAGAAGGAGACCTTCGGCGCCGCGATGTCGGGGCTGATGGACACCGCGGCCCGCTTCGACGGCGTGCTCATGGCGTCGGTCGTTCCGTGGGACGCCTACGAGTCCTTCGCCCATCGTGGCTGGACGCATCGGTGGGACGCGACCGCGATGAACCGCGACATCGAGCAGGTCGACGCTGCGCGTGCGGACCTCGAAGCGGCGCTGAGCGCTGCCGACGCCGAGGCGGCGTCGAACGCCACCGGCACCGCCTACGAGTCCGTCATCGACCGGCTCGGCCGCGGGTTCGTCCGGTCGATCGTCGACGAGCAGTTCTGCGGCACCGGTGACGACGGCATCCTGGGATGCGTCGCCGAGGACGACCCGTACCTCGTGCACTTCGACGCCGTCGGCAACGGCGAGCCCTTCATGACGGACGAGCTGCGCATCGGGGTGGCGTACCACGAGTTCGCGCACGTGCTGCAGTTCACGAACCCCGAGGCCACGGCGGCCGCACTGCCGGCCTTCGGCGGCGACGACGAGTTCATGGCCGACTGCTTCGCGCTGACGTTCCTCGACGGATGGAAGCTCGACCACCGCGTCTGGGTCAGCTCGTACGAGTACTGGGACGTCAGCGTCGGCTACGGCCGCAGCTGCGACGCCGCGCAGCAGCAGGCGGTCCGCGACTGGTACGGGCAGCTGGGCGTCCGCCTTCAGGAGGTGTCGAGCTAGGGTCGCCGCCGATCCGCCGTGGGCAGAGCCGCCGGGAGCGGAAAGGGATGCCGCAACCCGGCGCCGCGCGCAGGCTGGGGTCATGGCAGACGAAGGCAAGATCCCCCAGTTCGGGGCCGAGGCGCGGCGCGAGCTGTTCCAGCAGCGCGTGCTCGTGCTCGACGGCCCGCTCGACGACGACAACGGCACGCTGCTCGCGACGCAGCTGCTCGCCCTGGCGGCCCAGGACGAGACGGCGGACATCGCGCTGTGGATCCATTCGCCCGGCGGCTCCGTGCCGTCGATGCTCGCGATCCGCGACGTGATGCGCCTCATCCCCAACGACGTCTCGACGCTCGCGCTCGGCCTCGCGTGCAGCGCGGGCCAGTTCCTGCTGTCGGCGGGAACTCCGGGCAAACGGCGCGCGCTGCCGCACGCGCGCATCCTCATGCACCAGGGTTCGGCGGGCATCGGCGGCTCCGCCGTCGACGTCGAGGTGCAGGCCGACGACCTCCGCTTCACGCGTGACACCGTGCTCGGCATCGTGTCGCACGACACCGGGCAGCCGATCGACCGCATCTTCGAGGACTCGCTCCACGACCGCTGGTACACCGCCGAGCAGGCGCGCGACTACGGGTTCATCGACGCCATCGTCGACGACTTCGCCCAGGTCGTGCCGCGACGCCGACGACCGGCGGGACTCGGAGTCGGGGCGGAGGTCGCGGCATGAGCGGGTACACGATCCCCAACGTCGTCGCACAGCATCCCAGGGGCGACCGCATCATGGACGTCTACTCGCACCTGCTCGCCGAGCGGGTCGTGTACCTCGGCACGGGCATCGACGCGGGCGTCGCGAACGCGCTGATCGCGCAGCTGCTGCACCTCGACGCCGACAGCCCCGAACGCGACATCCAGCTCTACATCAACTGCGAGGGCGGCGACCCGTCGGCGATGCTCGCCGTGTACGACACGATGCAGCACGTGCGGCCAGACGTCGCCACCACCGTCGTCGGCCAGGCGATCGGCGTCGGGGCGATCATGCTCGCCGCCGGCGCCGCCGGGAAGCGCTCGGTGCTTCCGCACGCGCGCGTCGTGCTGCACCAGCCTGCAGGGCAGGGCAGGGGCGCGATCCCCGACCTCATCCTGCAGGCCGACGAGCTGGTGCGCGTGCGTGGCGAGGTCGAGGAGATCCTCGCGCGCCACACCGGCAAGGAGGCCGCGCAGCTGCGCGCCGACACCGACCGTGACCGCGTCTTCACCGCCTCCGACGCCGTCGCCTACGGCCTTGCCGACCACGTGCTGGAGCGGGCGCCCTCGTTCGCCGCCTGATGCAGCCGGGGTCGCCGGGATGGCCCGGGTTGCGCTTCGTCTCGCTCGTTCCTCGCTCGCTCAGCGTCCGGGATCGGGGTGGTGGGTCGCCGGCCGTCCGGGATCAGGCAGTGCCCCCGGTCGCTGAGCGAGCGCTAGCGAGACGAAGCGTGGTGCAGGAGCCGGGGTCGCCGGGGTTGCGCTTCGTCTCGCTCGTTCGTCGCTTGCTCAGCGTGCGGGGTCGGGGTGGTGGGTCGCCGGGCGTCCGGGATCAGGCAGTGCCCCCGGTCGCTGAGCGAGCGCCAGCGAGACGAAGCGTGGTGCAGGAGCCGGGATGGCCCGGGTCGCGCTTCGTCGCGCTCGTTCCTCGCTTGCTCAGCGTGCGGGATCGGGGTGGTGGGTCGCCGGCCGTCCGGGATCAGGCAGTGCCCCCGGTCGCTGAGCGAGCGCCAGCGAGACGAAGCGTGGTGCAGGAGCTGGGGGCGCCGGGATGGCCCGGGTTGCGCTTCGTCTCGCTCCTTCGTCGCTCGCTCAGCGGGCGGGATCGGGGTGACGCCAGCGAGACGAAGCGTGGTGCAGGAGCCGGGATGGCCCGGGTTGCGCTTCGTCTCGCTCGTTCGTCGCTGCTCAGCGTGCGGGATCGGGGTGATGGCGCGGACGCGGCCGTCCGGGATCAGGCAGTGCCCCCGGTCGCTGAGCGAGCGCCAGCGAGACGAAGCGTGGTGCAGGAGCCGGGGTCGCCGGGATGGCCCGGGTTGCGCTCCATCGTCGCGCTCGTTCCTCGCTCGCTCAGCGTCCGGGGTCGCGCCGCAGCTCCCTCAACCGCCGCCGGAGCCTGGGGCGCCCGGCCAGACCTTGCCCTCCCAGGGGTCGTAGTCGGCGATCAGCTCCTCCTGCGGCGGGCGTTCGTCCTCGGCCACGTGCTGCAGGTTGACGCGCACCCGGTACCACAGCGAGCTCGAGCCGCGCATCCCGTCGATCAGCACGTCGGCGGGGTGCAGCTGCGCGTTCGCCGCGGGGTACCGGCGCATCCACTGCTCCAGCGCCGCGATCGACTCGGACTTCGTCTTGGTGCGGGCGATCTCGATGAGGGGCATGGTGGATTGCCGGCGGCCGTCGGCGCCGCCGGCGCGCGGCGGCTTCTCGGCGGGGCCGAGCTCGTCTGCCAGGCGCAGCAGCCCGTCGAGCGTGCCGACGGTCTCGTCGATACCGGTGTGCGGGTCGCCGACCTCGGCGTACCGCGCGGGGACCGTCAGCACCGTGAACTCCTCGGGCCGGCGCGAGCGCACCTCGTCCCAGCCGAGCGGCGTCGACACGCGCGCGTCGGGCAGCGGCCGGATCGAGTAGGCGGATGCCACGGTCCGGTCCTTCGCGTTCTGGTTGAAGTCGACGAACACGCTCTCGCCGCGCTCCTCCTTCCACCACTGCGCTGTCGCCAGGCCGGGGGCCCGGTTCGCGACCTCGCGGGCGAGCGTCTCGGCGGCCAGGCGCACCTGGCGGAAGTCCCACCGGGGTGCGATCCGGACGAGGATGTGGATGCCGCGAGACCCGCTGGTCTTCGGCCAGCCGACGAGTCCCACGTCGTCGAGCACCTCGCGCGCGACGAAGGCGACGTCGACGATCTGCGACCAGTCGACGCCGGGCATCGGGTCGAGGTCGATCCGCAGCTCGTCGGGATGGTCGAGGTCCTCCGCGCGCACCGGGTGGGGGTTCAGGTCGAGGCAGCCGAGGTTGACGATCCACGCGAGGCCGGCGGCATCCCGGATCACGGCCTCTTCGGCCGACGTGCCGCGGGCGTAGTGCAGGGTCGCCGTATCGATGAACCCGGGGTGGTTCTCGGGGACGCGCTTCTGGAAGAACGGCTCGGCGTCGATGCCCTTCGGGAAGCGCTTGAGGACCATGGGCCTGCCGCCGGCACCGCGCAGGGCGCCGTCGGCGACCGACAGGTAGTAGCGCACGATGTCGAGCTTGGTGACACCGGGTTCGGGGAACACGATCTTCGTCGGGCTCGAGATGCGCACCTCGTGCCCGCCGATGTCGAGGATCTCGGCCTCTGCCTTTGCGGGGGTCACCCGGCCCACGCTAGCGACGCCTCGCGACATCGACCAGGGGGCACGCGCCCGACGCGGTCAGGCGGCGAGGGCGAACATGGTGCGGCAGCCGACGGCGCTGCGCTCCGCGGCACGGGAGCGCAGGTCGTCGACGACGCCGGTCGTCAGCTCGATGAGCGTCACGTCGAGGGCGCCGGCCACGGCGGCGATCATCTCGCTCGACGGCTCCTTGAGCCCCCGCTCGATCTCGGAGAGGTACTGCGGAGACACCCCGGCGCGGTCGGCCGTGTCGGCCAGCCGCTCGCCGCGCTCGTGCCGCAGGCGTCGCAGCCGGTCGCCGAGGGCGTCGCGCCACAGCGGCTCGGGGTCGCGGCGGGGCCGCGCGGGCTTCGTCGGCAGCGTGATGATCTCGGCCATGGCGTCACGATAGAACGGGATGCCGCCGCCCGGCGACCCGTTCCGCCCACAGCAGAACGGCCGCCCGGACACCGGGCGGCCGTTCTGTGCGACGCTGCGGGATCAGTCCGCGATCCCCCTCACGCGCGGGTGAACCGCAGCGTCACGATCTGGAACGGGCGCAGGTCGAGGCGCACGGCGCCGCCCTCGACGACCACCCCGTCGGCAGGCACCTCCCGCTCCAGCAGGTCGACCTGCCGCGCTGCGACGACAGCGAAGCCCGGGGTGAGCGTGGCGTGGGCACGCACGCCCAGCGCCTCGTACAGGCGCACGACGACATCGCCGCTGCCGTCCTCGGCGAGCTTCACGGCCTCGACGACCACACCCGGCCGGTCGACCGCGACGAGCGGCTCGATGGCCTCGGCCGCGGCGTCGGCGACGCGCCGGTCGGGCAGGTTGATGCGGTAGCCCTCGGTCACCGCCTGCGCCACGTCGGCGCCGACGACGAGCCCGACCCGGAGCGCGTGGGCGCCCTGGTCCTGGGTCGGGTCGGGGAACAGCGCCGCGCGGATGAGCGACAGGCGTGCGATCGTGATGGTGCCGCCGCGCTCGTCGCGCTGTTCCCGCGTGATGTCGTGCCCGTACGTCGAGTCGTTCACCACCGCGACGCCGAAGTCCGGCTCGGCGACGCGGATCCACCGGTGCGCGACGGTCTCGAAGCGGGCGGCATCCCACGACGTGTTCGTGTGAGTCGGACGCTCGATGTGGCCGAACTGGATCTCCGACGCGGCGCGGTCCGTGTGCAGGTCGAGCGGGAACGCGAGCTTCAGCAGCTTCTGCTTCTCGTGCCAGTCCAGCTCGAACGCGAACGACACCACGCGCGAGCCCTCGGCGAGGCTGATGCGCTCGACCACGGTGGATCCGCCGAACCGCCGCTCGACGACGACCGCCGACCCCTCGACCCCGATCGAGGCGGTCTCGGTGAGATCGCGCACGGTGTTGCGGTAGTGCACGTCGACGTCCCACGCGTCCCACTGCGTGGGGGTGTCGCGGTGCAGCTGCAGCAGGCCCGCGGCACGGCCGGGCGGCACGACCTCGCGTCCCGACGCGACGTCGACGGCCGATACCACGAGCCCACGCTCGTCGATCGTCGCGCGCACGATGCCGTTGTCGAGCACCCACCCGGTGCCCGCGGCGACAGGGGCGACGTCGGCGGATCCGGCGTCCGGCCCTGCGCCCAGTGCGATCACACCGCCGCGGTCGTGCGGCGCGGCGTTGGCGACCAGCGTGCGGTCGCCGGACCCCGCGAGCGCTCGAAGGCTGTCGCCGATGATCTCTTCGAGCTCCTGCGCCACCCACGCGTAGTTGCGCTCGGCGTCCTGGTACACCCACGCGATCGACGAGCCGGGCAGGATGTCGTGGAACTGCTGCAGCAGCACCGTCTCCCAGGCGCGCTGGATCCGCTCGGCCGGATACGGGATGCCGCACCGCACACTCGCCGTCGCCGCCCACAGCTCCGCCTCTCGCAGCAGGTGCTCGCTGCGCCGGTTGCCCTGCTTCGTGTTGAGCTGGCTGGTGTACGTGCCGCGGTGGAACTCGAGGTAGAGCTCTCCCGACCACACCTCGGGGTGCGGGTACTCGGCCTCCGCCGTCTCGAAGAACCGACGCGGCGTGCTGTGCTCGACGCGCGGCGATCCCTCCAGCGATCCGGTGCGCGCGACGGCGGCCGTCATCTCGCGGGTGGGTCCGCCGCCGCCGTCGCCGTAGCCGTAGGGGAGGAGCGACACCGTGCCGCGGCCCTTGTCGGCGAAGTTGCGCTCCGCGTGGGCGAGTTCGTCGGCCGTGACGCGCGAGTTGTACGTGTCGACGGGCGGGAAGTGCGTGAACAGGCGCGTGCCGTCGATGCCCTCCCACAGGAACGTGTGGTGCGGCATCCGGTTCGTCTCGTTCCACGAGATCTTCTGCGTCAGGAACCAGCGCGCCCCCGCGGCCTTCGCGATCTGCGGCAGCGCGCCCGAGTAGCCGAACGAGTCGGGCAGCCACACCTCGGGGGTGTCGAGGTCGAACTCGCGCAGGAAGAACGACTTGCCCGCGACGAACTGGCGCGCCATCGCCTCGGAGCCGGGCATGTTCGTGTCGGACTCGACCCACATGCTGCCGACGGGGATGAACCGGCCCTCCTTGACCCGCGCCCGGATGCGCTCGAACAGGTCGGGGTACACCTCTTTGATCCACGCGTACTGCTGCGCGCTGGAGGCGACGAACACGAAGTCGGGGTCCTCGTCCATGAGCGACAGCACGTTGGAGAATGTCCGCGACACCTTGCGGACGGTCTCGCGCACCGGCCACAGCCACGCCGAGTCGATGTGCGCGTGGCCCACGGCGTGCAGCGTGTGGGCGGACGCCGCCGCGGGACTCGCGAGCACCGGCGCGAGCACGGCACGGCCGGCGGCCGCGGTCCCGGCGACGTCGTCGGGGTCGACGGTGTCGATCATGCGCTCGAGCGCGAGAAGGATGTCGGCCCGTCGCGGTGACCCCTCGTCGAGCTCGCCGGCGAGGCCCCGCAGTGCGAGCGTGTCGGCGAGCAGGTCGGCGACCTCGAGGTCGCGCAGCCGCACGTCCAGGTGCCGCAGTGTGTAGATCGGGTCGGTGCCCGCGGTCGCGCGGTCGCCGACCGGCGTCGGAGCGAAGGTGAAGAGGCTCCCCACGTCGGGGTTCGAGGCCGCCTCGATGTACACGTCGATGACGCCCGCCGCATCGACGGCCTCGGCCACGGCGTTGTTGAGCGGCTCGATGCCGCGCACCGGGTTGCCCTCGGTGCTCCACACCATGGCCTCGCACTGGAAGCCGGGCTGCCCCTGCGTGAACCCGAGATCGACGACGATCTCGGGGCGCGTGCGCGGCGGCAGCGCGCCGCCCGCGTCGCGCCATTCCGCGGGCACGGCGCCCTGGACGCGGAACCACGTGGTGCCCCACGGGCGGCCCCACAGGTCGCCGGTCGCGATGGGGGTGTACGAGCCCGCCGCGGCGGTGTCGAACGGGACGGGCTCGTCGGCGGCATCCCATCGGGTCGCCTGCAGGGGAGCCGACGCGCGGTACACGTGCGGTCGGAGCCGCTCGGCGACGAAGCGGTCGACGCGAAGACGGGCGAGGGAGGAACGGTCGTGCATGCCTGTGCTTTCAGATGAGCGGGCGTCAGCCCTTGACGGAGCCGGCGAGTGCGAACGACGCGCCGGAGAGCTTCTGGACGATGACGTACAGCACCACCATCGGCGCCGCGTACAGCACCGAGTAGGCGGCGAGCTGGCCGTAGGCGATGGTGCCGTACTGTCCGAAGAAGTTGAAGATCGAGACGGCAGCGGGGAACTTGCTCGACGTGAACAGCAGCACGAACGGGACGAAGAAGTTCCCCCACGCGCCCGTGAACACGAAGATGAACACCACGCCGATGCCCGGCCGCATGAGCGGCACGACGATGCGCGCGAGCGCCTGCATGGATCCCGCACCGTCGACCCACGCCGCCTCTTCGAGCGAGATGGGCACCGAGTCCATGAAGTTCTTGAGCATCCAGATGGCCATCGGCAGCGACGTCGCCGCCATGAAGAGGATCACGCCCCACGTCGAGTCGAGCAGTCCGAACGACACGAACAGCGCGTAGACGGGCACCATCATGGCCGTCAGCGGCAGACCGGTGCCGAACAGGATCGCGTACATGAACGGCTTCTGGTACCGCGCGTTGTAGCGCGACAGCGGGTACGCGGCCAGCAGCGCCACCACGACGGTGATGAGCGCCGTGCCGAGCGAGATCACGATGGAGTTCAGCAGCGGCTGCCACGCGAGCTCCCACGTCATGACGTCGGTGTAGTTGGCGAGCGTCCACGTCTCGGGAAGCCGCATCGACACCGTGGCGTCGCCGTCGAACGACGCGAACACGACCCACAGCAGCGGGACGAGGAACAGCAGCCCGATCAGGGCGAGGAGGATGGATGCCGTCGCCGTGTGCGTCCGCTTGCGCGGTGCCGACACGCTCAGGGAGCGGCGCTCGGTGACGATGGTGCGGGTCTCGGTCGCGGTCTGGGTGGCCATGTCAGTCGACCTCCGGCTTGAGGGCGCGGATGTAGACGATCGAGAACACCGCGCCGATGAGGAGGGTCACGGTGGCGATCGCGGTGCCGTAGCCGACCTGCGCGAACTTGAACGCCTCCTGGTAGGCGAGCACGGGCAGCGTCGCCGACGACGAGCCCGGGCCGCCGCCGGTCATGACCCAGATGAGGGTGAACACGCCGAGCGTCTGCAGCGTGGTGAGCAGCAGGTTGGTCGAGATCGACCGGCGGATCACCGGCAGGGTGACACGCGTGAAGCGCTGCCAGGCCGTGGCTCCGTCGATGGTCGCCGCCTCCATGAGGTCGGGCGGCACCTCCGAGAGCGCGGCGTTGTAGACCATCATCGAGAACGCGGTGCCGCGCCAGATGTTCGCGAGGATCACCGACAGCATGGGGAAGTAAAAGAGCCACGCGGTGTGCTCGAGGCCGAACCAGCCGAGGACGGCGTTGAGCGTGCCGTCCTTGGCGAAGAAGGCGTACATCGCGAACGCGGCCACGATCTCGGGCAGCACCCAGGCGAGCACGACGACGCCGCTGACGAGCGACTTCAGGGGCTTGACCGAGCTGCGCACGAGCACGGCCAGCAGCATCCCGAGCACGTTCTGGCCGATGACGGCGGACGCGAGCACGAAGACGACCGTGAGCACGAACGAGTTCCAGAACTCGGCCGAGCCGAACAGCTCGACGTAGTTCTCGAGTCCGATGAACTGGGGGTTCGCCGCGCGCGGGCCGGTCAGGGCGCGATCGGTGAGCGATCCGTACAGCGAGTAGACGATCGGTCCGAGCATGAACGCGGCCAGCATGAGCACGGCCGGGACCAGCGGCAGGAGTCGTGAGAGCGAGCGGCCGGGGCGGCGCCGCGACCGGGAAGGGGTTCCCCGGTCGCGGCCCGCCAGGCCGTCGGCGATGACGGCTGTCATGTGCGGATCAGCCGGCCTGCGTGTTCTTCTCGCCGACGATGCCGATGAGCGCGTCGTCGTACGTCTTCTGTGCGTCCTCCGGCGACGCCTGACCGGTGATCACCGACTCGGTCGCGACGGGGATGTTCGACGAGATCTGCGAGTAGTCGGGCGTGGCCGGCCGGAAGTGCGTGTAGGCCACGAGCGACGAGAAGAACTCGAACGACGCGTTGTAGTCGAGGTACTCCTGGCTGGATGCCACATCCGACCGCACCGCGATCTGCCCGGCCTCCTCGTGGTACGTGAGCGCGTTCTCGGGCGTCAACGCCTGGGCGATGAAGTCGAACGCGGCCTGCGGGTCGGACGCGTGGGCGCCGACCGCGAGGGTCCAGCCGCCCGACATCGAGACGAACCCGTCGCCGCCGCCGTCCTGGGTCGGCATGGCGGCGAGGCCGAGCGTGTCGTTCCACTCGGGCCATTCGTTGTCGCCCGCGATCCATCCGCTCGGCAGCCACGAGCCGTCGATCGCGATGGCCAGCTTGCCCTGCGGGAGCAGCTCGTTCTGCACCTTCGAGCCCCACGCTGCGTCCAGCGCGTCGGCCGGGTCGGGCGCGAGGCCCTCCTCGAAAGCGGTCTGGTAGAACGTCAGCGCGTCGAGGAAGCCGGCGGATCCGGTGACCCACTTGTTCGACGACGTGTCCATCAGCTGGTCGTCGGTGCCGTACAGCAGCATCTCGAAGCCCTGCATCGACGTCGCCTCGCCCTGCGCCTTGCCGGCGTAGATGTTCAGCGGCGTGACGTCGGGGCTGGACTCCTTCACGGCACGCGCCGCGTCGAGGATGTCGTCCCACGACTCGGGCTGCCAGTCGGCGGGGAGCCCGGCGGCCTGGATCAGCTCCTTGTTGAAGTAGATGCCGCGCGTGTCGGTGCCGAGCGAGACGCCGTAGGTCTTGCCGTCGTCGCCGAGGCCGGCCTGCTTGGCGCCGTCGTCGTAGAGGCTCCAGTCGTCCCAGTCCGCGAGGTAGTCGTCGATGGGCTGCAGGTACCCGGCGGCGGCGTCGGAGCGGATCTGGAACGTGTCTTCGTAGATGACGTCGGGCGCCGTGTCGGCCGAGCCGTTCATCAGCGCCAGCTTGGTGAAGTACTGGTCCTGCTCGGCCTCGATGGGGACGAGCTCCACCTTGCGGTCGGGGTACTCCTTCTCGTACTCGCCCTTGACCGTCTTCATCAGCTCGTCCATCGCCGTGAACGACGCGGTCTTCTGGTACGCGATGCGCAGGGTGTCGCCGTCTGCGCCTGAATCGCCGCCCGCGCAGCCGGTCAGCCCGATGGTCAGGCCGCCGATCGCAAGGACGCCGAGCCCGATGACCGATCTCTTCATGAAAGCTCCTTTGCTCACTCTGGGGGTGTGCGCAACCTCGCGCCAGGTGTTATTCAAACATGTTTAATAAATGTGTCAAGGGTCGATTTCGCACGGTGGCGGTCCGCGTCAGGAGAGACCGATCATGAGGTCCGAGGCGCGTGCGGTGAACGCGCCGTCGAGGACCAGCGATGCCGCACCCGCGGCGGCAAGGTCGGTGCCGAGTCTCGCCTCACGCAGCATGAGCGGCCGCGTCGTGGTGATCTGCGCAACGGCGGGGAGGGCGAGATCGATCCCGGGCCGCAGCGCGTGGCCGAGCCGGCTCCACACCGGGCCGCCGATCACGAACGTCCCCGCATCGAGGAGGTTGTTCAGCAGCACGATCGCGCGGGCGAAGGTCTCCGCGGCCCGATCGCGCACCTCGAGGGCTCGGCGGTCGCCGTCCGCGATGCGCGCCCGCAGCTCGTCGATCGCGCCCCATACCGCCGTGGGCGCGATGACGGGCGACGGGGTGACGCCCGCGTCGAAGAGCAGCCGCTCGGGCGCCACCGAGACACCCAGGCACCCGCGCTGCCCGCACAGGCACTCGGGCCCGCCCGGCTCGACGAGCAGATGGCCGATGTCGCCGGCGTTGCCGGTCCGGCCCCGCACGGCCTCGCCGTCGACGGCCATGCCGAGACCGACGCCCGCGCCGTAGTACACCAGCGCGGCGTCGTCGAGGGTGTGATCGGCCTCGGCCCACAGCTCGCCCACCATGGCGGCGACGACGTCCTTCTCGACGACGACCGGGTGGGCGGTGGCCTCGGCGAGCAGGTCGCGCAGGCGCGTGTGGTGCCAGGTCGGCAGCAGCGGGGGCGTCAGCACGGTGCCGGCGTCGTGGTCGATGGGGCCGGGCGCGGCGACGCCGATGCCGAGCACCCGGTCCAGCGGCACATCCGCGGACCGCAGCAGCGCGTTCGCGTCACGGGCGAGCGCCGCAATCAGCTCGGCGGCGTCAGCGTCGTCGGCCGGCGGCCGCTCCATGTGCGCGACGATGCCGCCCGAGAGGTCGACGACGACGAACGTGTCGACCGACGGATCGAGGTGGATGCCGACGGCATACCGCGCGGTGCGGTTGAGCTGCAGCGGCGTGCGAGGCTTCCCGGGGCCCGCCACGACCCGGTCGCCCTCGACCACGAATCCTTCCGCGGCGAGCCGGCGGGCGACGTTGCCCAGGGTCTGCGCCGACAGCCCGGTGCGGGCGGCGAGCTCGATGCGGCTGAGGCCGGACGGCGACCGCCGGATCAGGTCGAGCACGAGGGTCTGGTTGTACGTGCCGACCGCCGGCATGTTCGAACCGCGCTTCATCGTGCCCCTCCCGCCCGTCTCAGCGCAGGTTACCCGCAGAGTGCCCGGGAACGCGAAGAGGCCGCCCGGGTGTCCGGGCGGCCTCTTCGGGAATGCGTCGCTAGTTGTTCCGCGCGATCGCGAGGATGCGCAGGATCTCGATGTACAGCCAGACGACCGTGACCATGATGCCGAAGCCGCCGAGCCAGCCGTACTGGCGCGGGGCGCCGTTGCGCACGCCCTGCTGGATGTTGTCGAAGTCGAGCACCAGCGAGTACGCCGCCATGATGACGACGAAGATGCCGATGAGGATGCCCCACGGGATGCCGAACGGGCCCTTGGCGCTCAGCATGCCGAACGCGCCACCGGCGATCGGGACGTTGAAGAGCATCAGCATGATGTTCACGAGCGAGAACACCAGGTAGCCCACCATCGCGATGAGGAAGACCTTGGTGGCACGCTTCGAGGCGCGGATCTTGCCGCTGGCGAACAGCGCCAGGGTCACGCCGACCACCGCGAGGGTCGCGAGCGTGGCCTGCAGGACGATGCCGTGGTAGATGTACTCGAAGAACGCCGAGATCGCGCCGACGAAGAGGCCCTCGAACGCCGCATAGCCGAAGATCAGCGCGGGGCGGATCTTCTTGCGCGACGTGAAGATGACGACCATCGACAGGACGAAGCCGCCGAGCGCGCCGAGGATCCACGGGAGGACCGACGGCTGCGGGTTCAGGGCGGTGACGCCGGCCATCGTCCAGACCCAGCCGACCGCGGCGAACACGAGGAGGACGGCGAAGAGGCCGACCGTCTTCCAGATGGTGTCCTCGTACGACATGCGGCCCGTCTCGACGGCGCCGGCGGCGGGAGCCGCGTACATGCCCTCGAGCTGTGCCTGCGCGGCGGCGTCCGTGGTCGTGTGCTGCGCGGTGGCGTACTGGGTCTGCGCACCCAGGTTGCCTGCCTGCGCACCCCCGGGGTAGGTCTGAACGGCCTTCGGGTCCTGGAAGGCCGGGTTGTTGAACGCGGGGTTGTTGAGGGCCACTGCTCTCACACTCCAATGTCAAGGATTCCCAGCACGGTGCTGTTGATCAACACTAACCGAACGGGGGCCCCGGAGGTCAGGAGCCTGCTGTGAGTGGTCCATGAAGGGATGCCGCCCGCGCCGGTCGTTCGCGAGCCCGGGCTAGCCTGGTGCGATGCCGCGCCGGACTCCGCTCGTCATCGGTCATCGTGGGGCGCCCGGGTATCGACCCGAGCATTCCCGTTCGTCCTACGCCCTCGCGTTCGAGCTGGGGGTGGATGCGGTCGAACCCGATGTCGTGGTCTCGCGCGACGGGGTGCTGGTGGTGCGGCACGAGAACGAGATCTCGGGAACCACCGACGTCGCCGAGCGCCCCGAGTTCGCCGACCGCCGCACGACCAAGACGGTGGACGGCAACGCGCTCACCGGGTGGTTCACCGAGGACTTCACGTGGGAGGAGCTCTCGAGGCTGCACTGTCGTGAGCGCATCGCCGATGTGCGGCCCTCGAGCGCGACCTTCGACGGCGAGCAGACCGTGCTGCGGCTGCGGGACGTCCTCGACGCGGCACGTGAGGCGTCGCTGGAGCAGGGCCGCGAGATCGGCGTCGTGCTGGAGATCAAGCATGCGACGTATTTCGCCTCGCTCGGCTGGGACGTCGCCGCCCTCGTCGAGGCGGAGCTCCGCGAGGCCGGGTGGGGTGCGGGCCAATGGCCGCTGATCGTCGAGTCGTTCGAGTCGACGGTGCTCCTGGCGCTCAAGGAACGCGGCATCCCGGCGTCCTACGTCTATCTGCTCGAGGCCGCGGGCCGTCCGTTCGACCTCGCCGCCGCGCAGGGCAAGGCGGCGCCGACCTATGCGCACACCGCGTCGCCGGCGGGGCTCGACGCGCTGGTCGGGCGGGTGGACGGCATCAGCGTCGACAAGCGCATGATCCTCGCCCCCGATCGCCTCGGCCGCACCAGCGGGCCGTCGCCGGTCGTCGCCGACGCGCACGCACGGGGGCTGCGGGTCTTCACGTGGACCTGCCGCCCCGAGAACCGCTTCCTGATCGGGCAGTTCCGCACGCGCGGCGGTCCGTCCGAGTTCGGCGACTGGGAGGGGGAGTGGTCGGTGATCCGGGATGCCGGCGTCGACGGCGTCTTCGTCGACCACCCCGATCTCGGGGTCGCGTTCTTCCGGTCCTGATCGCGCGGGGCGGCTCACGCCGCGGCACGGAGCGCACGGCCAGGCGTCAGGACATCGCAGGAACCGGGCGGTCGGGATACAGCTCGTGCATCGCCCGGTCGTACCGTCGCTTCATCAGCAGCAGGTAGATCAGCCGGATCGGCGCCGGGACGTTGGCGCGATACCACTCGTCGCGCTCCGCCTCCGGGACGCTGGCCAGGAGAAGGCCGAGCTGCAGAGACATCACGTCGCCCGGCAGCTCCTTGCGGTGGGCCATGAGCACCGCCCTCGTGTGCGTCTCGAGCTCGTCCCACTCCTTCTGGGTCAGCACCGCTCCGGCCACAGGAAGGATGTCGTCCTCCTCCTGGCCGAGATGCGCGAACAGGGTGTCGCGCAGAGCCTCGATGTCGCCCGCGAACGCGTCGCGCAGGGCAGGATCGGCGGTGGAGACCCAGGGCGCCAGCTGCGGTTCGATGTGCTCCAGGCGGGCGGCGACGTCCTTGTGCTGCGCGCGAAGCCGATCCACATGCGCGACGCATCCCGGGTCGCGCGCGGCGAGCCGGTCGAAGAGGATCGTGTCCTCGGTCTCGTGATGCAGGTGGAGCGCGAAGAAGTCGAGCTTCGCGTAGTCTCCGACCAGTGCGGCGCGGGTGGAGTCGCCCGGCTCGACTTCGCGGATGAGCTGCGGCAGCTCACGGTACAGCCAGCGGAAGATGCGATGCACGAGAATCAGTCCGGACGTATCGCACCCCGGGGCCCGGCCCTCGGGCAGCGCCCCCGATGACGGCAGCTTCTCAGCCATCTCGACCTCGCTCCCGCCGCGGCTCCTCGTGAGACGACGCGCGCCGCGGCGAACAGCCGTATGGTACACCCGGGGGCCGCGCGGCGTCCGGGCCTGCACGGCGCTGCGTTGCGCGCCACCGGAGCCGAGTCGTACGCTCGCGACGAGGGGATGGCGCTGGGGAGCGGCGGGGGTGCTGGTCCGGGGGTGAGGCGCATGGGCGCATCGCAAGGCAGCTGGGAGCGTCGCGTCGTCGTGGAGGCGACGATCACCCATCCGGTGGAGGCGGTGTTCCCATACCTCGCCGACCCGACGAGATGGCACGCCTTCGCGCCGGCGGTCGTCTTCCGCGAGCAGATCGACGACGGTCCCCCCTGCGTCGGCACGCGGTGGCGTGCCACCGACCGCATCGGACCCTTCCGCGCCCACTTCATCGATCGGCTGGCGCTGCTCGACGAGAACCGGCGCGTGGTGTGGATCTCGTCTGCACCCTGGAACTCGCGTGTCGAATATGCGTGCCGACCCGCCGGCACGGTGACGCACATCCGCGCCGAATACGTCGGCGACTTGAGCGGCGCGCTGCGCTGGCAGGCCGGATGGCTGCCCGGGTGGGCGACGCACTGGATCCTCGCCCAGGACTTCCGCCGACTGGATCGCGTGCTGACCCGGCAAGCGCAGGGCGCCCTGCGATGGCGGCGGAATCACGCGCCGTCCGAAGGTGCGCTCCCGGTGGGGTGAGCGCGCGGAGGATCCGGCCCGCCGGCACGCCTCGGGCGACGGTCCACGGTCGCGTCGGCGCGCCCCGCTAGGGTGACCCCATGACCACGCCTGGCACCGCTGCCGCACCGCCCGAGCCCGCCGGCGAGCCCGGCATCGTGGTGGAGGGCGTCCGAC
This sequence comes from Microbacterium sp. NPDC058389, assembly GCF_042722305.1. Lineage (NCBI taxonomy): Bacteria > Bacillati > Actinomycetota > Actinomycetes > Micrococcales > Microbacteriaceae > Microbacterium > Microbacterium sp. NPDC058389. The sequence continues at coordinate 96,737 of NZ_JBHXJQ010000008.1, forward strand.
GCGCGTTCGGCCCGGTGCAGGCGGTGCGCAGCGTGTCGCTCCACGCCCGCGCAGGCCGGGTCACCGGCCTCGTCGGCCCCAACGGCTCCGGCAAGACGACGCTGCTGCTGATGCTCGCGTCGCTGCTCGCGCCCGACGCCGGTGTCATCCGCATCGACGGCATCGACCCGGTCGCGGACCCGCAGGCCGCTCGCGCCCGGCTCGGCTGGATGCCCGACGCCCTCGGCGCGTGGAACGCGCTCAGCTCACGCGAGACGCTCGCGGTGACCGCCCGGCTGTACGGGATGCCGAAGGCCGAGGCATCCGCGCGCGCCGATGCGCTGCTGGCCGACGTGGGGCTGGTCGAACTCGCGGACGCACCCGCGCGGGTGCTGTCGCGCGGGCAGAAGCAGCGGCTCGGCCTCGCCCGCGCGCTGGTGCACGACCCCCGCGTGCTGCTGCTGGACGAACCCGCGTCGGGCCTCGACCCGCAGGCGCGCATCGAGCTGCGCGGGCTGCTGCGGCGCTTCGCCGCCGAGGGCCGCACGGTGCTCGTGTCGAGCCATATCCTCTCCGAGCTCGAGGAGGTCGTCGACGACGCCGTGTTCCTGCTGGCCGGCGCCACCGTCGATCCCGCCCGCGTCGAGGCGGCCGCGCGCCGCGCCCGGCCGTGGCGCGTGCGTCTCGCGACCGTCGAGGGTGCGGCCGCCGTCGAGCGCGTCGCCGCGGCGCTCGGGATGCCGGTCGAGGCCGTCGGCGTCGACCGGCGCGATGTCGTGGTGTCGTTCGAGACGGACGAGGACGCGGCCGCGGCGCTGCGCGACCTCGTCGCGAAGGGGCTGGACGTGGTCGAGTTCGCCGCGGCGCAGGGGTCGCTCGAGCGCACGTTCCTCGACCTGGGCGACGGGCGCCCGCCGCAGGTGCCGCCTCCGCCGCCGGCATCCCCACCTCCGGCCGTCGCCGACGAGAGCGGGGCGACATCATGAGCGGGCAGCGATTGGGCACCATCATCGGGCTCGAGCTGACGCAGCGCACCCGCAGCGTCGCCTGGTACGTGCTCCTCGGGGTGTTCGCCCTGCTGCTCATGATCGTGACCGGGCTGTCGTTCCTCGCGTGGGGGTCGGTCCCGGAGCCCGGCGGCGCGATCTCGTCGACCATCGTCTACATCACGCTGCTGCTGATCGTGCTGGTGTCGCCGACGCTCAGCGGCAACGCGATCAACGGGGATCGGGATGCCGCGACCCTCGCGCCGGTGCAGGTCACGCTCGCGACGACCGCCGAGATCCTCCTCGGCAAGGTGCTCGCGGCCTGGATCACGGGCCTCGCGTTCGTCGCGGTCGCGCTGCCGTTCCTCGTGGTGGCGACGCTCGCCGGCGGCGGCAGCCCGTCGACGATCACGGTGTCGCTGCTGGTGCTCGTGTTCGAGGTGGGGATCATCGCGGCGATCGGGGTCGCACTGTCGGGCATCCTGTCGCGCCCGCTGTTCTCGGTCGCCACGACGTATCTCGTCGTGATGGCGCTCGTCGTGGGCACGGTCATCGCCTTCGCGCTCGTCGGGTTCACGGTCCGCTCCGAGGTGACGACGCACTACCGCTCGCTCGACTACGGCGACTACACGGGCGACAGCTACCCGTGCGCGCCCGGCGAGACGCCCAGCGACATGAACCCGTGCGACGACGACGTCGAGCTGTCGTGCGGCGAGTGGACGACCTCGACGTACGAGGTGCCGCGGTTCGACCACGTGTGGTGGCTGCTGGCGGCGAACCCGTTCGTGATCCTGGCGGATGCGACACCCACCGAGTTCGGGCCGGAAGGGTACCCGCGCGACCTGTTCGGCCAGATCAAGTACGGCGTGCGGGCGGCCCAGCAGGCCCCCGAGCTCGAGACCCGGTACGACGACTGCGCGCCGTACCAGCAGGGCGACCAGCCGTCCCCGCGGGAGGTCGTCGACCAGTCGACGCCGAGCTGGTTCGTCGGCATGACGCTGCAGCTGCTGCTGGCCGCCGGCCTGCTGTGGTGGGCGTGGGCGCGCACGCGCACACCGGCAGGCCGGCTGCCGTCCGGCACGCGCATCGCGTAGCTCCGGCCGCCGTCACGCCTCAGGCGTGTGCAACCGGGCGAGGAACGCGTCCACGCCGCGCGGGGCGCCGCGGCGATCGGTCCTCGACACGACGATGATCACGGCGACGGCGACGGGAACGGTCCAGGCTGCGGGCTGCTCGAGGAACGGGCGGATGCCGGGGGCCCAGGCCGCCAGCATCCCGCCGCCGAAGATGGCGACGGCCGACAGGATGCCCCCGGCGAGCATGCCGGCCACCGCACCGCGCGCCGTGAGACCCCGCCACCAGATGCCGAGCAGGAGCACCGGGCACAGCGTCGACGCGGTGAACGCGAAGACGAGGCCCACGCTTCCGGCCAGTCCCGACGACTCGGTCGCGAGGGCGACGAGCAACGGCACGACCGTGGCGAGCACGGCGGCGATCCGGAAGCCCCGGACGCTGCCGCCGAGCAGGTCCTGGCTGATGACGCCCGCGAGCGACACGACCAGTCCCGATGTGGTCGACAGGAACGCCGCGAACGCACCGGCGATGACGAGGGCTGTCAGCAGCACGCCCGCGGGTCCCGGGATGAGCCGTCCCGGGAGCATGAGCACGAGCGCATCGGCCTGACCGCCCTCGGCGAGATCCGGTGCGAAGACGCGGCCGAGCAGTCCGAACACGGTCGGGAAGCAGTAGAACGCCGACAGCAGCGCGAGCACGATGACGGTCGTCCGGCGGGCGGCGACGCCGTCGGGGCTCGTGTAGAAGCGCACCAGCACGTGCGGCAGGCCGAGGGTGCCGAGCAGCAGGGCGACCATCAGCGACACGGTGCGGTAGGCGTCGAGCCCCGACGGGCCTGCGGTGGGCGGGAACGGATCGATGGATGCCGCCTGCGCGACGAGCCCCGCCACGCCGCCCGCGACGACGATGAGGATGACGACGGCAGGCACCGCGAGCGCCGTGAGCTTCAGCCAGAACTGGAACGCCTGCACGAACGTGATCGAGCGCATCCCGCCGGCCATCACCACCGCGGCGACGATGACGGCGACGGCGACGGATCCCACCCAGGCCGGCATCCCCGTCGTGATCCGCACCGTGAGCGCGGCCCCCTGCAGCTGCGGCACGATGTAGAACCAGCCGATGACGATCACGAGGGTGCTCGTCACGCGGCGCACGCCGGTGGATTCCAGGCGCGCCTGCGTGAAGTCGGGGATCGTGTACGCGCCGGAGCGGCGCAGCGGCGCGGCCACGAACAGCAGCAGCATGAGGTACCCCGCGGTGTAGCCGATCGGGAACCACATGCCCTGCGAGCCGGTCAGCAGCACCAGCCCGGCGACCCCGAGGAACGAGGCGGCCGAGAGGTACTCGCCGCCGATCGCGGAGGCGTTCCACCACGGCCGCACGGTGCGGCTCGCGACGTAGAAGTCGCTCGTCGTGCGCGAGATCCGCAGGCCGTAGAACCCGATGAGGGTCGACGCCGCCGCGACCGCCGCGATGCTCAGGTAGCCCACCCAGGGGTTCATTCGTCCACCGTCAGCGCACGGTAGCGCGCCTCGTTGCGGGCCGCCGCGCGCACGTAGAGCACGGCGACGGTGAGGGCGAGCGGGTACAGCCCGAACCCGAGGAGGAGCCAGGATGCCGGCACACCCCAGACGACCGCCGCGCTGAGGTCCGGCACGAGGGCGAGCACGAGCACGAACGCGACGGTGGCGACGATGAACCCGACGGCTGCGACGATCCCGAGGCGCAGCTGCGAGCGGATCAGCGACCGGACGTAGACGGCGGCCGGCTCCGTCGCCCGCCCGCCGGTCGCGGGCGAGCGCAGGTCGAACGCAGGGCGTGCGGGGACGCCGAGTCCGGCCGCGGTCACGCGCACGCGCTCCGGTCGCGGGGGCGTCCGGCCGGGCTCGGCGGGCTCGTCGGTCACGAATCCGCCCGCACGGTCGACTGCGCGAGCCGGTCGCGCAGTCCGGGCAGCATCCGTCGACTCACCGGCAGGGCCGCATCGCCCACGATGACGGTCGGGTGATCGGAGCCGAGCCGGATCTGCGCGACATGCGCCAGCGCGACGAGGTACGAGCGGTGCACGCGCACGAAGCCGGCGTCCGCCCACTGGCGCTCCAGATCCGAGATCGGCACGCGCACCAGGAACCCGCCCTCGGCGGTGCACAAGCGGGTGTAGTCACCCTGAGCCTGCACGTACCGCACGTCGTCCCTGCGGATCATGCGCGTCGTGCCGCCGAGGGTCACCGCGATGAGCTCGGCCGCCGGGGGAGCGGACGCTTCGGGCGTCTGCCGCAGCGCGTCGATGACGCGCGAGATGGATCTCTCCAGCCGCACGGCGCGGACGGGCTTCAGCAGGTAGTCGACCGCCTCGAGGTCGAACGCCTCGAGGGCGCCCTCCTCGTCGGCGGTGACGAACACGAGCGCGGGCCGGTGCTCGAACCGCTGCAGCGCGCGGGCGAGGTCGAACCCCGACAGGCCCGGCATGTGGATGTCGAGGAACACCGCGTCGACGCGCTCGCGGGTGAGCAGGCGGATCGCGTCGGCGCCTGTCGACACCTGGTGCACGCGTCCGATCCGCGAGTCCTGCTCCAGGAGATACGCGAGCGCGGCGAGAGCCGGCTCTTCGTCGTCGGCGATCAGGACGTCGATCATGAGTCGGCGCTCGCAGGGATCGGGCCGGTGGCCGACGCGGCCTTCGGCAGGGTCTTCGGGATGCGCATGCGCACGAGCGTGCCGGCGCCGATCTGCGTCTCGACGACGAGGCCGTTCTCCTCGCCGTACACCTGACGCAGGCGGGCGTCGACGTTGCGCAGGCCGACGTTGTCGCGTGCCCGGGCGGTGCCCGCGCCGCCCGGCACACCCGCGCCGAAGGGACCCGGCGTGGGGGAGAGCACCTCGCGGATCTGCTCCGGGTCGAACCCCACGCCGTCGTCCTCGACCGTGATCTCGGCGAACGCGCCCGAGTCCGACGCCTCGATCGTGATGCGCCCGCCGCCCTCCTTCGCCTCGAGGCCGTGCCGCACCGCGTTCTCGACGAGCGGCTGGATCGACAGGAACGGGATGACGGTGCCGAGCACCTCCGGGGCGATCTGCAGGGTCACCTGCAGACGGTCGCCGAACCGGGCGCGCTCCAGGCGCAGGTAGCTGTCGATCGAGTGCAGCTCCTCGGCGATCGTCGTGAACTCCCCGTGGCGGCGGAACGAGTAGCGCGTGAAGTCGGCGAACTCGAGGACGAGCTCCCGGGCGCGCTGCGGATCGGTGAGGATGAACGACGCGATGGCGTTCAGCGCGTTGTAGATGAAATGCGGGCTGATCTGAGCGCGCAGGGCCCGAACCTCTGCCTCGGCGAGTGCTGTGCGCGAGGCATCCAGTTCGCCGAGTTCGATCTGCGCGGCCGTCCAGTCCGCGACCTCCGCCGTGGCGCGCACGAGTCCCGCACGCACCGGCCTCGCGAACGCGACGATCGCGCCGGCCGGACGCCTGCCGATGAGGATCGGGGCGGCCACGGCATCCACGTCGGCGCCGGCGCCGACGCCGCGGCGCACCTGCGCCTTGCCGGCGGCGTGCACCGTCGCGGCGAGTTCGGCGGCGACCTCGCGCAGCCGTTCGTCGCCGTCGAGCGCGACGACGCCGTGCGGATCGACGATCGCGAACGTGTCGCAGCCGAGCAGCGCCTTCAGATGGCGGCCGGCCTTCACCGCGTCCTGCTGGCTGACGCCGCCGCGTAGGTGCTTGGCCGCGCGGGCGGCGAGGTGCAGCGTCTGGTACGTCGCCTGCTCGGCGTCGGTGCCGAGCTCGCGCGACGACACCAGCACGCGCCGCAGAAGGACGACGAGACCCACCGCGGCGGCCCCGGCAACAGCGCCGGCGCCCGCGAACAGCAGCAGCGAGTCGGGCATTCTCAGGCCAGCGTAATCCGTCGCCCGGCGCGACCGGGCCCCGTTCGTCGCACCGTCGACGCCGCTCGTCGACGACGAGCGGCGTCGCCCGTCTGCGCGGTGCCGGGCGCGGCAACATCGTCACGCGCAGCACGCGCTGCGCGATCCACCCCCCTTCGAAGGAGAAGCCATGGGCAACGACGCCCCGGGCGCGGCGACGACACCTGACGTCGACTACCGCGCGGTACAGCAATCCGATCGGTTCCAGCAGTTGAAGAAGCGCCATCGCGGGTTCGTCTTCCCCGTGCTGGTGGCCTGCCTGGCGTGGTACTTCGCCTACGTGCTGCTGGCCATGTTCGCCCACGACTTCATGTCGACCCCCGTGTTCGGCCACGTCAACGTCGCGATGCTGCTCGGCATCGCGCAGATCGTCACCACGTTCGCGGTCACGACCTGGTACGTGGGCTTCGCCAACCGTCGCCTCGACCCGATCGCGGGAGAGATCCGCGAGTCGGTCGCCGCCGACGCCGCTTCGACCCCTGAGGAGGTCACCCGATGAGCATCGTCTTCGCGGCGGACGCCGCGCCTGCCTCGGCCCCCGGCAACCCCTGGCTCAACATCGGCATCTTCGCGCTGTTCGTCGCGATCACGATGGTGATCGTGTTCCGCGCCAGCCGCAACAACAAGACCGCGTCCGACTACTACGCCGCGGGGCGCTCGTTCACCGGCGGCCAGAACGGCGCCGCGATCGCGGGCGACTACCTCTCGGCGGCGTCGTTCCTCGGCATCGTCGGTGCGATCGCCATCACCGGGTACGACGGCTTCATGTACTCGATCGGCTTCCTCGTCGCGTGGCTGGTCGCCCTGCTGCTCGTGGCCGAGCTGCTGCGCAACACCGGCAGGTTCACGATGGCCGACGTGCTGTCGTTCCGCCTGAAGCAGACGCCCGTGCGCGTCGCCGCGGCCATCACGACGCTCGTGGTGTGCTTCTTCTACCTGCTCGCGCAGATGGCGGGTGCCGGCGGGCTCGTGTCGCTGCTGCTGGGCATCGGAGACACCCTCGGCCAGTCGCTGGTGATCACCGTGGTCGGCGCCCTCATGATCCTCTACGTGCTCATCGGCGGCATGAAAGGCACCACGTGGGTGCAGATCATCAAGGCCGTGCTGCTCATCGCGGGCGCCGCGGTGATGACCGTCTGGGTGCTGGCGATGCACGGCTTCGACTTCTCGGCGCTGCTGGAGAAGGCGACCGTCGTCGCGGAGAACCCGGCGATCCTCGACCCGGGCCTGAAGTACGGCGTCAGCGACATCAGCAAGGTCGACTTCATCTCGCTGGGCCTCGCGCTCGTGCTCGGCACCGCGGCCCTGCCGCACGTGCTCATGCGCTTCTACACCGTGCCCACGGCCAAGGAGGCCCGCAAGTCGGTCGTGTGGGCGATCTGGCTCATCGGCATCTTCTACGTGTTCACGCTGGTCCTCGGCTACGGCGCTGCCGCCCTCGTCGGGCCCGCCGTCATCGCCGCGGCGCCCGGCGGCGCGAACTCGGCCGCCCCGCTGCTCGCGAACGCGCTCGGCGGACCGCTGCTGCTCGGCCTCATCTCGGCGATCGCGTTCGCGACGATCCTCGCGGTGGTCGCCGGTCTCACCATCACCGCCGCGGCGTCCTTCGCGCACGACATCTACGCGTCGGTGGTCAAGAAGGGCAAGCCTGCTGCGGGTGCAGAGGTCAAGGTCGCCCGGCGCACCGTCGTCGTGATCGGCGTGATCGCGATCATCGGCGGCATCGGCGCCAACGGGCAGAACGTCGCGTTCCTCGTCGCGCTCGCGTTCGCGGTGGCGGCCTCGGCCAACCTGCCGACCATCGTGTACTCGCTGTACTGGAAGCGCTTCACGACGAAGGGCGCCCTGTGGAGCATGTACGGCGGTCTCTCGTCGGCCATCATCCTCATCGCCTTCTCGCCGGTCGTGTCGGGGTCCGAGACGTCGATGCTGAAGACGGACGCGATCGACTTCGCCTGGTTCCCGCTGTCGAACCCGGGCATCGTGTCGATCCCGCTGGCGTTCTTCCTCGGCTGGCTCGGGACGATCCTCGACAAGGGCACCGAGGACCCGGCGAAGGAGGCCGAGATGGAGGTGCGCGCGCTCACCGGCATCGGCGCCGAAGGAGCGTCGCAGCACTAGCGGCTATGCCGTGGCGCCCCGGGGGGAGCGTGGCGGCTCACACGTGGAGGACCGTCCGGCGTGCCGGGCGGTCCTCCTGCGCGTGCGAGGTCAGACGGCAGCCGCCGCCGCGGAGTGACCGATCGTCTACGCGAGGCGCTCGGCCACGACGCGCACCGTCGCCGCCGGATCCGGCCGGTGCATCACCGACTCGGGAACGATGACGAGCTCTGCGCCCGCCAGCTCCTCCGCCAGGCGGTCGGCGGCCGTGAGGAGGATCGGGAAGGTCTGCTCGCCGCGGAGGATCGTGACAGGACCGTGCACCGACAGCATCTCGGGGCTCGGCACCGACGAGACCTGCACGAGGTTCGTGTCGTAGACGGTCGACTGGGCGAGCGGCACGACCGACGCGAACTGGTCGCTCGCGCGGAAGGCCTCGACCATCTGCTCCGGAAGCCCGACGCCCTCGAGCTGGAACGTGACGATCGCGTCGTCGGGCCGGCCCTCGTCGACGCAGCGCTGCAGGCGCTCGGCGAGGTCATCGGCCGGCTCGTCGATGCCGAACCGCAGCGGCGGCTCCGACAGGAACAGGGCCCCGGTCGCGACGCCGCGCGACGCCGCGTACAGCGCCAGCACCGCGCCCGACGAGTGGCCCAGGACGGCGGTCGCGCCGCCGACCGCGTGGATGACGGCCGCGAGGTCCTCGGCTTCGCGCTCGGGCGTGGAGCCGCGGGCGTCGCCGCTCGCACCGCGCGCACGCCGGTCGTAGGCGATGCCGCGGAAGCCGGCATCCACCAGCGCCTGAGCGAGGCCCGCGGCGTCGGCGGCCGTCGACAGGGCCCCGTTCACGACGACGACGGCCGGGCCGTCACCGTAGCTCTCGTAGGCGATGGTGGTGCCGTCCGCAGAGGTCGTGGTGTCCATGTCGTCAGCCAATCACGGGCCGCCGACATGCGACACCCGCTAGACCGCCGCGGGCGTCACCGGCGCTCCGCGGTGCGCCGGCGGATCAGCAGGAGCGCGACGCCGACCAGCGCGAGCGCGATGCCGGAGCCGGCAGCGAGCCAGGGGATCGAAGCCCCGGTCGGCGGCAGCGGACCCGGCGGCGTCGGGGTCGGCGTCGGCGTGGGCGTCGGGGTGAACTCGTTCGTCACCGTCACGAGCGGGACGACGTCGGTGCCGTCCACGCCCAGCACGACCGGGTCGCCGACGACCGGCGCAGCCCACGTCCCGCCGTCGGCGGGGGCGGGGTCGTCCTCGGTCACGGTGCACGTGGATCCGACGGGAAGTCCCTCGCCGGCGATCGTCTCGGTCTCGCCCGCCTGGAGCTCCCACGTGCCTTCGCCGACGACCGTCTCGGGGTCGGGGTAGGTGCACTGCCATCCGCCCGTGAACGTGGCGTCGCCCGCCAGTCCGCCCGGATCGACGACCTGCTTCTGGATCTGGAAGCCGGTCGACAGCAGGCGTGTGTTGGTGACCGTGATGATGCCGGCCTCCGGCGTGCCGTCGCTCACGAGGACCCACTCGTCGGACGGCGTGACCGTCACCGTGTAGTTCGGATCCTCGGGCTCTGTGATGCGCAGCTGCGTGCCGGCGGGCAGCAGATCGGGATCCGGCTGCGACGGGATGGTCGCGACCTCGCCGTCCGTGAGGGTCAGCGTGGCGTCCTCGGCCGGCAGCGGGATCGGGTCTCCGCGGAAGTCGCGCGCCTCGACGTTGAGTGTGAAGGTCGTGCCGGGCTCGACGGGCTCGCCCTCGGGGTCGACGATCTTCTGGATCTGCGTCGACACCGTCGCGATGAGTCCCGCGTCGATCGTGGGGTCGTTCTGCCCGGGCGTGCCCGCCGTGTAGCCGACCTCGCCCGTCGCCGGGTCGGCGTCGGAGTCGACCTGATCGTCGGAGCCGGCATCCTGCACCGTGAACCCGGCCGAGGACCACGCGATCGTGCCGAACCGCGGGTCGCCGTCGAACATGTCGCCCGCCGTCGGCGGGATGAAGGTGACGACGTAGTCGCCGCCGCCCGGCTCGAAGCCTTCCACGGTGTCGGTGTCGAAGTAGTACTGCCCGTACGCGTCGGTCGTCGTCGAGGCGAGCTGGGCGCCGCCCGGACCGGTCAGCGTGACCGTGACACCCGGGAGCACCGGCTCGTCGGCATCCTGAACGCCGTCGCGGTCCGCGTCGAACCACACCACGTTGCCGATCTGCAGCGGGGCGAGCGGCAGCAGCGCGGCGACGTCGGCGAGGCCGCCCGACTTGCGCAGGGACGAGCCGAGACCTTCGCCCGAGACGACGCGGGCGTCCGTGCGCGAACCGTCCGACGTGCGGAACCAGCTGAACCCGTTCGTCTGGTAGTAGCCACCCGGGTCGAAGGCGGTGGACAGCAGCTCGGGCACACCGGGGATCGTCGCCAGTCCGCCCGTGGTGGTCTCGTCGTGCTCGGGCGGTGTGGGCAGCAGCGTGCCTGTCGCGGCGTCGTAGTTCTCGGCGGAGTAGACGTTCTCGTCGACGAGGAACTCGCGCCCGCCCGGGCCCTGCCGGGTGAGCGTCGACGCCGTCTCGCGACCGCCCACGATCCCGTCGCTCTCGAGCGTGTACGGGCCGCCGGCGCTGCTCGCCGGCGAGGCCACGAGGGTGTCGCCGGCGCTGATCGCCTCGAAGGCGCCGCCGTCGGCGTTGGTCTCGCCGTTCGGGCCCACGGTCTCGCGGCCCATCTGGAGCGAGAAGCGGTCCTGCATCCCGATCACGAGGTCGCCCTGCGGAGTGAAGTCCAGGTCGCTGAGCGTCGGCTGCGGGTGGGCGACGATGCCGCCGCCGGTGCCCGCGAGGCCCCACGACGCGTGGTCGTCGAAGACGTCCACCCATGCGTGCCAGTGGCAGCTGCCGGGGTTCTCGTCACACGTCTGCCCGAGGCGCCACGGCGTGCCCTTCTCGTAGTCGAGCGGGATCGTGAGCGCGGGTGCGGCGCCGGCCAGTGCCGTCGGGTCGGCGGCATCCGCCTCCTTCACGATGCCGACCATCGCGGACGCGTCCGTCGCATCCTGGACGTAGCCGACCAGGATGCGGCCGTGGTGCACGGCGACGGACCACGGGCGGTCGCCGTCACCGAGCCCGAGCGGGATGGGGGTGCCCCGTGTCGCCGTCGCGATGTCGATGACCTCGAGGGCCTTCGTGTACAGGTTGACGGCGTAGAGCGTGGACTGGTCCTCGCTCACCGCCATGGCGCCGAGGCCCACCTTGCCCGCCCATTCGAATGCCAGCGGGTCGTTGCCGGGGTTGTTGGGATCGGGGAGGAGCCCCCGGGCCGCCGCGCTCAGGTCGAGGCCGGGAGGGGCGACGAACGCACTGAGGTCGAGCCATTGCTCGACCGCCCCGGGGGTGCCGAGCAGGCCCGTCTGCGGATCCATGACGGTCGGCACGCGGTAGATGCCCCCGATGCCGAGGGGGCCGAGGTCGGTGTGCCGCTTGAGCAGGGCTGAGGCGAACACATCGCCGGTGCTGCGCTGCGTGGCGATGCCCCACAGGGTGCCGGTCTGGTTGCTGACCGCGAGGGTCGTCCGGTTGACGGCGTAGCCCCCTTCACGGGGTGCGTTCGGGTCCTCCTCCATGTTGAAGGAGTACTTCGCGCTCTCGTCGGTGAACTCGTCCTGCCACGGGAACGCGGCCAGCGACGGCTGGTCGCTGGCGTAGCCGTTGTCGCGGGTGCCGGCCTGATGGATGGCCGTGACGACGGGCGTGTCGGTGCCGGCCTTCGAGTAGTCTCCGGGCGCGTTCACGCCGAAGTCCGCGGTGGTCGCGCCGACGGTGACGAGCTGGACATCGCTCGCCGAGAACGAGCCCGTCCCCACCGACGGCAGCACGGAGTACGACGGGTGGTAGCCGTCGGGAAGGCCGGAGAACGTCAGTCGCAGCTGCTCGGTGCGCGCACCGGTGACGGCGATCGAATACGAGCCGTCCGCTCCCGAGACGGCGGTGCCGACGACGTCTTCGTCGGCGTCGACGGCCGTGACGGTGATTCCGGCGATGCCGACGTCGACAGGGATGCCGGGACTCTCGACCGTGTTGCGCACGCCGTCGGAGTCGAAGTCGTGGAAGACCGTGCCCGAGACGGTGCCCGACACCGGTCCCGCCGCGACGGCGGCGTCGACGGCAGGCGTGAGCGCGAGGAGTGCTGCGACCCCCGCAGCCGCCGGCACGGCGATCCGTCGCGTCAGCCCGCGATCACGTCTGCGATCGACCCTCATCGCCATTCGCTCGCCCCTCCCGGCGTGTCGCCTCACGACAGCGTTCGAGCCCTCAGCCTATCGATGCCCGCATCGTCCGCCCAGGTCCCGCGCGGGGCGCGTCATGGAAGGAGCGCCCGGCCCAGGCCGTGTTCCGCGGTGAATCCGGGAAGGATCAGGAAGGCGCCGGAGGCCGTGGTGCGGGTGTGGGCCAGGAGCGCGTCGGACTCGTCCAGTCGCTGCTGTGTCCGGATGAAGTAGCCGGCGCTGCGCTGGAACGACACGAAGATGGCGCCCTGATCGTCGGGTCCGTTGCTGTACGCGTAGCTGCGCCGCATCATCAGGCCGTCCAGGCCCGTCGGCAGCGGATGCGCGCGACGCACATGCGCGTCGACCGGGATGTCGAACACGCCGGCCGCGCTCTTGGCGTTCAGATCCGGATCGTCGGATGCCGCTCCGCCCGACAGCGGGGCACCCGTGCTGCGCGTCCGTCCCACCGCCGCCTCCTGTGCGTGCAGGTCGAGGGCGGTGAACGCCGCCGTGTCGATGGGCATGACCCGCACGACGGCGATCGAGCCCCCGCTCGCGGCACCGTCGGCCAGCCACACGGACTCGTCGAGCTCGGCGGCGGCCTGCGGGAGGCTGATGCCGTCATGGAATCCGACGAGGTTCCGCGTCGCCGGCCCGTCGGCTGCGGAGGTGAAGCCGGAGGCGGTCCAGCGCGCGCGGCCGCCGAGGCCGGCGATCACCGCGTCCCGCGCCAGCGCGGCGACGGCGCCGTCGTCCGACCGGCACAGCACGAGCACATCGCCGTCGCGGCGGTCGTCCGGGATGTCATCGCGCGAGAAGGCCGGCAGATCCGTCCATCCGAGCGCCCCGCCGAACGCCGTGGACACGATGCGTCCGCCCACCCCGATCGTCACCGTCAGTCGTGCCGGCGCGAGGCCGCCGAGCCCGGGGTGCTCGCCCGCGCAGAGGTCTGCGATGGTCTTCCCGCACGCGTCCAGCCGGGCAGCGAGCTCGGCGATCGGCACGTCGTCGAGGTCGAGCACCGCGAGCTGCAGCTGACGCTGCAGCAGCTGCGGCCGTGCGATGCCGGCCTGGTGCGCGCCGTGGGGGTCGACGAGCTCTGCGGCGGCCCCGGATGCCGTGGCGGCAGGGGTGGCGGCATCCCTCTCGGCGGCCTCGCCGCCTGCACCCGCTGCGGTGCCGAGCGCGTAGCCGCCGGCGAGTCCGGCCACCGCACCGGCGACCCCGACGGCGCCGGTCGCGAGGAACCGGCGCCTGCTCGGGCGAGTCGGGTCGGGCGCCTCGGCAGACATGCGTTCACCCTATGTAAGCGCCGAGTAGCATGCCAAACATGCCCGCCCGACGTCTTGCCGCCGTCGTCGCGGTCGCGCTGATCGCGCTATCGGGGTGTTCTGGAGCCCCCGACGGCGGTGGCCCGTCGTCCCCGGCGCAGGCCGGTGTCGTGCGGGTTCCCGAGGATGCCGCGACGATCCAGGAGGCGGTGGATGCCGCGGTCCCGGGCGACATCGTCGAGGTGGGGCCGGGGGTGTACGAGGAGTCGGTGTCGATCACGACCGAGGGCCTCACCCTGCGCGGCACCGACCGCAACGACGTCGTCATCGACGGCGGCGGGCTGCGGGCGAACGGCGTCGTCGTCACGGCGTCCGGGGTCACCGTCGAGAACCTGACGGTGCGGGACCACACTCTCAACGGCGTGCTCGTGACCGGGCTCACGGAAGAAGGCGGACTCGCGCGGGGGAGCGACGGCTACACCCGGCTCGACCCCGAGGACTACCCGCCGCTGCAGGGGTTCGCCGTGCGCTACGTGACGGCCTCGAACAACGGGCTCTACGGCGTCTACGCCTTCGACACCCAGCATGGCGTGATCGAGCAGTCGTACGCGTCGGGCCATGCGGACTCCGGGTTCTACGTCGGCCAGTGCCAGGACTGCGACATCGTCGTGCGCGACAACGTCGCCGAGTACAACGCGATCGGCTACGAGCAGACGAACGCGAGCGCACCCGTGACGGTCGTCGGCAACCGCTTCACCGACAACCGGGTCGGCGCCTCGCTGCTCTCGGACTATCAGGAGGCCTTCGTGCCGCAGCGCGGCACCACCTTCGCCGGCAACCTCGTCGCCGACAACCAGCAGGCGAGCACGCCGGAGGTGGCATACGGGGCCTTCGGCATCGGCATCGCCGTCACAGGAGGCCAGGAGGACCTCATCCGGCGCAACCTCGTGACGGGGCATCCCGCCGCCGGGGTCCAGATCGGATCGAGCGAGGACATCCCTCCCGACGGCACGCGCGTCGAAGAGAACGAGCTGCGCGGCAACGCCCTCGACCTCGCCTACACGGCATCGGAGCGCGCACCCGGGGCGGGACTGTGCGCGACCGGCAACACGCTGCAGACGACGGCGCCTGTGGACCTGCTGTCGTCGTGGGACTGCGCGACCGGCGGCAGCACTCGTGCCGTGGGCGTGGGCATCCCGCGTCCGACCACGCCGCCCGGCATCCCGTATCGGGAGGTAGCCGCGCCTCCGCGCCAGCCGTCGATGCCCGACGACGCGACAGGCGATGCGGAGGCGCCGGAGGTGGACCTCGACGGTGTGGCTGTGCCCTCGCCCGAGCTGTTCGCGGACCGGGCGCGCGGATGATCGGCCGGGCGCTGGCGGTCGTCGCGGTGCTCGTCGCAGTGGTCGCGGGTGCGACGGCCTGCACAGCAGACGGCTCCGCTCCGTCGGCGTCGGCGTCGGCGTCGGCGTCGGCAACCGCATCGCCGCGCCCCGTCAGCGGGGACGAGGCCGAGCGGCTCGCGGTCGCGCGGCTGCGCGCCTACGAGGCGCGCGTCATGGCGCTGGAGGCCCGCGTGCCGGTCGCGGACGACACGCTGCAGCTGACCGGGCGCGTCGACCTGCGCGCGCACGACGCGACGGCGGTCGTCGAGACCGGTGACGGGCGGTGGGCGCTGCTGCAGTGGACGCAGCACGGCAAGGCGCTCGTGCCTCTCGCCGGCGAGCCCGACGGTCTGCCCGACCCGCCGGCCGACGGCTGGCAGGTGACCGGTCTGGTGCCCGACGAGCCGCTCGACGGCGCGCTCACGGTCGTGCTGAGCCTGGCGTCCGATCGGGCCGAGAATCCGCTGCTGCTGCGCCAGAACGGCGCGCAGTTCGTCCGGGCCGACACGGTCGACGGTGTGGACGTCGACGTCTTCCTCGCCCCCGGTGCGGACGAGCGCACCGACCCGCGCATCCGCTACTGGGTCGACGCTGAGGGGCTGCTGCGGCGCGTGGACGCCGACACCGGGTACGACGATCCGCTCGTGATCACGCTCACGCCGGTCACGGATGCCGCCGTCCCGGTGATCCCGGAACTCCAGGCGCTCGCGGGCTGAGCCGCGCTCAGCCGCTCTCGCGCACCACGAGCCGCGGGTCGAACAGGGCCGAGGCGGGGCGTGCGGCGGGATCGGCGAGGCGGTCGAGCAGCAGCCGCACCATGGCGTCAGCCATCTCTTGGATGGGCTGGCGCACCGTCGTCAGCGCCGGCTGCGAGATCGCGGCCATGAACGAGTCGTCGAAGCCGACGACCGCGACGTCGCCGGGCACGTCGATGCCGCGGGCGCGGAGCTCCTGGATCGCCCCGAGCGCCATCAGGTCGTTCGCCGCGAAGACGCCGTCGATGCCGGGATGAGCGTCGAGCAGCGCCGCCATCGCGCGGCGTCCGCTCTCGACCGAGAAGCCTCCCTCGACGACCGGCGCGAAGGCCTGGCCGGCTCGGGCGACGCCATCGCGGAAGCCCCGCAGCCTCGCCGCCGCGCTGGGGACGTCGGCGGGGCCGGCGATGGCCGCGACGACGCGCGCGCCGCGTGCGGTCAGGTGATCGGCGGCGAGGCGCCCTCCCTCGTGGTTGACCACGTCGACGAAGCTGATCGGCACATCGTCCGGGGGAGTCCCGAACATGACGGCGGGTACGCCGGCCTCGATCGCCTCGGCGAGCAGGGGATCGCGGGGGTGGGTGGTCACCAGCAGGACGCCGGCGGTCTGCCCGGTGCGGAAGCTGCGCAGCACGTTGCGTCGCTCGGCCTCGCCCTCGGCGAGCAGCAGTACCGGATCGCGGTCGTGGGCGCGCACAGCGCGCGCGAGCCCGCTCACGACGCGGCCGAAGAACGGGTCGGCGTACGGGTCGGACGACGCGTCGTCTGACGGATCGATTCCGGCGAGCGCGATGGCCAGCGAGCTGGATCCGCCCGAAGCCAGCGAACGCGCCGCGCGGTTCGGCACATAGCCGGTCTGCTCGATCGCGCGCTCCACCGCTTCGCGCAGCTCCGGCGTCACTCGCCGGGCGTCGCGGATCGCGCGCGAGGCGGTCGCTCGCGAGACGCCTGCGGCGAGTGCGACGTCATCGAGCGTCGGCAGTCGCGGGCCCGGCGTCGTCATGCCGCGATCCTACTCGCCAGATGAGAGCGCTTTCAGCCCAGCATGCCGTCGGGTCGGGAAGAACGTGAGAACGGTTCATGGATGCCGGTGAGCCGTGGCGCCTTGAACACGGCGCTCCACGCCTCTGAAAATGCCCGCGGATCAGCAGATATGTGGCATCGGCGCGCGGAACCGGGCAGACGCATCGAGTTTACTTACAGTCTTGACAGTAAGTAATTTGCCTCGCCAGAATGGGCCACGCGCTTGAGAGCGCTATCCCGCTCGGGTCCCCAGTCGAGCGGTTCCGACTGACGAAGGAGTCACGCTCGTGTCCCTCACCTCCCCCTCCCCGTCACGGACGCGTCGTCGTGCGCTGACGTGGCTGACCCTGGCTGCCCTGCTGGGCGCGGGTCTTGCCGCCGCGCAACCGGCGGCTGCGGCATCCCTCGACAATCTGGCGCTGGGCGGCACCGCGACCGCGTCGTCGTCCGAGAACCCGACCTACCTGCCGGCGTCCGCCGCCTTCGACGGCGACACCAGCACGCGGTGGGCCAGTCAATGGGCGGATCCGCAGTGGATCCAGGTCGACCTCGGCGAGGTCTCGCACATCTCGCAGCTCCAGCTGCAGTGGGAGGTCGCGCGGGCGACGTCGTACCGCATCGAAGTGTCGGACACCGGCACGGGCGGCTGGAAGACCGTGTACTCCACGACCGACGCCCCGGGCGGCATCGAGAAGCTCGACGTCGACGCCGACGGGCGCTTCGTCCGGCTCACCGGCACCGACCGGGCCAACGGCTACGGGTACTCGCTGTGGGAGTTCGGCGTCTACGGCACCCACGGCGCGGGTCCGGTCGATCCCGTCGACCCGGTCGACCCCGGGACGCCCGACCCCGGCTATCCGAGCAGCGCCGGCCCGCTCACGGCGGCGAGCACCGTCGCGGTGACCGGCACCGAGGGCGACTGGAAGCTGCGCGTCGACGGGCAGCCCTACACGGTGCGCGGATTCACCTGGGGCCCGCCGATGGGCGATGCGGCACAGTACATGGACGCGTTCACGGCGACCGGCGCGAACACCACGCGCACGTGGGGCACCGACGCCGGCACGGTGACGCTGCTCGACGCGGCGGCGGCCAAGGGCGTGCGTGTCATCAACGGGTTCTGGCTCGTGCCCGGCGGCGGCCCCGGCTCGGGCGGCTGCATCGACTACACGACCGACGCGAACTACAAGTCGACCACCAAGGCCGACATCCTCAAGTGGGTCGGCGTGTACAAGACCCACCCCGCGACGCTGATGTGGAACGTCGGCAACGAGTCGCTGCTCGGCCTGCAGAACTGCTACTCGGGCGCCCAGCTCGAGGCCCAGCGCGTGGCCTACGCGCAGTACGTGAACGAGGTCGCCGTCGCGATCCACGCCGCCGACCCCACCCACCCGGTGACGTCGACGGACGCCTGGACCGGCGCCTGGCCGTACTACCGCGACCACGCCCCGGCGCTGGACCTGCTGTCGGTCAACTCGTACGGCGACATCTGCGGCGTCAAGGGTGCGTGGGAGGCAGGCCACTACGGCAAGCCGTACATCATCACCGAGGGCGGACCCGCCGGCGAGTGGGAGGTCCCCGACGACGCCAACGGCGTGCCCGACCAGCCGACCGACCTCGAGAACGCCCAGGGCTACGTCGACGCGTGGCGCTGCATCCGCGCCCACGCCGGCGTCGCGCTCGGCGGCACGCTGTTCCACTTCGGCCTCGAGGGAGACCTGGGCGCCACGTGGTTCAACATCTACCCGGGCGGCAACCGGCGCCTCGCGTACTACAGCATCGCCGAAGTCTGGAACGGCTCGGCCGTGCAGGGCAACCGTCCGCCGCGCATCGCCGACATGACGATCGCGCACGCCACCTCCGTCGAAGCCGGCAGCACGGTGACGGTCGACCTCCCGGTCACCGACCCCGACGGCGACGCGCTCGACATCGTGACGTTCGTCAACTCGAAGTACATCGACGGGAACGGCGGAGTCACCTGGGTCGCGCACGAGCAGCAGGGCTCGCGCATCACCTTCACGGCCCCCGCGCGCGTGGGCGTCTGGAAGTCGGTCATCTACGTCGAGGACGGCCACGGCAACGTCGGCGTCGAGACGCGGTCGTTCCGCGTCGTGCCGCCCGCCGTCTCGGGCACCAACGTCGCCGCGGGCAAGACCGCGACGGCGTCGAGCTTCCAGGTATGGGGCGACAACTACTCGCCCGGCCAGGCTTTCGACGGCGACTTCGCCACGCGCTGGTCGAGCGAGTGGGCGCCGACCGGCTGGATCCAGGTCGACCTCGGGCAGAGCTACCCCCTCAGCAGCGTGCAGCTGGTGTGGGAGGCCGCCTTCGCGAAGTCCTACACCGTCCAGCTGTCGGACGACGGCGTCACGTGGCGCACGGCGGCGACGGTCACCGGCGGTGACGGCGGCATCGATCAGGTCGGCATCTCGGGTCAGGCCCGCTACGTGAAGTTCGACCTCACCGAGCGCGGCACCGACTGGGGCTTCTCGCTCTACGAGGTCGGCGTCTACAGCGGCTGAGGCCATCCCTCGGGGGAGACAGGCAAGGAAAGGAACAACCTCGATGGATCACATCTCACGCGGGCGGCGATGGCGCCCCCGCAGGCCTCGGCTGGCGGCATCCGCCGTCGCAGGACTCGGCACGATCGCGCTCGCCGCGGCGGCGTTCGTCGCCATCGCGCCGAGCGCCCAGGCGGCGCCCGACACGCTCCTGTCGCTGAACGCGGTGACGTCGGCCTCGTCGTCGGAGGGCGCAGGCACGGGGCCCCGGTACGCCGTGGACAACGACCGCGGAACCCGCTGGTCAAGCGGGTGGAGCGACGACCAGTGGTTCCGCGTGGACCTCGGCGAGTCGCACCCGATCGAGCGGATCCGGATCGACTGGGAGGCCGCGTACGCCCGCGACTACACGGTCGCGGTCTCGGACGACGGCACGAACTGGACCGTCGTGGCCGATGTCGCGGACGGGAACGGCGGAGTGCAGTCGTTCGACGTCGACACCGCAGGCCGGTACGTCAAGTGGACGGGGACGGAGCGGGCGACGGGCTACGGCTACTCGTTCCACGAGTTCGAGGTGTTCGGCGACGGCGACCCCGTCGACACCGGGACGCCGGGATGGGACGACGAGGTGACGCACCACGAGTTCCAGGCGAACTGCACGTTCTCGCACTTCCTGAAGGACGACCCCATCGTCTTCCCGGGGCAGCCGGGCGCGTCGCACCTGCACACGTTCGTCGGCAACCGGTCGACGAACGCGTTCACGACGCCCGAGTCGCTCCTCGCGAACACGGCCTCGACGTGCACGGTGCCGCAGGATCACTCGAGCTACTGGTTCCCCGCGCTGTATCGGGGTGACCAGCCGATCGAGCCCGACATCCCCATGACGATCTACTACAAGTCCGGCATCGAGGACTACGAGAACGTCGTGCCGTTCCCGGCCGGACTGCGGTTCGTCGCGGGCGACATGATGGCGACCGTCGCCTCGTTCCAGAGCGCGCCCGGCGCGGTCGAGGGATGGGAGTGCGGTGACAGCACGAAGAACTGGTCCATTCCGGACTACTGTGCGCCGGGCACCGAGCTGAACATCCGGTACCAGTCGCCCTCGTGCTGGGACGGCAAGCACCTGACCCCGCAGGAGGCGTCGCACCACGGCGGCGGCAGTCACATGGCGTACCCCGTCGACGGGCAGTGCCCCGAGACGCACCCCGTCGCGGTGCCGATGATCGAGTTCAAGATCGCGTGGCCCGTGAGCGGCGACCTGTCGGATGTGCATCTCGCGAGCGGCTCTGACCAGTCGTGGCACTACGACTTCGTCAACGCGTGGGACCAGGAGGTCCTCACGGCGCTCGTCGAGCACTGCATCAACGGCGGGCTGCAGTGCAACCCGCGCGGGTACGACCAGTACAAGCCGCATCGCGGCACCGTCCTCGACGAGAACTACGTGCTCGTCGACTGAAACCGATCGCGGAGGCGTCGTCGCCTGCACTGGCACTTCGCCCCCGGAAAACCCGTCAGCGCCCCCTCCTCCGGTGTCGGCGCCTCCGCGATCGCCCCTTCTCGACTTCTCCCCACCAGACAGGAACATTCCGTCATGAGATCCACCTCTCGCGCTGTCGCGACGACGCTCACCGCAGCCGTCTTCGCCGGAGCGCTCAGCCTCACCGGGGCGCTGTCCGCGTCCGCGGTGCTGCCCGCAGCGGCCGCCGCGCCCGGGCTCGTCAGCGCCGGCGCGTCGGCTCAGGCATCCTCCACCGAAGGCGCGTACGCCGCCGGCAACGCCGTCGACGGCGATCGCACGACCCGCTGGAGCAGCGAGTTCTCGGATGTGCAGTGGCTGCGCATCGACCTCGGCGCCGTGGTCGACCTCGAACGGCTCGAGCTCGACTGGGAAGCCGCGTACGCCAAGGCCTTCACCGTCTCGGTGTCGACCGACGGCGTGACCTGGACGCGTGGGGCGACCGTCGCCGACGGCGCCGGCGGAGCCCAGAGCGTGTCGCTCGACGGCACCGGCCGCTACGTGCGGCTCGACTTCAGCAAGCGCGGTGGCCCATGGGGCTACTCGCTGTGGGAGGCGCGGGTCTACGGCACGCCCGCAGGATCCGGCGAGCCGACCGATCCCGGCGGCCCGGGTGGCGGCACCGAGTGCGCCGCGGTGCCTGCGGTGGCGGCATCCGCCACGTCCGAAGAGGGCCCGTTCACCGCGGCCAAGGCGATCGACGGCGATGCCACGACCCGGTGGGCCAGCGCTCAGGCCGACGGCGAGTCGCTCACGCTCGACCTCGGCAGCGTGCAGCAGGTGTGCCGCGTGGACCTGTCGTGGGAGGCCGCGTTCGGCAAGGCGTACCGCGTCGACGTGTCGGCCGACGGCACATCGTGGTCGACCGCCGCGACCGTCGCGGACGGCGACGGCGGGGCCGATTCGGTCGCGGTGAGCGCCGACGCCCGCTACGTCCGCCTCGCGGGCGTGACCCGCGGCACCGGGTACGGCTACTCGCTGTGGGAGGTCCAGGTGCGGGCCGGTGACGGGGCCGGCTCGCCGGGGAACCCGCCGCTGACGGGCGGCGGAGACCTCGGCCCGAACGTCCACGTGTACGAGGACACGACCTCCGACGCGCAGATCCAGGCCGACCTCGATGCCGCGTTCGCGCAGCAGGAGAGCGACCAGTTCGGCGACGGGCGCTTCCAGTTCCTGTTCAAGCCGGGCTCGTACGACGTCCACGCGAACGTCGGCTTCTACACCTCGGTGAGCGGACTCGGCGTGAACCCGACGGATGTGGCGATCAACGGCGGGGTGTGGGCCGACGCGCAGTGGTTCGGCGGCAACGCGACGCAGAACTTCTGGCGCTCGGTCGAGAACCTGACCATCAACCCGCACACCGGCGAGGCGCGCTGGGCGGTGTCGCAGGCGGCGCCGATGCGCCGCGTGCAGGTGAACGGCGACCTCAACCTCGCACCGAGCAGCTACGGCTGGTCGAGCGGGGGCTACATCGCCGACTCGAAGGTCACCGGGACGGTGCGGTCGTACTCGCAGCAGCAGTGGCTGTCGCGCGACTCGTCGTTCGGCGCCTGGGAGGGCTCGGTGTGGAACATGGCGTTCACGGGCGTGCAGGGCGCGCCGGCACCGCACTTCCCGAACCCGTCGCACACGGTCGTCGACACGACACCGGTGGTGGCCGAGAAGCCGTACCTGTACTGGGACTCGTCCGCCGGCGACTACGCCGTGTTCGTGCCCGGCAC
This sequence comes from Microbacterium sp. NPDC058389, assembly GCF_042722305.1. NCBI lineage: Bacteria > Bacillati > Actinomycetota > Actinomycetes > Micrococcales > Microbacteriaceae > Microbacterium > Microbacterium sp. NPDC058389. The sequence continues at coordinate 119,218 of NZ_JBHXJQ010000008.1, forward strand.
GCGCACCGACGCGCGCGGCACGTCGTGGGCGAACGGTCCGACACAGGGCCGGTCGATCCCGCTCGACGACTTCTACGTCGCCCAGCCGGGGACGGATGCCGCGACCATCAACCGTGCGCTCGCACAGGGGCTGCACCTGGTGCTGACCCCGGGCGTGTACCACCTCGACGACACGATCCGGGTCGATCGAGCCGACACCGTCGTGCTCGGCCTGGGCTTCGCGACGATCGTCAACGAGGGCGGAGTCGCGGCGATGCGCGTCGCCGATGTCGACGGCGTCTCGGTGTCGGGAGTGCTGTTCGACGCCGGCACCGATGCGGCGCCCGTGCTGCTCGAGGTGGGCGCCGCCGGGGCGTCCGCCGACCACGCCGACGACCCGATCCGGCTGCACGACGTGTTCCTGCGGGTCGGTGGCGCCGTCGCCGGCAAGGTGCAGGACGCGCTCGTCGTCAATTCCGACGACGTGCTCATCGACCACATCTGGGCGTGGCGCGGCGACCACGGCGAGGGCATCGGCTGGGACCTCAACACGTCCCGGCACGGCCTGGTCGTGAACGGCGACGACGTCACGGCCTACGGCCTGTTCGTCGAGCACTTCCAGCAGGAGAACACGCTGTGGAACGGCGAGCGCGGCCGCACGTTCTTCTACCAGAGCGAACTCGCCTACGACGCGCCGAACCAGGCGGCGTGGAAGAACGGCGACCGCCTCGGCTGGGCCGGCTACCGGGTCGGCGACGACGTGCAGCAGCACGACGCGTGGGCGATGGGCGTGTACTCGTACAACAACGTCGATCCGTCGATCGTCACCGAGAGCGGCTTCCAGGTGCCCGAGCGTCCCGGCATCCGCCTGCGCAACCTGCTGACCGTCTCGCTCGGCGGCAACGGCATCATCAACCACGTCGTCAACGGGATCGGAGGCATGGCGAGCGGGACCGACACGATCCCGAGCTACCTGCAGTCGTTCCACTGACGTGGGGCGCGGCGGGGATGGCGGACACGGCGTCCGTCATCCCCGCTTTCGCGTCACCCCTTGATCGCGACGACGAAGCCGCCGCGATCAGCGGCGGCCGTCACGGAGCGGTCCGCCAGGAGCGGCCGGTCGTAGCGCTGCTCGAGGTCGGCGACCGAGATCGCGGCGACGCTCCAGCCCGCGGCCGCGAGCACGGCGGCCGGATCCGGTGGGTCGATGCGGGCGAGCAGCTCATCGAACGGGATGCCGGTGGCCGCGGCGAACGTCTGCAGTCGCTCGCGCGTCTCGGGGGTGTCGGTGAGCGCCGGCGCGCGCTCGATGACGGCGCGCGATCCCGGCCCCGACAGGTCGACGATGTCGTCGAGCAGCGCGGCCTGATCGTGCGCGGCGAGGTAGGGGAGCAGCCCTTCGAGCACCCAGTGCGTGGGCTCGGCCGGACGGAAGCCGCTGCGCACGATCGCGGAGGCCCAGGGTGCCGTCACATCGGCCGCCACGGGGCGACGGTCGACGGTCGGCGCCGCGCCGACGGCATCCATCGTGCCCGTGAGGAAGTCGACGACGTCGGGGGAGTCGAGCTCGTACACGCACGTGCCGTCGGGCCAGTCGAGCCGCCAGGAGCGCGTGTCGAGGCCGCTGCCGAGGATCGCGACCTGACGCAGGCCGCCCGCGCGCAGCTCGTCGTCGATGAACCGTGTGCGCAGGCCGATGTACGTGGCGCCGAGCAGCATCGACTGCTCGACCGCAGGCACCTCGTCGATGTCCTCGGGCCAGCGCTCGGGGAAGGGCACGGCGACCTCCGACGCCCGCACGAGCGCGGCCGCCCAGGGGTCGACGACGAGGGGGTCGGGGCGGTCCGATTCGAGCGCGCGCGCCGCCGCCACGGCCACCGCGGTCACTCCGACACCATTCACGGGCATTGGTCCATGATCGTCGTCGCACCCCCGGCGCCGAGCCCGATTCGCTGATGGCGCAACGGGCCGCCGGCAGGCCCGGCCGAGAATTCAGGAGACTCCGGCGGTCCGCGCCGCACCAACCGCGGAAACACGCGGCAGCCGCCGTACCGACGCCCCGTCGTTCCTGAATTCTCGGCGGGCTCGGACGGCGCAGAGCGGATGCCGGTCCCCCCGCGCGTCCGTCGAGTCAGGGGACTGTTCCTACGAGGGTTGAAAGAGTTCGTCCGAATTCGACGCAAGTTGCTCGCTCTGCCCGTATGGTGGGTCTCCGAGAGGGAGGCCTACGATGACCGCCACCAGCACGCCGAGCGCAGGGGAGCTGTTCCGCCTGGTGCAGAGCGGGCGCGCCGAGTCGCGCGCCGACCTCAGTCGCCTCACGGGACTGAGCGCCTCGACGGTTGCCCTGCGTGTGGAGGAGCTGATCGCGCACGGCTATCTCGAAGAGACCGGCCGGGGCGTCTCGAAGGGCGGCAGACGGCCGCGGATGCTGGCGGTCAGCGCCGGCGAGACGATCGTCGCCGCCGTCGACCTGGGCGAGCGTCACATGACGATCGTGCTCATGAACCGCCGCGGCGAGGTGCTCGCCGACTCGAATCAGCCGCTCTCGCTGCTCGACGGTCCGCAGCGCGTCCTCGTCGACGTGTGGGACAAGGTGCAGGAGCTCGCCCGCGAGCTGCCGGGCACCCGCATCGAGGGCATCGCGATGAGCCTGCCCGGCCCGGTCGACTCGCGCGACGGCCGGCTGCTCGCGCCCATGCGGATGCCCGGGTGGAACGGCATCGTCGTCGCCGACCTGCTCCGCGACATCACCGGGCTGCCCGCCCATGTCGACAACGACGCCAATGCCATGGCGATGGGGGAGTTCGTCGAGCGCGGGCAGAGCGTCAACGAGCTCGTCTTCGTGAAGGCCGGCTCCGGCATCGGCTGCGGCGTCATCGTGGGCGGCGAGCTGTACCGCGGCTACCGCGGTGTGGCCGGCGACATCAGCCATGTCGCGCTCGCCGGTGCGCCGCCGGTGATCTGCTCGTGCGGGCGCGTCGGGTGCCTCGACGTCGTGGCGAGCGGGGCGGCGATCGTCGACGCGCTGCGGGAGTCGGGCATCGCCGTGGACCACCTCGAAGACGTGCTCGCGCTCGCCGCCGATGCGCATCCGCGGGCGACCGGACTTCTGCGCGAGGCGGGCCAGCGCACGGGCGAGGTGCTCGCGACCATCATCAACTTCTTCAATCCGAGAGTGCTCGCGATCGGTGGGCAGCTGGCGACGGCGGACGCCTTCATCGCCGGCGTGCGCCAGGCGATCTACACGCTGTGCCTGCCGATGTCGACCGACCTGCTCGAGATCAGCGTCTCGGCGGCCGGTCCACTCGGCGGTGCCCGCGGCGTCGGCGACGCCCTGCTGGCGGCGCTGCTCGAACCGGAGCGTATCGACCGTGACCTGAAGGCAACTTCGTCCAAGATCGAATGAAGATCGGCTAGTTAGTCCTGAGGGGCGAATGGATTCTCCGTACCCTGCCTAAACTGGCGTGGTGACCCAGCATCCTCTCCCGCGTATCGCGATCGCCGGCATGGCGATCGAGTCGAGCACGTTCTCCCCTCACCGCGCCGGGGCGCGCGACTTCCAGCGCGTCGAAGGCGACGATCTGATCCAGCGCTACCCGTCGCTGCGCGACGGCACGTACCTCGGTGCGGCGCAGTGGCTGCCGGTGTACTACGCGCGGTCGATCCCCGGCGGCGCCGTGCTGCGCGAGGTGTACGACGAGATCAAGGGGCGCATCCTCGACGGCCTCCGGACCCTGGTCGCCGAGGCTCCGCTCGACGGGCTCTTCTTCGACATCCACGGCGCGATGAGCGTCGACGGTCTCGACGACGCCGAGGGTGACCTCATCACCGCCATCCGCGAGGTGATCGGCACCGATGTCGTGGTGTCGGCCTCGATGGACCTCCACGGCAACGTGTCGGACCCGCTCGTCTCGCAGGTCGACATCATCACGTGCTACCGGCTCGCGCCCCACGAAGACACGTGGGAGACCCGCGACCGCGCCATCAAGAACCTCGTCGAGACCCTGCAGTCCGGGATCGCTCCGCGCCGCGCGCACGTGACGGTGCCGATCCTGCTCCCCGGCGAGAAGACCTCCACGCGCGTGGAGCCGGCCAAGAGCCTGTACGCCCGCATCGACGAGATCGAGCAGCGCCCCGGTGTCATCGACGCCGCGGTGTGGATCGGCTACGCGTGGGCGGACGAACCGCGCTGCCACGGCGTCGTGGTCGTGACCGGCACGGACGACGCGGCGATCTCGGCCGCCGCCGAGGAGCTCGGGCAGGCATTCTGGGACGCGCGCGACGAGTTCGAGTTCGTCGGCCCTCCCGGAACCCTCGCCGAGGGCGTCACCGCCGGTCTCGCCGCGACGGAGACGCCGTACTTCATCAGCGACTCGGGCGACAATCCCGGCGCCGGCGGCACCGGCGACGTCACGTGGACGCTGGCGCAGCTGCTCGCCGACGAACGGCTGACCGCCGCCGACGCGCCCACCGTCCTCGTCGGCTCGATCTTCGATGCCGAAGCCCTCGCCCAGCTGCGCCTGCAGGGTGTGGGGGACACCGTCACGGTGACCGCGGGAGCCCGCATCGACCACGGTCCGCACGGCCCGGTCACGATCACCGGCGTCCTGGAGGGGCTGTACGAGGGGGATCCGGATGCCGGCGGCATCGCCGTCATCCGCGTCGGAGGCCTGCGGGTCATCGTCACCGAGTTCCGCAAGGCGTACCACGCCGTCGAGGACTTCACCGCGATCGGGCTCGACCCGCTCGCGGCGCAGATCGTCGTCACGAAGATCGGCTACCTCGAGCCCACGCTGTACGCGATCCAGCGCGGCTGGACGCTGGCCCTGACGCCGGGCGGCGTCGACCAGGACCTGCAGCGTCTCGGGCATCACCGCATCCAGCGTCCGATGTTCCCGTTCGATCGCTTCGAGACGGCTCCGGACCTGACGCCGCGCCTCTTCGGCTGAGTTGCTCGAAGCTTGCTTGCTCCGAATATGGAGTAAGTAAGTTACGAGAACGTAATAAGGATGGCATTGCGCGGGTACTTTCTGCGTGAATGATGAAAAGTGCGTCGAGAAACCAACGAACATGACCCGTCTCGACCGTGTGAACAAGGAGGTTTGATGCGTAAGCCAGTGATGCGACGTCTCTTCGCTACCCTGAGCGTCGTGGCGGCCGGGGCCCTCGTCATGTCCGGATGCGCGTCGTCCGCGACGGAGTCGGCCGGCGACACGAAGGACTCGGTCAGCTACGCGCTTCCGGCAGGAACCGGCCCGAACTGGATCCTGCCCATCTCGAGCCCGGACACGATGGCCACGCACAACAGCGCGATCAAGGCCACCATGTGGCCGCGCCTGTTCGAGTACAACGGCACCAGCGGAAAGATGGAGTGGGACCAGAAGGGCTCGGCCGCGAAGTCGTACGAGTTCAGCGACGACCACCTCTCCGTCACCATCACGCTGAACGACCTGGACTGGTCGGACGGCGAGCCCGTCACGTCGCGTGACGTCGAGTTCTGGTACAACCTCGTGCGGTACAACGCCGAGAAGACGGGCGGCTACTCGGCCGGCCGCATCCCGGACAACATCACGAACTTCGAGATCATCGACGACAAGAACTTCACGCTGACGTTCGACGCCGTCTACAACGAGGAGTTCCTGCTCGCCAACCAGCTGAGCCTCGTCTACCCGATGCCCCAGCACGCGTGGGACAAGACGAGCGCGGACGGCGAGATCGGCGACTTCGACCAGGACGCCGACACGGCCGTCCAGGTGTTCGACTTCCTGTTCTCTCAGGCCGAGGACATGAAGACGTACGCGACCAACGAGCTGTGGAAGACCGTCTCGGGGCCGTACACGGTCAAGAGCTGGTCCGACTCGGGCCAGGTCGTCCTCACCGCGAACGACAAGTACACCGGTGACGACAAGCCCGCCATCAAGGAGGTCACCTTCGTTCCGTTCACGTCGGCCGACGCCGAGATGAACGCGGTTCGTTCGGGCGACGTCGACTACGGCTACGTGACCAGCGCCCAGCTGACCAACGAGAAGCAGTTCACCGACCTCGGCTACTCGGTCGAGCCGTGGGCGGGCTGGTCGATCACGTACATGCCGTACAACTTCGCCAACCCGGAGAAGGGCGCGTTCTACGACCAGCTCTACGTGCGCCAGGCGCTGCAGTACGCGGTCGACCAGGAGACGATCTCCGACGTCATCTGGCACGGCGCGGCCACCCCGGACTACGGCCCGGTGCCGCAGACGCAGGACTCGGCGTACCTCTCGGACGTCCAGAAGGACAACCCGTACCCGTTCGACCTCGACAAGTCGGCCGAGCTGTTCACCAGCCACGGCTGGACGAAGAACTCGGACGACGTCTTCGAGTGCACCACGCCCGGTGCGGGCGACGACCAGTGCGGTGAGGGCATCGCCGCCGGCACGAAGGCCGAGATCGTCGTGACCACGCAGAACGGCTCGCAGGAGACCGACAACATGATGGCCGAGATCCAGTCGTCGCTGGCCAAGGTCGGCGTGAAGATGACGATCGACGCCAAGCCGCTGGACTCGGTGCTCACCGAGGCGCAGTCCTGCAAGGTCGAGGGCTCGACCACCTGCAGCTGGGAGCTGGTCTTCTTCGGCACCGCGGGCTCGTGGTACTTCCCGGCCTACCCGACGGGTGAGCGCGTCTTCGCGAAGGACACCAAGTGGAACGCCGGCCAGTACGACAACCCCGAGGCCGAGACGCTCATCAACCAGATGACGGCCTCGACCGACCCGCAGATCGCGCAGGAGTACTCGGCGCTGCTGGCCGAGGACCTTCCCGTGATGTGGATGCCGAACCCGGTGTACCAGGTCTCGGTCATCAAGAAGGGTCTCGACGTCGCACACCAGGACCCGGGTGCGTCGTTCTACCCGCAGCGGTGGTCGTGGACCGACTGATCTGACAGTCACCGGCGACAAGAAGCAGAAGTAGAGGAAGCATGACCACGGCGACGGCGCAGACCGCGCGCACCACGGCCAAGGCCGGGGGCAACCGGTTCGGCATCTGGATGTTCCTGGGGCGACGTGTCGTCCAAGGGCTCATCGTCATCCTGATCGTGACGCTCATCGTGTTCGCGCTGCTCAACCTGGCGATGCCCGAGGGCCCGGCCCTCGGCATCCTGGGCATGCAGGCGACGCAGGAGCAGATCGACGCGTTCAACGCGGCGAACGGCTACGACCAGCCGCTGTGGCAGCAGTACCTCACCTTCCTGTCGCACCTCGCCGTCGGCGACCTGGGCGATTCGTTCACACAGACAAGCCCCGGGCGCGCCC